>JBEILM010000330.1:0-2534 GCA_040379205.1 Gemmatimonas sp.
CATGGAGGGGCAGATCGGCGCATGGCGGGACGCGCACGCGGACGCGGGTGTTCCCTACGGCACCGTTTGCCACTGGGAAGAGACTTGCCCGGAGTTCCGGCGGGCGCGGGCCGCGCTCGCGTCCGAACTGGCGGAGCGGCACGAGGTCACCGCGGACGCGATCGCGTCCGGCGCGGTGACGGCGACCACGGCGCAGATCCAAGCCCTGCAGATGCGGCTCCGCGCCCTGCGACCTGCCCAGTACCGCGACTCCGCCCGGGTCGAGGTGACGGGCGCGAACGGCGGCGCGGTGCGGCTAGAGGATGGAAGCGCATCGCGGGCGGCGGAGATGCTCGCCCGGTTCGCGGCGGCGGCGCGGCGGCCAGTGGCCGCCCTGCCCGCGCCCGATGCGCCTAGCGGAACTTCCGATGGGGGTAGCGGCGATGGCTGACCGCGTCCGGCGCGTCCGCGCCCCGATCATGCGCCCCGGCGAAGACGGCGAATTCCGCCGCGACCGTGCCGCTGCCCGGAAGGCGGGCGGCGCGGCGTGGGACGCGTGGCTGTCCGCGCACCCCGGCGGCAACCCGAACGCGGACGATCTCGTCCGGTGGGCGGCGGAGCGGCGCGTAGCGGCGGAGCGGAGCGCGGTGGCGAAGGCGGAGGCGAAGGCGCGGAAGGCGCGGGGCGAACCGCCCCGCCCGCGGGGGCGACCGCGCAGGGGGGAGGGGGGCGGCGGGGGGTCAAGCGCAGGGGGGGTGGGGGGTTCGCAGTCCGGATCCCCCGGGCCGTCGTCGTCGTCGGAGTCCCACCCCCCTCTCTTTCTCACCCCCGGGGGTACCCCCTCAAACGGATCCCCCCCCACTTCCCTCCATCCGGATCCCCCACCCCCATGGCCCACGGACATCGCGGATCTGATGGCCTTGCGCAAATTCGTCGTGGACGGCGCGAGCGAGAGCGAGCGCCGTGATCTCTACGCCTTGTTCAAGGAGGATCCTGCGACGTGGCTGGCGTTGACGGCTTGGACTTACCGGATCAAGGAAACGGGTGCGGACGGTCGAGAGCGTCCTGCGGAGATCCGTGACGTGCCGTTCATCCCGTGGCCTGTGCAGGTTGGTGCGGTCAGGCGGATTGCAGCCTGCGTGAAGGACGGGCGCGACGTGGTGATCCGCAAGAGCCGCGACATGGGTGCGTCGTGGCTGGTGGTTGGCCTTGCCGCGTGGGGCTGGCTGTTCCATGGGTGGCAGAGCCTTCTGGTGAGCCGCGTGGAGGACAACGTGGATCGGACGGGCGACCCTGACAGCCTGTTCTGGAAGGTCGATTACATCCTCGGGAGTCAGCCGCACTGGCTGTTGCCTGCCCATCCTGACCAGATGCGCAAGGGTGGCAGTTATCGGCAGCACATGGTCTTGCGGCATCCGACCAGCGGGGCGACGATCGCGGGTCAGGCGAGCGGTGCGCACATTGGCCGTGGTGGTCGGCGGACGTTCGTGCTGTTCGACGAGTTCGCGGCGCTGGAGGACGATGACGCTGCGTGGCGGTCGGCGTCGGACACGACGTCTTGCCGCATTGCCTTGTCCACGCCCATTGGGTTCGGGACGCGGTACGACAAGTTGGTGTCGGAGGCGCGTGGGACGGGGAACCCTGAACTGGTCGAGATGCTGTACTACCACCACCCGGAGAAGGCGGTGGGCGCGGAGACGCGGGTTGACTTCGACGGCACCGTAACTGGCGTCACTGGCGGCACTTACGTCTGGACGCCGTGGCTGTCGGATCAGTTGCGCAAGCGCGACAAGGTCGATCTGGCCCAGAACGTGTTCGCGGAGGCGATGGGTGCTGGCGCGGCGTTCTTCCCCAGCGTGTCGATCACGGCGCACAGGCGGGAGTTCGGGCGTGAGCCGCGTCGGGCGAACTGGGTGAAGGGGCGGTGGGTGGACAGCCCGACCGGGCGTTGGCGGCTGTGGGGGGACATCGAGGTGGGGTCGTATGCGGTCGGGATGGATCCGGCCTACGGGACGGGGAACCACGCCAGCGCGGTGGCGGTGGTGGATGCGTCGGACAAGCGGCTGGTGGCGATGATGGTGGACGCCAACATCACCCCTGCGGATCTTGCGGCGGAGGTGGCGGACGTGTGCCGTGGGGCGTTCAGGGAGTCGGTGGTGGCGTGGGAGGTGAACGGCCCCGGCCAGAGCCTCCAGCGCGACTTCGAGGCGCAGCGTTTCCACCGGGTCTGGAAGCCTCGGCGCGAGGGCAAGAGCACGCACGGGATCGTGGATCGGGTCGGCTGGGTGTCGAGCGAGAGCACGAAGCGGATCCTGCTCGGCAACCTGTCGCGTGCGGTGCAGCAGGGCGAGGTGATCGTGCACTGCACGGGAACGCTGGACGAGATGCTGGCGTATGTGCTTGACGGAAACGGGCGAGTAATTCCCGGCAGATTGCGGGATGAAAGCACCGGGGCAAGGGAGAATCACGGCGACCGCGTGATTGCGCTTGCCTTGGCGTGGATGGCGCTCGACGACGCCCCTGTTCCCGGTCAGGAGCAGGATGACTACGCTCCG
>JBEILM010000331.1:0-2528 GCA_040379205.1 Gemmatimonas sp.
ATCGTGCACGCCCACGGCGACCAGACCGGCGCCGAGGTGGCGCGGACGCTGGTGGCCAAGGTCCGGGAGTCGGCCGCCATCACGGTACAGGAGACGGCCCGAGTGCTCGACCTGCTGCTGGTGGAAGACGAGTTCGGGGTGCACTGCGCCGGGGTGCGGGCGTCCATCGCCGGGCGCCCGGTGGAGATCCTGGCCGATGCCACCGTGCTGGCCACGGGCGGCTGCGGCCAGATCTATCGCTACACCACCAATCCGCAGGTCGCGACGGGCGACGGGTTCGCCATCGCCCACCGGGCCGGGGCGCGGCTGGCCGACATGGAGTTCGTGCAGTTCCACCCCACGGCTCTCGATACGCCGGAAAATCCGCTGGTGCTCATCTCCGAGGCGGTGCGCGGCGAGGGGGCGATCCTGCTCAACGGCCGGGGGCAGCGCTTCATGCCCAAGCGGCACCGGCTGGCCGAGCTGGCGCCGCGCGACGTGGTGGCCCGCGAGATCTTCCGCGAGCAGCAGGCCCACGGCCGGGTGTTCCTCGACGCCACGAAGCTGGGAGACGGTTTCCAGACCCGGTTTCCGGGCATCTACCAGCTGTGTCGGGCGCGTGGTATCGACCCCAGCTGCGAGCCCATCCCGGTCACCCCGGCGGCACACTACATGATGGGCGGCGTGGTCACCGACCTGGCCGGCCGGTCGAGCCTGCCGCGGCTCTACGCGGTGGGCGAGGTGGCGCGTACCGGTGTGCACGGCGCCAACCGGTTGGCCTCCAACTCCCTGCTCGAGGGGCTGGTGTTCGCCGAACGGGTGGCGCGCGATCTCGTGCAGACGCCGCTCGATCTCCCGGCTCCGGCCCCGGAGGCTTGGGCCGTGCCGCCGCTCGACGATCGCGGGGCGGCGCAGGTGGCCGCCGACGAAATCCGGCAGGTCATGTGGGACCATGCGTCCATCGCCCGCACCGCGCCCGGTCTGCGCCGCTGCCTCGCGGCTCTCGAGCAGATCGGGGAGCGCCTGACGCCAGGCGCCACCGAGGAACGAAACCTTCTGACGACGGCCACCCTCGTGGCCGAGGCCGCCCTGCTGCGCAAGGAGTCGCGGGGAGGACACTTCCGGAGCGATTTTCCCAAGACCCGCCGCAAGTGGCAGGACCGGCACATCACGTGGTAACCGCACCGTCATGACCATCCTCGAAGCCCATTACGATCCCGCCCTCGCCAGCGAAATCCGCGATCTCGCCAAGGCGAACAACGCGGTCATCCTCGCCCACAACTACGAGCGCCCCGAAATCCAGGACGTGGCCGACTTCGTGGGCGACTCGCTCGGGCTCTCGCGCGAGGCGGCCAAGACGAGCGCCGACGTGATCGTGTTCTGCGGCGTGCACTTCATGGCCGAAACGGCGGCGATCCTGTCGCCGCAGAAGACCGTGCTGCTCCCCGATCTCGCCGCCGGCTGCTCGCTGGCCAGCACCATCGATGCCGACCAGCTACGCGCCTGGAAGGCGGAGCATCCGGGCGCGGTGGTGGTGGCCTATGTGAACACGACGGCCGAAGTGAAGGCCGAGAGCGACTACTGCTGCACGTCGGGGAACGCGGTGGACGTGGTGAACGCGATTCCCGCCGACAAGGAGATCCTCTTCCTCCCCGACATGTTCCTCGGCGCCCATGTGCGCCGGGAGACGGGGCGTGACAACATCCACGTGTGGATGGGTGAATGTCATGTGCACGCCGGCATCGACCCCGAGCACATCGAGAACATGCGGGCGCGGCACCCGGGGGCGGAATTCCTCATTCACCCCGAGTGCGGCTGCGCCACACCGGTGGTGGAGGCGATGAGCGCCGGGGCCATCAACCCCGACAACGTGCACATCCTCTCCACCGAGGGGATGATCAACCGGCCGGCGCAGACCACACAGGAGACGTTCATCGTCGCCACGGAGATCGGCATCCTGCACCGGCTCCGGCGCGCGAATCCCACCAAGCATTTCATTGCCGCGAACGATCGCGCGCAGTGTGCGTACATGAAGGTGACGACGCTCGAGAAGGTGCGCGATGCGCTGCGCTACGGGCAGCATCGCATCACGGTGCCCGACGACATCGCGGCCCGTGCCCGCACGGCCATCGAGCGCATGGTGTCGATCGGTGGCAGTTCCGGTGTCAGCCCCTTTGGCCCTGAGGATCCCGGCGAATGAACGCCTTCCACCCGCCCCTCCGTCCGACGACCCCGCCGCTGGGGACGCCGATTCCCCGGACGATCACCCCACTGGGTACGCCCGCGGTCCCGGTGTCGCGACTCGCCTTCCCGCTCAGCGCGGCCGAGGTCACGGAGCAGGTGCGGGTGGCCTTGCACGAAGATCAGGCGTTCAACGACGTCTCCACACTGGCCACGGTGGTGAGCACGCGCCACGTGCGCAGCGCCGTGGTGGCCCGCCGCGACGGGGTGATCGCCGGCATTCCGATGGCCATCGAGGCGTTCCAGCAGCTCGATCCGGCTGTCACCATTCGGGTCGAGGCGGAAGACGGGCAGCGGGTGCGGGCCGG
>JBEILM010000332.1:0-2511 GCA_040379205.1 Gemmatimonas sp.
CGGTCGGCCATCCGCGCCGAGCGCGAAGCCGAACTCGAACTTCGTGTCCGCGAGGATCACGCCGCGGCTCGCCGCGTACCCGGCCGCCGCCGAATAGATCGCAAGCGTGAGCTCGCGCAGCCGCGCCATCAGTTCCGCCCCCACGAGCTCCGACGCGCGCTCGAAGCTGACATTCTCGTCGTGGCCTTCCTCGGCCTTGATCGCCGGGGTGAAGATCGGCTCGGGCAGGCGGTCGCACTGGCGAAGCCCCGGCGGCAGCGCGATGCCGCAGACCGTGCCGCTCGCGCGGTACTCGTTCCAGCCGCTGCCGGCGAGGTAGCCGCGCGCGACGCATTCGATCGGCACGACGCGCGCCGCGCGGCAGAGCATCGACCTGCCTCCGAGCGCTGCGCGGTCGCCCGCGGAGAGCGCCGGGATTCCCGCGAGATCGGTGCCGAGCACATGATCTCCGACAAGCCGCAGTCCGCGCAGGAACGCGAACCAGCCCAGGCTCATCTCCGTGAGCAGCCGACCCTTGCCCGGCACGGGCGTGGGCATCACGACATCGAACGCGCTCAGGCGGTCGGTCGCCACGATCAGAAGCGGCGCGGCCGGGTCGTCGGCGGTTCGGTAGACATCGCGAACCTTGCCCTGGCGGCGGCCGGGCAGCGCGAGATCGGTTCGGAAGACCGCGTCCGAAAGAGTGCACGAAGTCGGGGAAGGCATCGCGCGACAGGTTACACTCCGCGCCCCGCGCGCGGACCTCGCGAAGCGCCGTTGATCCGCGCGTCAAGATCCACGGCTGCGAGGGTCGAATCGGGAGAGGTCGCGCCTCTGTCGAGCGTGCGCGTGCGCAGCCGCCGCCAGCGGCGGGGGCCGCGAACGAGACGCAGGGACGCCTCGCGCAGGTCGCGCAAATGCAGGTCACTCACGGCAACAGGCACATGCTGCAGTTTCGAGTCCATGATCCGCACGGCCCCGACGGGTCCACTCCCGAGTGGACCGTGCGGTCGGGCCACCTCGTCGACGCCGAGGGCCGCACGATGCGCGGTTCGGTGCGTCGCGATGGCGGCAGCGTCGTCTGCACGCTCGAGGGGGGCCGCCATGCCGCGCTCGGGCTGCTCGCGAAGGTCGGCGGGGCCGGCGGAGCAGGCGGCGGCTCCGAGGACCGTCTGGTCGTCCAGACCTGCCTGCTTCCCGAGCGCGACGAACCGTACGAGCTGTTCGTCGAGGTCGCGCGCTGGGTGATCAAGCAGTGGCTCGAGCGCTGCGAGAAGTGGCAGATGTGGCGTCCGGCGCTGTCGAGCGATTCGGGCGCGATCTGGGAGGACGCGCGCGGGCGGTTCCGCGCCGCGCTGCGCGCCGACGACCCGCGCGAGGCCGAGCGGCTTGCGCGCGAGGCGGTGCAGATGGGCCTCGAGGCATGCGAGCTGCTCGCGCGGCGCCACGCCGAGTTCCTGCTCGCGCAGCGCTTCCGGCGCAAGGCCGCCAGCCCCGCGACGCTCGGCGTGTGCATCGATCCGGCGCCCGCGCCGACGCCGGCGGCGTGCGCCGCCGCGAAGCAGTTCGACATCCTCGTCATCCGCACGCCGTGGCGCGAGATCGAGCTGTCCGAGGGAAAGCGCGACTTCTCACGCGTCGACGCCTGGGTGCAGTGGGCCGCGTCGCAGCAGAAGTTCGTGGTGCTCGGGCCGCTCGTCGACTTCTCTCTGCGCGATGGACGGCCCGCGGCGCTTCCGAACCATGCGGTGTCGGCGCTGCGCGATGCGAAGCGCTTCCGCGATCTCGTCTACGCGCAGGCGAGCTCCGTCGTCGCGCGCTATCCGCGCGTGGGGCTTGTGATCGCCGCGAGCGGCGCGAATCTGCCGGGCTGGGCGCCTGTCGGCCTCGAGCAGATGTTCGACTGGCTGCGCACGGCGGTGGTCGCGACGCGCAGCGCGAAGCCCGCGCCGAAGGTCGTCGTCGAGCTGCTCTCGCCCTCGGGCGAGGAGTGGGGCGGAGCGTCGGGCGCCGCGTGGCCCGTGGCGTTCCTGCAGCGCATGGTGAGCGAGAGCCTTCCCGTCGCGGCGACCGGACTGCGCGTCGTCGAGGGCGCGCACGGCGACAGCGTGCGCGACCTTCTTTCGACCGCCTCGATGATCGACGGCTACGGCGGACACGAGATGAAGCTCCTGCTGTCGAGCTTCGGCGTGCCGAGCTCGGGCGACGGGGCTGCGCGTGGCGCGCGTCGAGGCGGACCGAGCGAGTCGACGCAGGCGGCATGGGCGCGCGCGATGCTCGAGATCGGCCTCGGGCGGCCCTCGATCGAAGGTAGGTTGGCTTGCAGTTGGGCGAGGTCGGTGGGGGTAATTTCCAGTAAATCGGCTAATTCGGGGTATTTTTCCACGAGAGTTTCCGCTTGTTCGCTGAGGGCGGCTTCTTGTTGCCGGACTTGTCGGGAGAGGGTGTCGCTGAAGTTGGTTTGTAATTCTTGGCGCAGGGCTTCCAGTTGCCGTGCCTGTGCTTTCCACTCCTGATAAGCTTGATTGGCGA
>JBEILM010000333.1:0-2511 GCA_040379205.1 Gemmatimonas sp.
CGACGGGCGCCGGCGCCGCGCTGGGGGTGGGGGTCGGCGACTGGTGAACCGGCGACTTCGTTCGTACTCTTGGCACGGGGGGTGTCTCCTATTGCGGCGCGAATCCTGGCACGGATCAACGCTTCAGTATGGAGGCACCACCCAACTTTCAACTAGACTGGGGACAGACCCGTACGCTGACGTGTCCCGACCGACACGCCTAGCGAAAGAGTTCGGGCAGCGCCTCGGCCGGCAACGGTCGAGGCGCTGTTTGCAGCCCGGCGCGCGCCGCCGCCAACCCGAACAGCTCGGCGGCCGTCGCCCCCGCCGCCCGCAAGTCGCGTATGGCGGTGTCGTGCCGGGCCTTGCTCAACTTGCTGCCGTCGGCATGTACGAGCAGCACATGGTGCAGCACCCGCGGCGCCGACGGCCGCCCGAGCAGCGCGCCAAGCTGCAACTGCCGACCCGTGCTGGCCAGCAGATCCTCGCCGCGGATGACCACGTCGACGCCGTGCGTGAGGTCGTCGACGACCACCGCGAACTGATACGTGAACTGGGCATGGCGGTCGCGCGCCAGCACATCCCCGCATTGCTGCCACGGCGCCTGCGTCAGGGGTCCGAGCCGCAGGTCGGTGAACGTGAAGCTCGCCGATGCCAGCGCCACGCGGCGCGCGAACGTCTCGCCAGCCGGCACCGCGGCCGTGCGGCAGGTACCGGGATAGCGGGGCTCCTCACCGGGGGCGTGCGGCACCACGGCCGCAATGTCGCGGCGCGTGCACCGGCACGGGTACACCAGCCCCTGCGCCTCCAGCGAGGCCAGCGCCGCCGTGTAGCGCGCCGACTGATTCGACTGGCGCGCCGGATGCGCGTCGGCCTCGGAGCGGAAGGACGCCGTCGCCCACAGATCGGGCTCGAGCGCCAGCCAGTCGAGGTCCTCCAGCAGCGCCGCTTCGTATGCGGGGCGGCAGCGCGTCCGGTCGTGGTCCTCGAGGCGAAGCAGCACCTGGCCGCCGTGCGCGCGGGCGATGCCCCAGACATGCATCGCGTTCACCAAGTGACCGAGATGCAGATAGCCCGTGGGCGCCGGCGCAAATCGCGTGCGCCATTGCCCACGGGGAAGGGCATCTGCCAGCCGGGTGCGCCACGCCGAGGTTGCCGTCATGCCGCACGGTAGCCTCCGGTGGCGCCCCCTTCAACGGGCCAGAACCGGCAGCACGCGCACCTCAGGCGAACATATGCCGCCGCGGTCCGATGTTCTCCCCCAGCATCGTCGGCGGGCGGACGAACGGCCGCGGTGCTTCGATCTGCGTATCGCGCAGCAGATCGGCGACGGTGGTCTTCTCGAACTGCGACGCGGCGTGGCCGATGATGGCCGTCCAGCGCGCGTGTACACCGCAGGGGGTCAGCGGATCGCAGGCCCGGTTCTTCAACAGGCACGCGGGCGTCCGCGCCTGATCATCGAACGGGCTGATGACGCGCGCGAGCGTCAACTTGTCCGGCGCGATGGCCAGCGTGAAGCCACCGGCAGCCCCGCGTGCACTATGCACGATGCCGGCCTTGGCGAGGGCGTTGAGCGTCTTGGCCAGGTAGTTGCGCGGCGCCCCGAGTTCGGCGGCGATTGCATCCGCCGACAGGGCCCGGGCGCTCTCGTGGCGAGCGAGAAACAGCACGGCACGCACGGCATGTTCGGCAGTCGCGGAAATCATGGCATGTCCGGGAAAGGGTCAGAAGTATTGCGCATCATACGCTGAGATTCGTCGTTTCCTTTCCCGAACGAAGTCGGGGAAGCCGTGGAAATCGGCCGTCACGTCCCTACAGGGGCGTCCGGCGTTCCCTCACCCGAAAACGCGCGCCTACTTCCAACTCAGAATGTCGGCGTCGTCGCCCTCCCCGCTCGGCTGCCCGTCGGCGCCGTACGAGAGGAGGTCGAAGCTCGTCGGATTCACACGCCCCGGCGCGACGTACACGTACGGGCGCCCCCACGGATCATCGGGCACGGCCTTGCGGAGATACGGCTCGGTCCAGTTGGCGGGCGGGTCGATCGCGGGCTTCTGCCAGAGGGCGCCCAACCCCTGGGCGGTGGTCGGGTATCGGCCGTGGTCGAGCCGGTAACTGTCGAGCGCGGTGGCGAGGCTTTCGATCTGGGCCCGCGCCGTCGCCACCTTGGCGTCGTCGACGTTGCGGAACAGGTTCGGCGCCACGAAGGTGGCCAGAACGGCGATCACCACGATCACGACGAGCACTTCGAGCAGCGTGAAGGCCCGGCGCGCGACGCCAGGGCCCCGCTTACTCACCGCGTGTACGCAGGCTGTCCGGCTCGAAGTGGCGCGGATCGACCCACCCGCTCACGTCTGCGGAGCGAACCTGCCGCCAGCCGGCCCGATCGGTGCCCAGCATGGCCCGCGACGCCGGCTTGATGACGCCCACCACTTCGCCGCCGCGGCTCGCGTCCGAGCGCACGTTCACCCACGTGCGAGCCACGGCCGGGGTCCACTGGACGCTGTCGCCGGCAGTGACGAGGGCGCCGTCCGC
>JBEILM010000334.1:0-2499 GCA_040379205.1 Gemmatimonas sp.
ATCGGCTGCACCAGCGCGTGCATCGCGCGCAGCGGATGATCGGCTGGAATGCGGTCCTCAACGGACACATAGCTGAACATCGTCGACTGCGGCTGATCGGCACCACGCATCGGAACGCCCCAAGAAAGAGTCGCGCCCCGTCTACAACACCACATCGGTTACGCCAGATTTCTGATCGACTTTTTCAGCACCCTGCTAGACTGTGTCGAGCGTTGTATCCGCCGTATGGTGAAACGGTGAGTGTCGAGATACTGGTCGCACGAGGTGGAAGGGCATGGGTCGTGTAGGACGCGTCGGGAGTTGGGGCGGACAGCGCCCGGCCAGTGTATCGTGTCGCGTTCACGGCGCGGCTGGTGCAGCGATCAGTAGGACCGCAGGCGGTCAGCACCACGCAGTTGGCGGACGCCGGAGGGGTGCCGCACCCGACGCGCCCGCGGTGGGAGCGGGAACCCCGTGGCGTAGGGGCCATGCCGCGAGGGGCTGCAGATGACGGACCGAACTGCGTCGCGGCAGACCGCCGCGCAGGCGCTGGACGCGTAGCTCGCGCGCCCGAAGGCGGCACGGTCGACGGAGGCGAAGCCCGTACAGAAACTCGAGCGCGAGCTGGCGAGGAAGGAGCGGGCGCTCGCCGAGGCAGCGGCGCTGCTGGTGCTTCAAAGAAGGTCCAGACGGTCTGGTGGAGGCGGACGACGGCATCCCGCCGACGAGCGTACGCTGATGCGCACGCTCCCAAAGGAGGCCGTGGCAGAAGGCGCTCGTTGCGCGGCCGCGAGAGCGGCGCGCAGGGTCAGTGCCCCCGCGCACACGAACGGTGGCGTCACGACGCGACCAGTGATAAACGGCGCGGCCCGAGCCGGCGGCTGGCCGATACACTCACGGCGGCCGAGCGGGTGGCGCTGCTGGCGACTGTGAACAGCGCCCCCTTCGGCGACCTGTCGCCGCATCAGATCATCCCGCGCCTTGCCGATGCCGGCGCAGTAGGTCGCCACGGAGTCGACGAGGAACCGTGTGCTGCGTGCGGACCAGCGGCTGGCCCCTCGCGGCCGAGCGGCGGTACCACAGCGGCGGGCAACGCCGTCGCACGAGGCGATGGGGCCGAACCAAGTGCGGATCTGGACCATCACGTACCTCGACAGTCCCGTGCGCGGCGTGTTCTGGTACCGGTATGTGATCCTCGAGGTCTGAAGTCCGCAGATCGTGGGCTGGACCGGCGAGGCCACGGAGAGTAGTGAGTACGCGGCCGTCCCGTTCCGCGCCAAATGTGCCGCCGCCACTCACTACCCGCCTAGCCTCGTCGTGCTCGTCGAAAGTGTTGGGCCCAAGAAGGGCGCGCGCGTACCCGCGATCCTCAAGCGGCGGGGCGTGCTGGCTTCGATCGGTCGGCCCAGCGTCAGCAAAGTGAATAGCTTCTCAGAGGCACTCTCTCGCACGGCCGAGTGCCGTCCCCTCTTTCCGCGCGAGCCGTTCACGGAATTGGCGCACGCGTCGGCCAGGGTGAAATCGTTTGTGCACTGGCACAACCACGAGCATAGGTACAGCGCCATCCGGTTCGTCACGACCGCGCAGCGGCACTACGGGCAGAATGTCGCGACCCTTGCACTGCGTGAGCGCATCTACGCGCGACTGGTTGCCCATCGCAACGGTCGCGCTAATTCTGCCGGCCCCGACGGGGAGCTGAGCAGTAGAAGCCCAAACGTTGACTCTCTTGACACTCACACGCGGGAGAGTCGGGGAACTTCTCCATAAATGCCCTGGTTTGCCTTCTGAGTGAGCAGTGCTCCCCCCACCCTCGCCTTGTCGGGCAATGCTGACGAGCCAAGTTCGGCGAACTATGAATGGTCTTAAGGCGATCGTGCCAAGAGAAGCTGGAGATTAACAGGAACGCGGAGAGTCGGGCGCATCCAGGGTTCGCCACCCCAAGGCAATGACTTGTCTTTCGCTTTTGAAGTGAACCTGTACTCGATGGAGGAAGGGAATGTCCCGAGGCTAGTTGAAACTTGGCTGGTGCCTCAGGGATGCTGCTCAGGCGGCAGCGAGGGATGACGAGAGTGTGCCACGCAGGGCGGCTTGGAGCAAGCCGAGGTGTTGGTGGCCTTTCACTTTGCGAAACTGCTTCTCGATCTCGAGGAGCGTAGCGGCACACCAGCGTTGCTTCTGATCACTCGTTCGCCAGTGCGTGACGCGGTGCACCTTCGCTTCGACACGGGCCATGACACTCTCGATGAGGTTCGTGGTTTTGAAGCTGATGCCCAATTTCGTGAACACCTCGAGGCGATGCAGGGTGAGCGTTTCTTCCAGGCCCTCCTCAAGACTGCGAGCGGCGGAGGCGTTGGACTGCTCGAGTTCTTTGATGAGCTGCCGCAGGGCGCGCAGCACCTCGGCGTAGGTGGGCTTGGCGTATGCCGCCTGCAGCTTGCGACGCCAGAGCGCGTGCTGGCGCTTCGGCAGGTAGCTCAGGACGTTCTCCCGCTTGTGCCACTGGCAGCGCTGGATCGGGAC
>JBEILM010000335.1:0-2495 GCA_040379205.1 Gemmatimonas sp.
GGCCTCTGCTACCGGCGCTCGAAGCTCCTGCATCCGCAGTGAAGAGGTGCGCGCCCGCGTCGGGCTGGCCAACAACCTGGCCGGCTGCGAGCTCATCAGCTTCACGCCGGCGCAGGAGCAGGCCATCCGCGACGCGCAGGGTAAGTACCCGTTCGATTTCACGCGGCAGCCGTACAACCTGTCGGCCAGCTTCTCGCTGCCGGTGTTCAACGGCTTCCGCCGTGAGCAGCAGGTCGAGCAGGCCCAGGTGCAGCGGCGCAACGCCGAGAACAACGTACGGGCGCAGGAGTTGCGCGTGACCGCTGATGTCACCGCCGCGTACCTCAGCTTCAGCACCGCGCAGCAGACGGTGGGCCTGCAGGAGCAGAATGTGGCAACGGCGCGCACGGCCCTCACGCTGGCACAGGAGCGCTATCGCGTCGGCGCCATCAGCATCGTCGACCTCGTCCAGGCCCGTGGCGATTACGAACGAGCCGAAACCGACCGCATCACTGCGATTTACGACGTACAACGGGCCTTCGCGGCGCTGGAAAACGCCGTCGGTCGCCCCCTCCGCTAACAGAGACCAGTCATGACCAAGACCGCCAAGTTCGGGATCGCGGGTGTCGTCGTCGCGGTCGTCGCCGGCCTCGCCGTCGTCGCCGCCAAGAAGAATTCCACCAAACCGGTCGATGTGCGCACGGAGGCCGTCGAGGCCCGTGATCTCGTGGCCTCCGTCACCGCCAGCGGCCAGATCCAGCCGCGCACCAAGGTCGATGTCTCCGCCGACGTCACCGGCAAGATCGTGCGGCTGTCGGTGAAAGAAGGCGACATGGTGAAGAAGGGACAGTTCCTGCTCCAGATCGACCCCGAACAGCCCACCGCCGCCCTCCAGCGCGCGGAGGCCGCGCTCGCCTCGGCGCGCGCCCAGTCAGCCCAGGCCAAGGCCAACCTCATCCAGGCCCAGCGCAACTACGAACGGTCGCAGCAGATCAAGCAGCAGTCGCCCAATCTCGTCAGCGACGAACAGCTCGAGCAGCTCAAGACGCAGTGGGAAGTGAACCAGGCGCTCGCCGAAGCCGCCACGTACTCCGTGGAGCAGGCCCAGGCCTCGGTGCGTGACGCCCGCCAGGCGCTCAACCGCACCACCATCATCGCCCCCATGAGCGGCAAGGTCACGCGCCTCAATGTCGAGGAAGGTGAAACGGCCATCATGGGCACGCTGAACAAGGACGCCGCCACGCTGCTCACCATCAGCGACATGAGCATCCTCGAGACCAAGGTGAAGGTCGACGAGACCGACGTCGCGCGCATCAGCGTCGGCGACTCGGCCGTCATCCAGATCGATGCCTTCCCCGACACGACCTTCGTGGGCCGGGTGTTCGAGATCTCCAACAGCTCCGTCAACAAGACCGCCGCGGCGAGCACCGGCGACCAGGCCATCGACTACGAAGTCCGCGTCCAGCTCACCAACCCGCCGGTGGACACGCGCCCCGATTTCTCGGCCACCGCCAAGATCGTCACCGCCACGCGCACCAAGGTGCTCAGCATCCCGATCATCGCCCTCACCGTGCGCGAGAACGAGGCGCTGCCCACGGGCGACTCGGCCGTGACCGTGGGGCGCAAGCCGGCCAAGGAAGTCGGCAAGCGCGACGTCGAGGGCGTGTTCATTGTCGGCGCCGACAACAAGGTCACGTTCCGCCCGGTCAAGGTCGGCATCGCCGGCGAGCGGCACTTCGAGGTGCTCGATGGCCTCAAGGCCGGGGAGACGATCGTGGCCGGAACCTACCAGGCCATTCGCGAACTCAAGGACGGCGCCCTGATCAAGGCCACCAAGGCCGACGAGAAGAAGCCGGCCTCCGGGACCAAGTCATGAGCGCGGTCGACATCGGGCTGAGTACGGCGGCCGAGCGCCTCGCCGTCACCAGCGCGCCAGGCACCGCGCCGAGCCAGGATTGGGTAATCGTCACCCGTCAGCTCAAGCGGCAGTACGACATGGGCGGCGAGATCGTCCGTGCCCTGCGCGGCGTCGATGTTGCCATCCGGCGCAACGAGTACGTGGCCATCATGGGGCCATCGGGCTCGGGCAAATCCACGCTCATGAACCTCATCGGCTGCCTCGACACGCCCAATGAGGGCGAGTATTGGCTGAGTGGCCAGCTGGTGAGCGAGATGAGCGACGACCAGCTGGCCCGCGTGCGCAACCGGGAAATCGGTTTCGTTTTCCAGACATTCAACCTGCTGCCGCGCGCGTCGGCGCTGCAGAACGTGGAGTTGCCGCTCGTGTACGCCGGCATTTCGGCCGACGAGCGGAAGAAGCGGGCCAGTGAGGCGCTCCAGCGGGTGCAGCTTGGCGAACGCATGCATCACCGTCCCAACGAGCTGTCCGGTGGTCAACGCCAGCGCGTGGCCATCGCGCGGGCACTGGTGAACCGCCCGTCCATTCTGCTCGCCGACGAACCCACCGGCAATCTCGACTCGACGACCTCCGAGGAAATCATGAAGGTCTTCGAGGA
>JBEILM010000336.1:0-2463 GCA_040379205.1 Gemmatimonas sp.
CGATGACTGCCATCGTGCGGCAGGCGTACGAGTGCGCGCTCATGGCGTCTCCTTTGCGGACTGTTCCGCCTTGTCGAAGTCGGCCAGCAAACACACCGGCCATGCGAGGACGATCAGCAGCAGACAGCAGACGGCCATCACGACCGCGACCAATGGGTAGAACGTGAACGCGGCGGCGTTCTTCCATGTCGGGCGCGCGATCATGGCTCCCCCATTGCGTTGATTGCGGCGTCTGCTTTGGCGCGGAACGCCTCGCGATGTTCTTCCGTCATCGCCCACCACATGACGCCCTTTGGCGTGGTGAGTGCTTCGCAGATGGCAATCGCCACCCGCTCCCGATCCGGCGTGAGGCGCTGGCGGATGCGCTGCCATGCTGCACCAGCGTCGTCCCCATCGGGGTACATAGACCGCATCAGCAAGTCCATGCGCTCAATATCCCGCTGCAATTCACTTGTCACGGCCCCACCTCCACGCTCGACGGAATGTGCGGGCCTACGATCAGGACCCAGCGCCCGATGCAGATAATGAAGCAGGCCGGCGGCCAGCCCATTCCGATTCCAAAAACCGCCGTCTGCTCCCATACGCGGCGTAGTGAGAGGAGGCGCGTCACGACTGAACCCCATCCACGCGCTCGGCTTCGAAATACTTGTCGGGGCTGCACGTTAGCCACAGCACTTCCTCCGGCTTATGGATGCGGTCGGCAACTCCGATGCTTTTGTATCGCCAGTAGAAAGCCCGCCCCATGCCGTCAAGGTGGACTCTGCTGACGCCGGACGTGACGCAGTTTTTCCACTGCACGTAGTCCCAGCCGAACATCCAATTCAGGATTCGGTAGCTCACGACTCCCCCTCCCCGCGCTCGGCCAGCACAGACGCCAGCGGAAACAGTGCCGCGATAACAATCACGGCTAGCCAGTTGCGCTCACTCCAAGCGAGCGCGAACCAGATCATCGCGAGCGCATCGATGGCATTGAACCTACGCTCTGAAATGCAGCGGATCATCACTCCCCCTCCCGCGCGGCGGCGGCGAGATTGGCCTTGATGCTGCGCGCCAAGTTCACGCCGGCCTCTTTTGCGCCGACTGCGTTTGTGTCCAGCATGAAGCCGTGAAGCATGCGGGCAGCATTCCGCGCGAAGTCCAGCGTCTCGGCGTCCACGGCAGGCGCCGCAGCGGGCGGGGCTTGGGGGTTGGCAGACAGCGGCATCAGTGCGGCCATCACGGCGTCAGCCTTGCGGAGATAGCGCAGCGAAGCCGCGATTTTCTCGGGCGTTGATTCGTACAGCGCAGAGTCCAGCGGGGAAAAGTCAGTCACGGGTGTTCTCCTTTGCTTTGGCAATCAGCCATGCGCGGCATTCGTTCCAGCCCTTTTGGTACGCCCACTGCCAATCGCGCTGTTGCGCATTGAGCGCCCTTTCCTCAACGTCTGACATTTGCGGAATGGCATCAGGCAATGCCACCGCAGCGGGCGGGGCTTGGGGGGCGTGCCCCTCCGGCTCGTTCGCTGCCTCAAGCGCCAGCTCGCGCATGGCAGCCAAGTGCCCGCAGTTCGCCCAGCCGCGCTCGATGGCGCGGTCAAGTTCTTGGATCAGCGGCTTCATGCGGCGGCCCTCAGAACACGCCACGGCTGGTGACGAACGGGATGTCGTCATCGGGGAAGGGATCGTTCCCGCGCGTCTGCGCGATCGGCGCGCTGCGCGAACGACCGCCGCCTGCGCCCTTGTAGCCCTGCGGCTTGAACTCCTCCTTGGGCTTGTCGTCCTGGCGATCGGCCGTCTCCGGCTTGCCGCCCTGCAACGTCAGCTCCTGAACGTCGAGCTTCAGCTTCGGCTTTCCTTCGTAGCTGTCGAGGGTGATGCGCCCCTGCACGGTGACGCTCGCCCCCTTGGTGACGTACTCGGCGACCTTCTGGCCGCGCTCGCCCCACATGCTGCAGTCAACCCACAGGGTTTCCTTCTCGCCGCCGCCGACGTAGACGTCGACCGCGACGGAGAAGCCCAGGACCGGCTTGCCGGCTTGGCTGTGGCGAAGAACGGCGTCCTTTCCGACGCGGCCCGCGAAGATTCCGATGTTCATGCTGCTGCTCCCTTGTTGACGAATTCGAGGATCGACTGAACCTCGGCCCACGCGCTGGCGGCGACGGCTTCGAGGTCGTCGTGATATGCCTTGTCGGCGTGGATGCGCTGGACGTAGAGCCGGCGATGGGCCGGCATGCGCGGGTCGTAGCTCACAAAGTCCGACCAAGCGCGACCCGTCGCCCACAGCTCGCCCTGCACCTGGGCGACGTGGTCTTCCGGCATGCCGCCGCGCAGCGTTTCCACGTGTACGGCCGGGTTATGTGGGCACTTGATCTGGCCCATGCCGTCGTCGCCCACGAGGAAGTCGGGCGAGCAGCCCACGAAGGGCAGCGTGCCGTGGATGACGAAGCCGGCCGTGTCGACGAGGAGGCCCGTCTCGGCCTCATAG
>JBEILM010000337.1:0-2460 GCA_040379205.1 Gemmatimonas sp.
ACGGTGCGTGTCAACGTGAATGAGACACATGGAAGAGGAGATCAGTGAGCAGCGGCCAGTGACGGCGGCTGGTCGATGGTGGCGGCGGCGTTGGATGCCGGCGGGTTGATCCATGCAGCTTCTGGTGGCCGCTTGGCGAGTGGCGCGCCACGCACGAAGCGGTGCGGATGAGCTGCGAAGGCCGTGGCGAGTGCCTGGTCTCGGACTGCAAGGCGCTGGGCGACGCGGCCATGGTGCACGTCGGCTGGTGTGAGCAAGCCAAGGCTCGAGTGGTGATGCTGGTTGTTGTACCAGTCGATCAGCGCCGAGCACTGCAGCCTTGCATCCTCGATGGACCCGAAGCGGTCTGGAAATTCGGGCCGGTACTTCAGGGTCTTGAAGTGCGCCTCGGAGAAGGGGTTGTCGTTGGACGTGCGTGGCCTGCTCAGGCTCCTGGTGACCCCGAGGTCGGCGTAGAGCAACGCCAGCGGCTTCGAGGTCATCGCGGTTCCGCGATCGCTGTGGACCGTGAGCTGCCCCTCGACGATGCCCTCGCGCTTGCATGCGTCGCGGACCAGTCGTTGCGCCAGTTCGGCAGACTCTCGGGTCGCGACCATCCAGCCGACGGTGTAGCGGCTGAAGATGTCCATGAGCACGTAGAGGTGGAAGTAGGACCACTTCTGCGGGCCGAGCAGCTTGGTGATGTCCCAAGACCAGACTTGGTTCGGTGCAGTCGCGAGGAGCTCGGGCTTCTTGTAGTTCGGGTGCCGGAGCTGATCGCGCCGTTCTCGAACAGCGTTTTGTTCCTGCAGGATTCGGTACATCGTCCGGATCGAGCACAGGTAGCGCCCCTGGTCGAGCATCTGGGCGTAGACCTGCGGCACAGCGAGGTTCGCGTTCTGCTCGGAGTTCAACTCCATGACGACCTGGCGGTGCTCGTCCGGCGTGAGGGCGCGACTCGAATGACGCGGTGTCCGCGCCGGCATGCCGGTAGACCGTCGAGCTGCGCGACGGCGGTAGATCGTCGCCCGCGGCACTGCCAAGGCAGCGCAGGCCGCCTTCGTGCCGACGTCCGTCGAGAGTTGGTCCGCGAGGTTCATCGCGAGTCCTCGTCGATCTCTGGCGGAGAGCCCACCGGGATGCCCAGCAGATCGTTCAACTTTTTTTGGAACTCGATGATGGTCTCAGCCTGCTTCAGCCGGTGCTTCAACCGCGCGTTCTCGCGCTCGAGTTTCGCCACCAGATGCCGGTTGGAGGTGGCCTTCTGCGCCACTGGTCCACGGCGTTTGGGGGCGAGCGCTGCGACGCCGCCGTTCGCGCGATCGCTGCGCCACTTGGTCAGATGTGACGAGTAGAGCCCTTCACGGCGGAGCAATGCGCCGATGGCGCCGGGCTGCCCGACAGCGGCGTCAGCTTCGCTCAAGATGCGGGCCTTGTAGTCGGCGGTGAACGAGCGACGACGTGGTCGTTCGAGGGTCTCGTTGGACTGCGCTTTGTCCCCGCCGGCGCCCCGCCCGGTGTTGGGATCCACTCCGCTACGCCCAGCCTCGCTGCGCTCGACTGGGCTCCGCTCCGTGGATCCCAACACCGGGCGATCCTCGGCGGCACGGTTCTTCGACTGCTTGGTCATCTGCGATCCTGCCTGCGCCCTCGACACTAAACACAACACGAACGCGTGTCTCGCTCACGTTGGCACAGAGGGGCACGCAAGCAGAGCCTGGCGGGAGCTGCCGGAGCAGCCCCCGCCGCAGCGTGACCTCAGCCGATCGTCACGTCGACGGTGTCGGTCAGCGAGATCTGGCCGAGGCAAGGCGCGCCCGCCGGGGCCAGTTCGAAGCCTTGCGCCGAGAACGTGAAGCCGACCACCGCCGGCGACAGCGGCACCGACAGCGTGAAGCTGTCGCCGTTCCACAGGAAGCCGTCGACGCCGAGCGTGCACGCCGGGCAGAACCCGATCACGACGCTCAGCGGCGTGCCGACGATCATGCCGCGCAGGTTCGGGCTGGCGCCGACCGTCACCGTCACCGAGCCACCGGGCACGGCGTTGCCGCTCCAGCTGATGCCGGTGCTGCCGCACGCGGTTGACCGCTGCACGACCACGCCGCTCGGCGTCGCCATGCAGGCGTCGGCGTCGATCGCCAGCGGGCTGCCGCTGATGCCGTCGAAGTCGTTCGCCGCCGCGAACATCGGGCTGTAGGAGCCTTGCCCGGAGTAGCGGCTGGCCAAGGCGACGTTGAACTCGCGGTTGCCGGTGAAGCCGAGGGCGACGCCGGCTTCCTCGGCGAACAGCGTGTTGCCGCTGCGCGCGATGATCGTCGCGCGCGTGTCGAGGTCGTTGGTCGCGACCTGGCCGTTGAAGACTTCCTGGTAGGCGACGACGAAGCGGTAGCCGTCGGTGTCGACGCTGGGACGAGCCTGCGGCCAGGCGCGGCGCACCAGGTTCGGCTCGAGGTCGGTGAGGTCGGCGGCGGCGAGCACCGT
>JBEILM010000338.1:0-2422 GCA_040379205.1 Gemmatimonas sp.
CCCCACCGCGCCGCCGTTCGCTCGTAGAAGCCTGACACCGCGCGCACCATCACTCCACGCACCAGCGCGCAAGCCTCGGTGTCGTACGCACTGTCGGCGGCTGCCTGAAAGCGCGTGATTCCGGGGGTCTGCGCGGCGGCGACGATCCGCGTGACGAGGGTGACTGCCACCCCAACTACGAGCCGTGAAAGCCGAGTCTGCGTAGCACGTCGGCGGCCGACAGCACGGTTCCTGCGCGCGGCGCATCGCTCCGCGGCGACGGCGGCAGCAACTGCCAGACGCCGTCGCAGCCACCGGGTCGCCAAGGCCGCATGACCACGAGCCCGACGTCGAGCAGCCGCTGCAGCGCGTCGTCGACTTCGTACCGACTCATGCCGAGCGCGATCGCCATGCGCTCGCGGCGATAGAAGGACGCGCCCCGGCGATCCGCGGCGATCGCCAGCAGCACCATCACCGCCACGGCGTGTGGCCCGACCTCGGCGATCCAGCGGTCGTGCAGCAGGGCAGCGTCGAGCCAGCCGAAAGCGCCCCGCGGCCTCCGCACCAGATCGGGCCGCGGCGGCACCGGCGCAGCGCGCGAGATCACGGCGACCTCCGCTGTTTGCTGCGAGCCTTGCGTTCCTTGGCCTTCTGCTCGGCCCGCTCCATCGCCTCCTTCTGACGATACGACTCGCCGTCGACCTTGACGATCTCGACCTTGTGCACGACGCGATCGACGATCGCGCTGACACAGCCGGCACCGCCGAAGACCGCCGACCATTCGGAGAATGGCTTGTTCGACGTCATCACCGTCGACTTCTCTCCGTACCGCTGACTGACGACCTCGAAGAACAGGTCCGCGGCTCTGCCGGCGTGCACGAAGTAGCCGATCTCGTCCAGCACCAGCACGCGAGGCCGGCAGTAGCGGCGCAGCCGCCGCGCCAGGCCCGCTGCCGAGTCCCGTGCGGCGAGGTCGCTCAGCATCGCGCTGGCCGTGGTCATCAGTGCCGTGTGTCCGCTCTGCAGCGCCTGGTAGCCGAGATTCTGTGCGATCATCGTCTTGCCGACGCCGGTCGGGCCGAACAACACGACGTTGGCCCGCTCGTCGACGAAGTCGAGCCGCATCAGGTCTTCGATCTGTTCGCGGTCGATCGATTTCGGCCACTGCCAGTCGAAGTCCGCGATCGACTTGAAGACGCCGAGGCGTGCGCCGCGGATGCGGCGTTCGAGACTTCGCCGGCTGCGTTCGTCCTCCTCGGCACCGAGATAGTCGCGCACCCATGCCTGCTTGCTCAGGGCATCCCAGTTGGCCAGCAAGCCCCAGAGACCGAGCCGCCGCGCGCGTTCGCGCAGATCCGCGTCAGTTGGCGTCGCCATCGTGCACCTCCGCGTCGCTGCGCAGCAGCTGGTCGTAGCTGCCGAGGTCGCGTGGGCGCACGACCAGGTCGCGCACGCGGGCATCGTCCGGCAGATCCACCAAAGCCTGGGGCGAGCCACCCGCGGCTCTGCGCCGTGCTTCGAGCAACTTGCGCACGTCGGACGCCAGCACCCGGCCATCGGCCAACGCTTCACGCATCGCCAGCTCCAACTCGACCGCACCAAACGCATCGAGCAACTCGAGGAAGTGCTGCGTCGATCGCCCCAGGTTGGCGCCAGCTTGCGCCAGCAGCGTGAAGATGGGCTGCGCACTCGGCGCCGACTGAGCCAGCCGATCGAGTGCGCGGTGCTTCCTCGCCTCGCCCTTGCTCTTCTTCAGTTCCGCGGTGTGCAGCGGATTCTCGATCACGAGACCGCGATCGAAACTACGCGCGTGCTCTGCCTCGACCTTGCCTGCGGACAGGATGCGCACGCGCTCCAGCGTCGCACGCACCTCGACGACCTGCCGCACCAGCGCGTGCGGCACCGAGTAGTCGTTGCCCTCGAAGCGCACGTGTGGCGTCTTGCCGACCTTCGCACCCACGACTTCCTCGGTCTCGTACGAGTTGTCCGGCAACGCCAGCAGCCTCGGCTGCTCCTCGGCAAACGCCGCCGCCACCGTCTTCCGTTTGTCGTCCGGCCACGGCCTCTCGCTCGCTTCGCCGGCACACCACGCCGCAGCCTGCGCGTTCAGGTCGTCGAGATCACCCCACTGCCGCGCCGGCCAAAACGACGTTCGCGCATAGCCGATCGCTCGTTCGACGCGGCCCTTCTCGTTGCCGCGGGCCACCGCAGCCGGACGGATCTCGAAGTGGTAGTGCATGCTGAAGTGCACCAGCCGCGGGTTGAACAAGATCGCGTCGCCGCGACGGTCCAGCACCGCGCTCTTCAGATTGTCGTACAGCAGCACGCGCGGGACCCCGCCGAAGGCCGCGAACGCGGCCACGTGGCCACGCAGGAAGTTCTCGATGCGCTGCCCGAGGAAGAAGCGCAGGAAGATCCGTCGCGAGTACGACAGCACGCACAC
>JBEILM010000339.1:0-2413 GCA_040379205.1 Gemmatimonas sp.
GCACACGCAGCAGCCACCCACGCGCCCGCCGCGCCGATCCGTTGGATCGCGTCGCCGACGTCACGGCTGGCATGCGCACCGCCGCCGCCATCTACCGCCGCGCCCTCGAGCACGTCGGTGCAGGCCGTGGCCTTGGGCCGATGCCGTGGGCCGCCGATCGGGTGTCGGAAATCCGCCCCGATGGCCTGGGCGTGGCGCTGCTGCCGCAGGAAAAGGCGCTGTCCGCCGCCGAGTGGCACCGGCGCGGCGTGCAGGCGATGGGCCTCGCCGCCAGCGAGGGTGTCGTCAACTGGGTGGTGCTGCGTGGTGGCTCGCTCGCTGACTACGACGAGATGCGGCGGTGGCGCCGGCACACGGCGCGCGACCAATTGGTGGCGGCGTTGGAGCGTCTGGCGGCGGCATACAATTGCACTTGACAGTGGGGCGCGAAAATGGGCACACTTAGGCATCCTGAAGAAGTTGCGCCCGCCGGCGAAAGCCTGAGGGCGTTTCTGTTTTTGAAAACCGGCAAAAATGGCTAGGCCCAAAGGATCGCGCGACAGGCAGCCGCGGCGCACGGCGGCGCGCAAGCTCGTGGATGCGGCCGGGTTGGCCGGCGAGCTGTCGATGCCCGAGATGATGCGGCAGATCGCGCTGGCTAGGTTCGCGCGCGGCGACGAGGACGGTGCGTTGCAAGCCGCGGAGAAGGCCGCGCCCTATTTCGCGCCGCGCCTCTCCGCCGTGGACGCCACCAGCAAGGGCGAGCGCCTGGGCTATGTCATCGCAGCGCCTGTGGAGGCCGTGGACGCGGACGAATGGGCCAAGCAGCACCAGCCGCACCACTGATCGTCTGGCAGCCGCAGACGGGGCCTCAGACGGCTCTCCTGGCCTGCCCGGTGTTCGAGGTGTTTTTCGGCGGCGGCCGCGGTGGCGGCAAAACCG
The DNA here is from genome assembly GCA_040379205.1 of Gemmatimonas sp. Taxonomy (GTDB): domain Bacteria; phylum Gemmatimonadota; class Gemmatimonadetes; order Gemmatimonadales; family Gemmatimonadaceae; genus Gemmatimonas. The sequence goes on from JBEILM010000339.1 coordinate 922, forward strand.
ATGGCGTGCTGGGCGAGTGGGCGGTGCATGCCGATCGTTATGGCAAGGACGCCATCGGGCTGATGGTGCGGAGGTCGCGCACGGAACTGACGGAGACGTTCGAGCGGGCGCGCGTGCTGTTCAGGCCGCTGGGCGCGACGTTCAGCCAGCAGCCGATGCGATGCGTGATGCCCGGCGGCGGGCGCCTGACGTTCGCGTACCTGGAGCGCGACAGCGACGCCGAGAACTACCAGGGCCATGGCTACACCCGGATATACGTGGAGGAGGCGGGCAACTTCCCGAGCGCGGCTCCGATCCTCAAGCTGTTCGCCACGCTGCGCAGCGGCGCCGGCGTGCCGTGCCGCATCCGCCTAACGGGCAACCCGGGCGGGCCTGGGCATCAATGGGTGCGGGCGCGCTACATCGACCCGGCGCCGCTGGGATGGCAGCGCATCCGCGACGCAAACACGGGCCTGGAGCGCGTCTACATCCCGTCGCGGGTGGGGGATAACACGTATTTGGGGGACACCTACGTCGCGCAACTGAAGGCCGCCGGCTCGCCGCAACTGGTGCGCGCTTGGCTTGAGGGCGACTGGTCCGTTATCGCCGGGGCGTTTTTCCCGGAGTTCACGCTGGACCGGCACGTCGTCGCACCGATGGAGCTGCCGGCGCACTGGCACAGGTTCCGTAGCTTGGATTGGGGCTCGGCGCGACCGTTCAGCGTTGGCTGGTGGGCGGTGAGCGACGGCGAGCTGCCGCAGTTTCCGCGCGGCGCGATGATCCGCTATCGCGAATGGTATGGCTGTGTGCCGGGCGAGCCCAACAAAGGCTTGCGGATGACGGCCGAGGAAGTGGCGGCAGGCATTGCCCAAAGGGAAGCCGGCGAGACGGTGCGCCATGGCGTGGCCGATCCGGCGATCTTCTCCAGCGATGGAGGCCCGTCGATCGCCGAGCGCATGACGAAGGCGACGCGGATCATGTTCCGGGGCGCTGACAACGCCCGCGTGGCCCGCAATGGCGCGCTGGGCGGCTGGGATCAACTGCGGGCCCGCCTGAAAGGCGACGGCGAGCGCCCGGCGATCTACTGCTTCGCCACCTGCACGGACAGCATCCGCACCGTGCCGGCGTTGCAGCACGACGAGAGCAGGCCCGAGGACGTGGACACCGAGGGCGAGGACCATGCCGCCGACGAGTGGCGCTATGCCTGCATGTCGCGGCCCTATGTCCGCGAGACGCCGCAGGCCGCGCCACCCCGCTTCGAGTACGGCACCCCCGGCGCCACCGACGTCAAGCTGGGCGTTTCCATCCGCGAGCTGATCGAGCGCGCCGAGCGCCGCCGCCGCATAGAGGACTGACATGCAGGCATTTACATCTCTGCCGGGCGCCACCAGCGTCAGCGCAACCGCGTCCCACGTGCATGGCACGATCACCATGCCCAGCCTCGCCAACGCGCTGCACATCGCCAACACCAGCGCTACGCTCTACGTCACCGCCAAGTTCGGCGTGGGCGCGC
>JBEILM010000340.1:0-2408 GCA_040379205.1 Gemmatimonas sp.
CTGCTGCTGCAGCTCCTGTGCGCAGGCGGCGTAGCCCAGGCCGCCGAGCGCATTGCTGCCGCCCCCGGGAATCACGTAGCCGGTGCGGCCCTGCGCGGCCAGTTCCTCGACCACGCGCTGCATCGCCGCGGCCATGTCGCTGCCGCCGGGCACGACCGTGATGGCCTCGACGCCGAGCAGGCGGAACATGAAGTGATTGCCGCTGGCTTGCTCGTCGTAGCTGCCGGCCACGCGCTCCTCGATCACGAAGCGGCAGTGCAAGCCCTCCTTCAGCGCGGCCGCCAGCGTGATGCGGCAGTGGTTGCTCTGCGGCGCACCGCAGGTGACGAGCGTGTCGGCGCCGCGTGCCAGCGCGTCGGCGACCAGGAACTCGAGCTTGCGCGTCTTGTTGCCGCCCGGGAACAGCCCGAGCATGTCGTCGCGCTTGACCCAGAGCTCGGGCCCGCGGCCGCCCGGGCAGGTGGCCGCGAGCGCGGCGCTCAGGCGCGGCAGCGGCTCGAGCGGGGTCGCGAAGGGCGTGTAGCGGCGGCGGGGGAAGCGGCTGAGGTCCATGCACCGACGATAGCGCTTCGGCTGAGGCGGCTGACGCGGCCGAGGCCGCCGCCAGGGCCGCGTCGTGCCAGTCCGGCGCCGGGGCCGGACCGGGCCTAGCCCGGCTCTTTCACGAGTGCCGTACTGGATGGCTTTCCGGAGCGGATTTAGTAGGTGATTCGGCGATTTGAGGCGCGGCCTCGTCGTTTGCCGCGTTCAGGAGTGCTCATGGCGCCCAGCCGGACGCATTTGCCCCTTCCCCGGCTTGGGATGCGGGCCTTTTTGTCGTCAGCGCGCGGGCCAGGCACTGGATGGATTTCTACGGGCCCAGGGCGCGCGCAGCAGCGAGGAAGACGTGCTTCATCGGGTGCGCCGAGGCCAGCAGCACCCGCACGCGGCGGGTGTTGCGCAACACAGCCGCGCCGATCTTCAGCAGCTTCGTGCGGAGGGTTGCGGTGCAGGCCTGGGCCAGCTCGGTGCCCTGCAGGCCCAGCCGGCGCAGGTTGATCATCAAGGTGTAGGCCAGCGCCGCCAGCAGCAGCCGAAGCTGGTTGGACTGGAAGCGGTGGCAACTCGCACGCCTGCCGAACAGGTCGAGTTGCGCTTCCTTGATCCGGTTCTCGGCTTCGCCGCGCGCACAGTACCTGCGCTCGTACAGGGCCTTGGGCGAACCCGGCAGATCGGTGACGATGAAGCGCGGGTTGGCACCTTGCTCACCGTGCTCCAGCCGCGCGATGACGCGACGGGCCTTGTCCCAGGTGCCGGCGGCGTACTGGAACTCGCCGAACATGCGCTGCTTGGTCTGCTTGGCCGCGTACTGCTCGGCCAGGGCCAGCTCCGCCAGTGCCACCTGCTCGTTCAGGCGCGAGTTCTTCTGCAGCCCGATGATGTAGTTCACGCGCCAGCGCTCCAGGCGCTGCAGCACGCGCGGGCGGCAAAAGCCCGAGTCCGCCCGGACGATGATCTTGGTCTTGGGCCAGGCCCGGCGCAGCGGCACCAGCAGCCGCTTGATCAGCGCGCTGACCACGCTGGCCGGGTCACGGTCGCTCGGGCGCAGCACGCACGCCAGCATGTCCTGGCCAGCGAAGACGTACAGCGGCAGGTAGCAGTAGTTGTCGTAGTAAGCGTGGAAGTGGCCGCGCTCCTGCTCGCCGTGCAGCGGCACATGGGTGGCGTCGACGTCGAGCACCAGCTCCTTGGGCGCCTTGTCGTGGCTGGCGATGAACTGCTGCATCAGCACCTCGTGCAGCGCAGCCGCATGCGCGGGCTTGGCCGCCGTCTCCAGCCGGCTGAGGGTGGGCGCACTGCCCAACGGCTCGGCACGGCCCACGGCCGTCTGCATCACCAGGTCGTTGCGCAGCGCGTTGTGGTCGCACACGTCCGACCAGCCCAGGCACAGGCCATAGATGCGCTGCGCCAGCAGGCTGCGCAGATCGTGCTGGACGCTGGCGGCGCGGCGCTCGTCGCCTAGCGCCAGCGCCGCAGCGCGGGTCAGGCCAAGGCGTTCATCGACCCGCCTGAGCAACAGCACGCCGCCATCGCTGACGATGTCGCCACCATCGAATGCGGCCTCCACCACACGCCTTCCGACCCGTCCAAACTCGACGGTCCCATCGGTACACTTTGGCATCGGCAGTCCTCGGTTGGCATTGGGGCTCAGATACGTATGACAACGCGCCACGGCACGAGGCTGCCGACCTGCTGCTCATGAAATTTCCGGGTTAGGCCGCATGCCGCGCAGCCGAGGCACGGGCGCGCTCACTCTCGCGCTGTGACCCGGGCAAGAGCGGGAATGCACACAGACGTGTAGTTCTCGCAAGTCAGTTGAGAATGGCATGAGTGTGGTTGATTCAACTCGGTCAATGCTCCGCGCGCCA
>JBEILM010000341.1:0-2399 GCA_040379205.1 Gemmatimonas sp.
ACGGGCGGACGTCCACGCCCGGTGTAATTCGAGGACCGGGCGTCGAGCAGAAAAATGAGCGCCACCGTGAAGAGCACCACGGCGAACGCCAGCAGCAGCAGGCGGATGCGCAGCGCCCGGTCGTCGAGGAACAGCGACCCGATCAGCAGCGGCATAACCACCAGGAACATGCGGATCATGCGCCGGTCGAAGTCGCTGGGCACGATCTTCGTCCCCCGGGGGGCCAGCTTCAGGCGATACTCGACCTCGGCCGCCACGGCGAAGATGGCGTTCTCCGTGCGGCGGAACCAGGTGAGCGGATTGAGCGACAGCTTGGAGGCCATGGCTCTGTAACGCCCGAACGGCGCCCCAGGGTCCAGACCGGTTTGTGGCGTCAGCTGCGTTCCACGATCCGGTCGATGAGGAAGCTCGACTGGATCAGGGCCTCGGCGGTGAAGTCCCCGAAAAAGGCCCGGACCTCCTCGAAGAGGCGGGTGAACGCCGCCTGGTCACCCTCGCCGATCACGGCGGCCAACTCCTGCACGGCCCCACCGAACGCGGCGGTGATATCGCCCGTGCGCGGATTCCGCATTTCGATCGGGCCGTAGAGCGCCGGGTCCTGGGCGAAGTGCCGGGCCGCCACGTACAGCTCGAGCAGGTAGGCGGGCGACGTAAAGGGCATGGTTTCCGAGAGCGGGATACCGAGACGGGCGAGCGTGAGCCCGAGGACCTGCGTCTGGAAGTGGGTGAGCACCTGCACCACCGCCATGGCGCGGTCGTGCTGGGACGGCGAGGTCTCGGTAATCACGAGCCCGCGCGCGGTCAGGGTGTGCGCCACCCAGTCGGCCCAGGCGTCGCCTCGCGCCCGGCACAGCACCACCCGCTGCCCCTGCAGGGTGTGCACACTGGGCCCGAACATGGGGTGCGTCCCCACCACGCTGCCGCGCGTGGCCTCAAGCATGGCGCGTACCGGCGCCTCCTTGAGGCTCGTGACGTCCATGAGCAGCGCGTCCTCGCGCACATGTGGCCCCACCTCGCGAATGACCGCCTCCGTGCGGTCGATGGGTACACTGATCACGGTGACATCGGCGGCGGCGGCAGCTTCGGCCCCCCGCAGGGTGGTGTCGGTATCGACGAGGAGCAGGCGATGGCCGAGGTCGCCGAAGAGACGGGCCAGCAGACGACCGATCTTGCCGTGCCCACCGATGATGGCCACCGTGCGCGGCGATTCGTCGAGGGGGATCTCGGCCCGCAACGCCGCCTGATGATCGCGGCTCGAGCGCAGCAGCACCCGGAAAATCGACTCGATTTCGCCGGCAGGCAGCCCGAGCTGGACGGCCCGCTCGTGACGATCGCGGAGGACGTCGGCTTCACGCTCGGCATCGCGAATGCGGAGGCCGTGCTGCCGCTTGTACGCCGCCACCTCCGCCACGAGCGCCATGCGGCGCGCCATGATCTGCAGCAGGTCACGATCGAGGGCATCGACCATGGCCCGCACCACCGCGAGCGGGCGCGGTTCCCCGGACGAAATGTCACTCACGGGCGAGGACGCGAATCGGCGTGGCGGGGGGGAGGGCACGGTGAAGAATGGCGGCTCTCCATGAAGCTATCGCGTGGCGTGGCAGTCGGCAGGTGCCGGTGGGACAGAGGCGGGGAGACGGCGGCAGGGCGCGCCCCCTGGCTCGCGCCCTTTGGCTCGCGCCCTTTGGCTCGCGCCCTTTAGCTCGCGCCCTTTGGCTTGCGCCCTTTAGCTCGCGCCCTTTGGCTCGCGCCCTTTGGCTCGCGCCGTTCCGCAGTCACCAACGCCGGCTCCCGCATCCCGCCGTCACACCGACGGCTGGTACCTGCCCCACACGCCCTCGAGCGCATCCGCAATCTCTCCTACCGACGCGCGCACCCGCACCGCGTCGATGATGCGCGGCATGAGTGGCTCGCGCGTGCCGGTGTGCGCCGGCAGGTACTGCGGCGCCACCTGGGCGATGCGCTGCAGCGCCGCGTCCACGGCAGCGCCATCGCGGCCGGCACGCACGGCCGACAGGCGGGACACCTGGTCGCGCGCGAGCGCGCTGAAGTCCGGGGCGGGAATGATCGGCGGCTCCTGGCCGTCTCCGAACCGGTTCACGCCCACGACCACCGTTTCACCAGCTTCCACGCGCAGCTGATGCTCGTAGGCACTGCGGCCGATCTCCTCCTGCTGGAAGCCGGCGCGAATGGCGTCGGCCGCGCCGCCCTGTTCATCGACGCGGGCCAGGAGCTCACGGGCCCGCGCTTCGATGCTGTCGGTGAGCTGCTCCACGTACCAGCTGCCAGCGAGCGGATCGACCGTCTGGGCCACGCCCGATTCATAGCCAACGATCTGCTGCGTGCGCAGCGCCAGCGTGGCCGCCTCAGCGGTGGGCAGCGCCAGCGCTTCGTCGTAG
>JBEILM010000342.1:0-2386 GCA_040379205.1 Gemmatimonas sp.
TACGTCGAGATGGCGAAGACGTCCCACACCAGCGGCGACTTGAAGTTCGGCCACAGGAGGCGCCAGTTCGGATACGGAATCAGCCAGAAGAACTTCCACGGACGCCCGATGTGAATGATCGGGAACAACCCGGCCGTCATGACGGCGAACACCGTCATGGCTTCGGCCGCTCGATAAATCGAGGTGCGGAAGCCGGCGCGGAAGAGGAACAGGATGGCCGAGATGAGCGTCCCGGCGTGACCGATACCGACCCAGAACACGAACGTGATGATGTAGTTGCCCCACATCACCGGCGGTTCGTAGCCCGCCTGGCCCAGGCCCCAATAGATCTGATAGATCCAGGCCGAGGCGCCGATGAGCATCGCCACGATCGCGGCGCTGAGCCCCAGGAACCACTTCTTCGTGAAGCCAAGTGTCGCGATGATATCGCGATCGACTTGCTCGTAGTTCTCGACCGCCGGGAGTTGGACGTCGGCCGACGCGATGTTCGGCCCACGAATCCCCGTGCCACGTGTCGGTTGCGCGAGTGTCGCCATGCGCGATGTCCTCAGGCCTTCGCCGGGGAGGCCGGCGCCGGATAGTTGACCTTCTTGAGATAGACCACGGCCGTGTACGTGTTCAGCTCCTCGAACACGTGGTAGGCACGCCGGTCGTAGGCGAGTTTCGCAACGGTCCAGTTTTCGTCGGCCGCGTCACCGAAGACGATCGCACGCGACGGGCAGGCCTGCGCGCACGCCGTGGTGAATTCGTCGGCGTTGACCTCACGCCCTTCGGCCTTCGCACGATTCTCGGATTCACGGATGCGCTGCACGCAGAACGTGCACTTCTCCATGACACCCTTGCCACGCACGGTGACGTCGGGGTTGAGCGACCAGTGCATCGGCTCGGGCCAGGCGTACTGGCGACGCTCCGGCTCACCGTAGCCGAACCAGTTGAAGTAGCGGACCTTGTACGGGCAGTTGTTGCTGCAGTAGCGCGTGCCGACGCACCGGTTGTAGACCTGGACATTCAGGCCGTCCGGCGAGTGGTACGTGGCGTACACCGGGCAGACGGGCTCGCACGGCGCGTTGCCGCAGTGCTGGCACATCATCGGCACGAACCGCGTGTCGAAGTCCGGCGAGAACTCGTTCTCGGTGTTGTCGTTGCCTTCGTAGTAGCGCTCGAGGCGGATCCAGGCCATTTCGCGGCCCTTGATGATGTTCGCCCCCGGACGCTCATCCCACGTGGCCGGGCTCAGGGCGCGGCCCTGATACGGCGCACCGACCGTCGGGATGTTGTTCTCGCTGTAGCAGGCCGTGACGCACGCCGAGCAGCCCGTGCAGCGCGCGAGGTCGATGGTCATCGCCCAGCGGCGCTTCTCGGCCTTGCTGGAATGCTCGGGGTCGTACATGCCCTTCTGGGCGCCCTGCGGGTTGGCGTACTCACCCTGGGCATCGGCGGCGATGGGCGACTTGAGGCCGCTCTTGAAGTCGTGCGACGGCAGGCCGGGAATGTCGTGATGGTGCTTCTCATCCTCCGGCTCCTGTCCGAGAAGCGCCGCCAGCGTCATGGCCTGGCCGATGCCGCGACCGTGCTGACGAGCCGAGCCTTCGGTGGTGACCAGCGGGGAGCTGTCGCTCGTGACCGTCACCTTGCCCTTGAGGTTGCCGAGGGCGAGACCGCCGGCGCTGTCCCAGCCCGACGACACGAGGTCGTAGGCGTTGACGCCGATGTTCTGGGCAAAGCGGCCGTACGCCGTGTGCCCCTGCCCGAGGGCAATGGCGACGGTGTCGGGGCGCACACCCATGTAGATGTACGCGGGCGCCGTGACCTTGCCTGCCGCCGTTTCGACGGTCAGATGCGCGCCTTCCTTGATGCCAAGCTTCTTGGCGGTGGACGGGTGCACCTCGACCCACGACTGCCAAGCGATCTTGCTGACCGGGTCGGGGAGCTCCTGCAGCCACGGCTTGTTCGCGCCCGCGCCGTCACCAAGCGTGGGCGACGGAAAGACGTGCACGAAGAAGTCACCGGCACCAGCCGCCGGCGCCTGCGCCATAGCGGCCAGGGTGCGACTGCTGGTGGCCACCAGCGGCGCGGCCGCGACCTGCGCCTTGGTCAGCGCGGTGGTGAACGCCGCGCCGCCGCCCGGGAACTTGCTGATGTACCAGGTGCGGTAGTCGGCCACGTTGAAGCGGGCCGCCAGCGCCTGATCGCGCTTGGCCAGCTCGATGAGCACGTCGGCGGTGGACTTGGTGTCGAACACCGGATCGAGCGTGGGCTGCTGCAGGCCGAGCTGGCCATTCGCGCCCGCCGCGTCACCCCAGCTCTCGAGCCAGTGGTTGTCGGGGAGCACGAGATCGCACAGCTGGGTGGTCTCGTCGGGCATGGCCGAGAACGAGACCTTGAA
>JBEILM010000343.1:0-2380 GCA_040379205.1 Gemmatimonas sp.
GAATGCCTCCAGCGCCTCCTGCACGAGCGCCGTGGGCTGCGGCTCGAAGCTCCACTCCTCGGCCCCGCCATGATCGCGCAGGCCGCCCAGCGCAATCCGCCCATCGGGCAACTGCTGCCAGTACTCGTACCCCTCGCGGTAGTACACCGGACACGGAATCGACACCTCCGTGGTGGGCGCACAGGCCAGCATCTGCAGGCGCGCCGTGCGCACCCGGCCCACGAGTTCCGGCAGCACCGTCTCCAGCTTGCCGTCCACGGCCACGACCACGCGCCCGCAGTGGATCACCCCGTGCGGCGTGATCACGCGTGTACCCTCGATGGCGTCGACGCGCGTGTTGGCGAACAGCGTGGCGCCGTCCCGTCGCGCCCGATCGGCCAGCAGGCGGCAGCGCGTCAGCGGATCGAAGGCACCATCGGTCGGCAGGAACAGGCCGATGCCATCCGCCCCCTCGTACCACTCCACGGACCAGCCGTCCTCGCGCATGAGCTCCATCTGCGCGCGGCAATCCCTGATCTCCGCCGCATTGGCGGCCAGGCGCTTGGAGCCGGTGACGCGCACCGTGCCCGGCGCCGCCTCGGCGATGCGCGGCATCTCCTCGAGTGTCGCCGCGTAGATGGCGCGCGCCCGATCGCGCCCGTGCCGGCGCACCGCGTCGTGGTAAAAGTCGTACGCGCCCGCGAGCAGGAAGCCCCCGTTGCGCCCCGCCGCACCGGCCCCAACATCGTGCGCATCGATGCCGATGACGCGCGCATCGCGGCCGAGCAGTTCGTGGATGGCCGTGAGCCCGCTGCCCCCGAGCCCGACCACGCAGGCATCGGCGCTCACATCGCCGTGCAGCGTCGGTAGCGGCGTCCAGGTGCCGTCGTCCCAGACGGGGGCGCTGCCGGAAAGCGGCCGACCGGTGGGCGACATGTCGGGGAGGGTCAGCGCCGCTCGGGGGACGGCTCGTGCCGCCCCGTGGGGTCGGCGTGCAGTGGCGCGATGCGATACACGCCGGTGCGTTCACCCAGCAGCCCGACCGCGGCGTCGATGAGCGGATCCCGCTGGCTGTCGTAGCGGTGGGGATCCCAGGCCATGGTAAGATGCGGCGCCACGCCGCGCCACTCGATGGGCTGGCGGTCGGGGCCGAATTCGAGCCACCGCGGCACGGTGAACTGCCAGCCGTTCCCCAGCGGGAACGTGGTGGGATTTCCCGAGGCGCCGCCGGTGGTGTCGCCCACGACCGTCACCTGCGGCAGGGTGCGCATGGCCGCCACGAAGCTCTCGGTGGCGCTGTAGCCACGCCGGCCGGTGATGACGACCACGGGCCGCGTGTACTGCCAGGTGCCGCGCGGCGCGATGGTGCGGGCAAGCGGCATCTCGATGTCCGTCACGCGCGGATCGGTGTTGATCTGCACGTACGACGCGGCAAACGGGCGCACGGTGAATCGACTGGCAAAGGCGAGCGCCGTGGCGTCGCTGCCGCCGGCGTTGGTGCGCACGTCGATGATGAGTCCCTCCGACGTGCGTGCGCGCTGCATCATCGCGTCGAGCAGCTCCTCGTCGACGGGCGCTTTCCAGCTGTCGATATGCAGGTAGGCGTACCCGCCCACGAACCCGTCGCCGGTGTTGCCGGTGCGCGTGATGTAGTTGGCATCGCGGAGCGCCGACGCCCAGCGCTCCCGGTCGAAGTTGGCAAGCCCCGACGGCCGGTACGTGGGTACCACCTGCCCGCGCGGGTCGACGAACCACACGTGGAGGTCACGCAGCGGGGCCAGCATGGCCAGCAGCACGGCCACGAGTTCGTTCTGTGAGCGCGCCCGTTCCGCCCGCGGCCGGTAGAGCGCGCGTTGCGTCTCCCAGTCGATCCGCTTGTAGGCGAACGAGGGATACACCTGCTGGAAACGCGTCCAGAGCGAGTCGAACTGGTCGACATACGCCATGCGGCGCGCCGCCGGGGGCTCGGCCTGGCGCGCGAGGACCGGGGCATGCGCGCACGACGCAGCCGGCAGGATGACCGCCAACGTCAGCAGGACACGAGACAACCCGGTACGACGCATGTGTTTAGGATGCTACCCGGACCGTGACAGGTCCAGACCGATGGGACAAGCGGTGCGAGACCGAGGTGGGGCGCCGATGAGCCCGCGAACACCGATCAACCGATGAGCCCGGCTGCCACCTGACGCGCGAGGACCGCCAGGGCGGGCGACTGCTGAATGGCCTGGAAGTACAGGCGCTGGAAGGCGTCCCCGTCACGGTCGGCGCGCAGCAGCGAGCAGGCCCGGTCGAACAGCGATCGGGCTTCGGCGGTCCCAAGGGGCTGCTGCTTGTCGCTGGTGCGCTCATCAATGAGAAGGACCAACTGGGCCATCGGACGCAACCAGTCGAACCAGGGGTC
>JBEILM010000344.1:0-2376 GCA_040379205.1 Gemmatimonas sp.
CTGCGCGTCGGCAAGCCGCAGCTGGTCCTCGCGTTCCCTGGCGACGAGGAGAGCAAGCACCTGGTGCAGCTCGCGCGCTGCGCCGGCATCGAAGTGGTGGAGGTCGGCGAGGTCGCGATGGGGGCGCTGGTGCCATGAGCATCTGGCTCGATGCCAAACACGTCGCCGCCGAGCTTGGCGTGAAGCTGGAAGCGCTGCAGCGCATGGCGCGCCGCCGCGAGTTCCCCGAGCTGCTGCACGTCACGCGTGGCGAGTACCGCGTCCGTCGCACCGACTACGAGGCGTGGGAGCAGGCGCGCATGACGTCGAGCGAGATGGCGCGCGAGGAGCTGGCTGCCGAGCGCATGCGCGCTGCAGCCTCAGCCGGGAGGGCTCTCTAGCCGTGGGCCTTCTTGTCGTCGGGCTTCGGCAGGATTCGCAGCCGCGTCAGGCCGGCACGCACGTCCTCGGCGACGAGGTGTTCGTATCGCTGCGTGGTCGCGTAGCTGGCGTGGCGCGCGGTGCGCTGCACGGTCGCGGCCGGCACGCCCTTGCGCAGCATGATCGTGACGAGGCTGTGCCGCAGGGCGTGCGGATGCCAGCGCGGCTCGCCGAGCTTCTTCTGCCAGTGGCGGAACGTCTCGGCGATCGCCTCACGCCGGGCCTTGTCGGTGATGCCGGGCACGATCGTGTCGCGATCCTTGGCGTGCTCGAGCAGCAGCGCCACGGCTTCGTCGGCGTCCTCGGCGAACGGCTGCGCCTGGTTGCGCGTCTTGCCGCGCGTCCACACGATGCGGTTCGCGGCGTCGACGTCGGCCACCGCGAGGCGTGCGACCTCGGCACGGCGGAGCCCGCTGCACGCGATGAACGTGCCCAGCGCACGAGCCCACGGGTCAGTGATGCGCGCCAGGATCGCCACCAGCTCGGGCTCGGTGAACACGTCGGGGCGGGTGTCGTGCGGGTTCGGCCAGTCGATTTCGCCGACGGGGTTCGCGGTGACGATGCCGCGCCGGACCATCCACCGGAACAGGCAGTTGAGGGTGCGCCGGCAGTGCTGGATCGTGCGCGCCGACAGCTTCGTCTCGTCGCGTGCCACGCGCACGAACTCGCGCAGCACGGCCGGCGTGATGCGATCGACGGGCATGGTCTTCGGGATGGTGCCGTAGATGTTGGCCAGCTTGCCCCGGTAGAAGTCGAGCGTGTCCGCGGTGACGCGAGCGCCGATGGCCGCGATCCACTCTTTCGCGCGCGTCTCGATCGACCCGCCCCACGTCGCCTCTTTGGTCGCCATCTCGCGCATGCGCATCGCGTCGGCGTGCGCCTTGTCGGGGTCCTGGCGCGTCTCGCCGAACACACGCTTCTTGCCAGTGATCGCCCAGCCTCGGTAGCCAACGATGCTGCGATCGGGCCGTCGAAGAACTTGAACGTAGGGTGGCAGGTTGCGGCGCGGCATAGGGGCCGCTTTGTAGCAGCCGCCTGTAGCAGGAGGAGAGCATGAACTTGACTCGTCACGCGGAACCCCTAGGCTCCGCCACCACTTCCGATCTTCGGGAGGGCATCCGAGCTGGTGTTCGGCCTGGTCTTCAAATCCGGGGAAGCACCGCACCGGCGCACGACGTAGCAGACGTCGAGCGCGACGCAACTCGTTGCGACACCAAGGTCAACCGCCACGAACTCGGCGCGCGGAGACCTGACCGGAAGCTCGCCGACCTGGGATCGGATGTAGCAGAGCGCGTAGCAGTTCGCTTCTGGGCCAAGGTCGACGCGACCGGCGATTGCTGGCTGTGGAAGGGACACGTCGCTGGTCAAGGCTACGGCTACTTCAACGTCGCGCGCGGCATCGTCATGCGTGCGCACCGGATCGCCTACGAGCTGAAGCACGGCGCGATCCCGCGCGGCCTCGTCGTCGACCACCTCTGCCGCAACCGCCTGTGCGTCAACCCCGCGCACCTGGAGGCGGTGACCAACCGCGAGAACGTTCTGCGCGGGTCGCAGGATCGCATGGTCGCGGCGCGCGCGAACACGTGCCTTCGCGGGCACTCGCTGGCCGACGCCTACGTCGGTCGCCGCGGTCGCCACTGCCGCGTATGCCGAAACGAGAAGGCCGCCGCGCAAAAGCGCGCATCCCGCGCCGCCGCGCGAAAGGCGGTGTCGGCATGAACGCCATCCCGGAACCGAAGCTGGCGCCGGAGGCGCCTGCCTACCCCGTCCTCGCCGTCGGCAAGCACCGCGAGATCGTGCGCGTGCCTTCGCCGCCCCGCACCGAGTGGGGCCTCACCGAGGCGCAGCTCGCCGTCGGCTACGCGCAGTGCGCGGGCGGTGTCGCGTGAAGGGGCCCATCAAGGACCCGGCGACCTACCGCCGGATGAGCGAGCCGCTGGCGTCGCAGGAGGAAGC
>JBEILM010000345.1:0-2368 GCA_040379205.1 Gemmatimonas sp.
AACCGCGCGGGCGTGGGTTTGAACGGGAGGTGGCCAAGCGGCTGGAGTCTTGGGGGCGGCTGCGGGCGGAGAAGGCGGGAAGTTAGCGGGCGGCCGGGACGCGCTTCCTCATCAGATATCGGTCACAACAGTTTGAATACAGGAACGGTATGTCCTGGTATCGGATCGTCAGGTTCGGTAGGAAGGAACCGCTATTTGCGTGGAATTGGCGGCACCGAGAGCCTGTCCGTAAATCTGTGTGCGGGGCATAACCAACGCCAAGGAGGCGTATTATGCCAAGCCGAACCAAACAACTGGACCGCACGGTTGCGAATCTCCCCTCGATCCCCAAGGAACTGGTCGCCCAGTTCCTGACTGGCCCGATGACCGGAGCGGCGATCGACGCGGCGGGGATCGCGTTCAAACAGGCACTGATCGAGGCGTCCCTGAACGCCGAACTGACGCACCACCTGGGCTACGCGACAGGCGCGGAGAAGCCGGAGGCATCGGCCAACCATCGCAACGGCGTGACCACCAAGACGGTGCTGACCGGCGACGGCAAGATGCGCATCGCGACGCCGCGCGACCGTGACGGCAGCTTCGAGCCCCTGCTGCTGCCCAAACATGCCCGCCGGTTCACCGCGTTCGACGACAGCATCGTCTCTTTGTATGCGCGCGGGCTGACGGTGCGCGAGATCCAGGGCTACCTGGCGGAAGCCTACGGCACCGAGGTCGGCCACGACCTGATCAGTACGGTGACCGACGCCGTGCTGGCCGAGGTTACGGCCTGGCAAAGCCGTCCCCTGGAGCCGGTCTACCCGGTGGTTTTCTTCGACGCACTCCGCGTGAAGATCCGGGAGGACAACGTTGTGCGCAACAAGGCGGTGTATCTGGCCCTGGGCATCCGCCGCGACGGCACGCGCGAGATTCTCGGAATTTGGATCGAGACCACCGAAGGCGCGAAGTTCTGGATGAAGGTGTTCAACGACCTGAAGACCCGCGGCGTCAACGACATTCTGATCGCGGTGACTGACGGGCTGACGGGCATGCCGGCGGCACTGGCGGCGGTTTATCCCCGGACCACACTGCAAACGTGCATCGTTCACCTGATCCGCAACAGCCTGGATTACGCCAGCTGGAAGGACCGCAAGCCACTGGCCGCGGCGCTTCGTCCGATCTATGCGGCGGCCAGCGCCGAAGCCGCCCTCGCGGCGCTCGATGCGTTCGAGGACAGCGAATGGGGCCGGAAGTTCCCCACGGTCGTTGCCGCGTGGCGGCGGGCCTGGGACCAGGTGATCCCGTTCTTTACCTTCCCCCCGGAGATCAGGCGGGTGATCTACACCACCAACGCGATCGAGAGCGTGAACGCGCGGGTGCGTAAAATCATCAAGACGCGCGGCCATTTCCCGACGGACGACGCGGCGAACAAACTCATATGGCTGGCGTTACGTAACATCACCCGGGACTGGGGCAAGGCGGCGCATCATTGGAAGGAGGCGATGAACCAGTTCGCGATCCTGTACGACGACCGCTTCAGCGCGACCGTCTGATCCCCCTGTCTCATCGTTACGTAACGGAGGACAGCGATGCCCAGAGGCCGTGAACCCGAAGGCGAGACCGCGCTGAGCAACGCCGAACGCCAGGCGCGTTACCGCGCTCGGCGGCAAGGGGAACAACCGCCCATCGTCGTCAAACAACCCCGGCCATCGCGGCAAAGCCGGCGGAAGCGCTGGGACGATGCATTGGCCGTCATGATGACGGTCCAGGCCGAGTGTGCCGCATGGTTAGAGGCCTTACCTGAAAGTCTGCGCGCCAGTGCCACAGCGGAGGCGCTTCAGGAGATCGTCGATCTCGACCTGGACAGCATCGCAGCTGTGCGGCCCCCTCTTGGTTACGGCCGTGACTGATCGCGCCGCCATCGCGACCTGGGTCCAGCATGGCGGACGCGCCCGGCCGTGGCAAATCGTGGGTCCTCGCCATGCTCGCTCCCAAGCGGTCGCTGCGCGTGGCTCCGGTCCCGCCGAAGACGGCGGATTTGACACGGCCGGGCGCGGCCGCCAGGACGATGGCAGGTCGGGACGAAGGAACAGGCATCTCGATCGAACCAAGGAACAATCGGGCGATCGCGGCCTTGCCGTCGCGATCGCCCGTCGCTTACAGTCTCTCGCCCAATGGTGGGTGAGACTGACCAAGCCTCGCACACAGAAATTCGGACACTCCCGCCCGGTGACCGCAATCCAGCCCCCCGGGGGGACTGGCCGGTTAGCGCAACATCCCTTCTGTAAATTGCCTGTCTGGTGGTGGGCTGCGGGACCGTCCGTAGCGGTGAGGGCGGGAGTGTCCGAATTTCTGTGTGCGAGGCTTGGTCAGTCTCACCCACCATTGGGCG
>JBEILM010000346.1:0-2344 GCA_040379205.1 Gemmatimonas sp.
GCCCGCCGTTCCCACGGCCCTCGAGTCGCACGAACACGTCAGCCGGCACGCCGCCGCCCGCCAGTCGGTGCTTACGCGGTCGGTGATCGCGCCCTATACTCGACCGGTAGTCAACCCGCCCCGATTGAAATTCCTATCCCCGAACGCGCCGAGCAGGTGGCCACGCGCACGGCAGGGGTGGAGGACGAGGTGATTGCCACCGAGTTGCAGCGTGCACTGCAGCAGGCGCTCGCGCGGCTGGCCCCCGGTGCCCGTGAGGTCTTCCTCCTCAGTCGGGCGCGCGGGCTCACGTACAACGAAATTGCCAAGATACTGGACGTGTCCGTGAAGACGGTGGAAACCCAGATGAGTCGCGCCCTGCGGGCACTCCGGGAGCAGCTCAGCCCCTGGCGCGACTAGCGGCGCCCCGGATGGTTGTCAGGGGACCCGCGCCCCGTGGTGTGATTCATGGCAGACGTCAGCGCTGACGACTTCGCGCAGCCACATGCGCTGCACACGATGACCTTCCAGTGGAGTACGCCATGTTCACGTTTTTCACGACGCAGCGCCGGGTGGCGGCGTTCGGTGCGGCATCCGCCTTCCTCGCTGTGGTGACCACCGCTTGCACCGACTCGTCGCCGCTGGCACCGACCGGCGGCCGTGACGCCTCGCTTGCCGCACAGGTGGCGGCCAACGACAGTCTCATCAGAAGCGCGTCGGCGGCCACCCGTCGCGACAGCGCCGGACCGGGCACCGCCTCAGGGACGCCCACTGTGGGTCCAGGGTTCGCGTTTCCCGCCTCACTGGCGCTCAGCACCGCGCAGCAGAATCAGATCGCGGCCCTGCAGGCGGCCTTCGACCAGCAGACCGCCAAGGACGCGGCCGATTACAACGCCATTCTCATCGAGGCGCGCAATGCCCGCGCGGCCGGTGCCTCGGCCGCCAGCATCGACGCCATCATCGCCAAGGGATCGGCCATCGCACAGCGACTGCAGGCCGCACAGGCGGCGCTGCAGGCCGCCATCGAGGCAGTGCTCACACCGGCCCAGCGCGAATGGCTCGCGCGGTGCGCGTCGCCGCTCAGCCTCACGGCGACCCAGACCCAGCAGATCGCCGATCTCGAGCGGGCCTTCGAACAGGCCATGGCGGCCGACCTGAAGGCCATCTCCGATGCGCTCGACAAGATCCTCGCCCTGCGCGCGAGCAGCACCGCCAGCAGCGCTGTCGAGTCGCAGATCCGCGCCATTCTCGATGGCGTGACCCCGGCGCGCGAACGCCTGCGGGCAGCGCAACAGAAGCTTGCCGCCGATATCGCCATGATCACGGGGACATCCTCGTGCGCGAGTTGACGGCTCCGGCCGGATCCGCCGACGCCCTGCGGCGCAGTACGCATGGTCGTGGCGCTTCTCGCCGCTCCGCTCGTTGGTGACCGGACGTCCGCCGGACGCGAATGGTGGGAATCCGTACAGGGGTAGTGCTTCGGCCACCGGCGCCGTACCCTAGGGCACACGCTCTCCCCTACGGTCATGACTTCGCTCTCGCGTCCCCTGCTGGCCTCGCGCCCGGCGTCGCTCGGTGCCACCGCCCTGCTGTCGCTGCTGCTCACCGGCATGGCCGGACCGGCCACCCCTCAGCCCCCGCGCCAGCCGCCTGCACCCCCGGCGTCCTTTGTCATTACCGGCGCGCAGATCGCCGACGGCACCGGCGCTCCGCTGCGTGCCGCCAGCGTGCGCGTGCAGGGCGACACCATTGCCGCCGTGGGCAACGTGACGCCCCGCCCCGGTGAACCGGTCATCGATGGCACCGGCATGGTACTGGCCCCCGGCTTCATCGACACGCACAACCATTCGTCATCGGGGCTCGAGGTGGAGCCCGCCGCGGTGTCGCAGGTGTCGCAAGGCATCACCACCGTGGCGGTGGGCCCCGATGGCAGCTCACCGTGGCCCGTCGGCGAATACCTGCAGCGGCTGCGCACCAGGCCGCCCACCGTGAACGTGGTGACCTTCGCGGGACACGCCACCATTCGCCGCGAGGTCATTGGCTACGACTACAAGCGCAAGGCCACGCCCGCCGAAGTGGCGCGCATGGCGGCGTTGGTCACGCAGGCGATGAACGAGGGCGCCTTCGGCCTGAGCTCGGGGCTCGAGTACGAAGTGGGGAGCTACTCGGCCACCGACGAGGTGGTCACCATGGCGCGCGCCGCCGGGGCCAAGGGGGGCATCTACATCTCGCACATTCGCGACGAAGCCGATCTGGCCATGGACGCCATGCGCGAGGCCATTGCCATTGGCGAGCAGGGTCAGGTACCGGTGCAGATCACGCACATCAAGTTGGGCACCGTGGGCGTGTGGGGGCAGGCCAACGA
>JBEILM010000347.1:0-2340 GCA_040379205.1 Gemmatimonas sp.
CCCGAGTTCGACACCAAAAGCCGATTTCGAGCGATTTCCTCGCCCCGGCGCCAATGTAATCAACAAGTTAGCGTTGCAGCGCCAGTTTTTCTGTAGTGGCACGCAATGCATGAGAGGGTGGTGGCATGCAACAGGGATGCAGCTACACTCCCGCCATGTTCATCAAGCTGACCCGGTCCGGCGAACGCACCTACGCGCAACTGGTCGAGTCGTTCCGCGATGAACACGGCAAGCCGCGCCAGCGCACGGTGGCCACTCTGGGCCGCATCGACGAGCGCGGCGGTCAGGTCGACTCCCTTCTGGATGGCCTGTTGCGAGCCAAGGGGCGCCCAGTTGCCACGGGCGGCGACCTCCAGGTGCGCTTCGAGTCGGCCCTGTGCCTGGGCGATGTCTGGGCCCTCGATGCGCTGTGGCATGAGCTGGGCTTCAATGCTCTGGGGGCGGTGTTCCGGCGCGCCCGCTTCACCACCGCCGTCGAGCAGGCGATCCGGGTGATGGCCTTCAACCGGCTTTGCGATCCGGAGTCCAAGCTGGGTGTGCTGCGCTGGCTGCAGACGGTGAGCATGCCGGGCATCGACGTGGCCAAGCTGAGCCACCAGCATCTGCTGCGCAGCATGGATGCGCTGATGGACCACCAGCAGGCCGTGGATGACTGCGTGGCGCAGCTGCTGCGCCCGCTCATCGACGAAGACCTCTCGGTGGTCTTCTACGACCTGACGACCATCCGCGCCGAGGGCCACAGCCAGCAAGACGGCGACGTGCGGCACTTCGGCATGTCCAAGGAAGGCGTCATCGCCCGCCAGTTCATGCTGGGCGTGGTGCAGACGGCCGACGGTATGCCGATCTACCACGAGGTCTTCGACGGCAATACGGCCGAGGCGCCGACGCTGGAGCCCACGCTCAAGAAGGTGCTGGCGCGCTACCCGCACATCCGCCGCCTGATCGTGGTGGCCGACCGCGGGCTGCTCTCGCTGGACAACATCGAGGCGCTGACCAAGCTCCACGTGGCGGGGGATCGGCCACTGGAATTCATCCTGGCGGTGCCAGGGCGGCGCTATGGGGAGTTCGTCGATCTCTTGGCGCCGATGAGTGCACGCATGGCCCAGGCCACCGACGAAGTCGTCGAGGAGGCGCAGTGGCAGGGCCACCGACTGGTGGTTGCCCACAACCCCGTGCGTGCGACGGAGCAGACCCAGGAGCGGCTGGCGAGGATCCACGCATTGGAAGAGCGCGCAGCGCAATGGGCCAGCAAGCTCGATGCGCAGGACGCCGGCCAGGTGCACCGCGGCCGCAAGCTCTCGGATTCCGGCGCCAAGGCGCGTTTGTTCCACGAGGTCAGCGACGCGCATCTGGCGCGCATCATCCAGGTCGATCTGAAGTCCGACCTGTTCGCCTACGAGATCGACGATGCCGCGCTGGCCCGGGCGCAGCTTATGGACGGCAAGCTGATGCTGATCACCAATGTCCGCGACATGACCGCGAACGAGGTGGTGCGCCGCTACAAGTCGCTGGCCGACATCGAACGCGGCTTCAAGGTGCTGAAGTCGGAGATCGAGATCGCGCCGGTCTTCCACCGGCTGCCCGAGCGCATCAGGGCCCATGCGAGCATCTGCTTCATGGCCTTGATCCTGTACCGCGTGATGCGCCAGCGCCTGAAGCTCGCCGGCAGCGAGTTGTCGCCGGAGGCAGCCTTGGCGGACTTGCGTCGCATCCAGCGGCACACGGTCACCATTGACCGCAGCGCCCCTATCCACGGCGTCTCCACCGTTCAACCACGCCAGGCCGCAGCCCTGTCCGCGCTCAACGTCAAGAAGCCGACCATCGACGCCCAGATGCCGCTGCTGTAGTGGCAATTTCCAAGGCCTGGCCTATATGGATCAAGCACTTACAGCGGTTGGTGTCGAACTCGGGGGGGCATGGATCGATGCAGAACTTGCCGATCTGCTGCCGACCAGCGCCAACTCACTCAAGGAAAAGGAGCAGTTCCGCAGCAGGGAAGGTCTCCCGTACTCGGTTCTGAAGCAGCGTGTACAAGACGGCGAAGGCCAATGGCGCGGTCACGCTCTCGTCGAGACTGTTCCGTCAACTCAAGGACGAGCTTTCGGCTGAGTGGGAGCGCATCAAGATGGAACTCAAGATCTAGGCGCCGTCGACGGTGGCGCGAGCAACCGCCCCGCCGCCGCCATGCCGCCCCGTCCTTACAGTTCTTCTTCCGGCTTACTGTTCTTCTCCATACGATCACGCCCCACCCCGCCTCCAGTGACTCACTCCACCGTCACGCTCTTGGCCAGGTTCCTCGGCTTGTCGACATCGGTGCCGCGCGCGCAGGCGGTGTGGTAC
>JBEILM010000348.1:0-2329 GCA_040379205.1 Gemmatimonas sp.
CCGCGAGCCTCGGCGAGGGCAATCGCTCCCTCGATGATCGCCGGCACGAGCACGCCCTTGTTGTAATCCTCGAAGACGAGGGCGGTGGCGTCGGGCAGGGCACGCTCGATGGCCTCCAGCACACGGGCCACGTCGTCGGCGGCGAGGTCGGTATCGTCCTCTTCGTCGAAGCGCACCAGCTGCTGGGAACGGGCCATGACGCGGGTCTTGGTCGTCGTGGGGCGTGCCACCGTCACGAGGGAGCGCGACTGCATCCGTCCGCCGTCGAGGCGTTCGCGCAGCGTCGCTCCCGCCAGGTCGTCGCCGACCACCGCCACCAGGTCACACCCGGCGCCAAGGGCCGCCACGTTCTGCGCCACATTGGCCGCGCCGCCCAGCGCGAGCTTGCGCTCGCGGACGCGCACCACCGGTACGGGGGCTTCCGGTGAGATGCGATCGACGTCGCCGCGCAGGTACACGTCGAGCATCGCATCGCCGATGATCAGCACGTGCTGGTCGCCGGCTGCCGAAAGCAGCCCTTCGAGGCGGGGGCGGGAAATGGAGGGCGTCATGCGGGGAAGCTAACCGCGGCGTAAGCTTCGCCGCGATGTCTTCTTCCCACGCCGATTCCGCCCGTTCGCCCGCAGCTTCCGCGCGAGGCGCCGCTCCCCGCCGATCACCGTATGCGGTGCTGGCGTTGTCGCTGATCGGCATTTCATTCGCCGCACCGCTCATCCGGCTGTCGGCGGCCGATCCGCTTGTCATTGCCACGTGGCGGCTGGGGTTCTCGCTGCTGATCGTGGCCGTCGCCCTGGTGCTGAGCGGCAGCTGGCGGGAGTGGCGGACGTTGGCCGCCGCCGACTACGCGCTCGCCGCCGGCGCCGGCGTGCTGCTCGCGGTGCACTTCTGGTCGTGGAACGCGTCACTGCGACTGACGAGTGTCGCGGCCTCAGTGGCCCTCGTGAACATGCAGCCCGTGATCATTGCCGCCGCCTCGGCGGTGTGGCTTCGGGAGTCGCCGTCGGCGCGTCAGTGGACCGGGATCGGGCTGGCCGTGGTCGGGGCGCTGGTGGTTGGCGTGGCGGACGTGCCGGGTGGGCTCGGGGCGATCGGGCCGGCGCTGCTTGGCGGCGGCGACGGGAACAGCGGATCGCGCGCCCTGCTTGGCGACGCGCTGGCCCTCCTGGGGGCCGCCACGGCCGCCGGGTACTATCTCATTGGGCGGCGCCTTCGGCAGGGGCTCGGGATCTGGCCCTACGTCGCGCTGGTGTACGGCGCCGCCTTCGTCACCTGCATCGGCCTCGCCGGCATGATGCAGCAACCGCTGCTCGGCCAACCCCCACGGGAGCTGGCAATCTTCGCGGGATTGGCGGCGGGCCCCATGCTCATCGGGCACACCGGCATGAACTGGGCGCTGGGCCACCTGCCGGCGTTCGTGGTCAATCTCACCACCCTCGGTGAGCCCATCGGCGCCACGATCCTCGCCGCAGTGCTGCCGGGCATTTCGGAGGTGCCGGGGCCCTTGACCTTCGCGGGCGGCGGTGTGCTGCTGGTGGGGGTGCTGCTGGCGGCTCGCCGCTGACCGCCGGTTGCTCCAGCGGATCGGCCCCTCGCCGCGGGGGGTTATCTTTCGTGCGTGTGGATTCCCGACTTCTTAACCGCGCCGGCTTCCCAGGGACACGCGGATCGCGAACGGCCCATGGCGCCCGTGCGGGATGGCTTCGTGCTGCCCCCGGCCACGCGCTGTCTCGACGTCGTGGTGACCCGTGGCGACGTCGTGGAGTCGCGGCATCGCGTGCATGCAGCGGTCGTCGACGCTCAGGGCACTCTGATCGATGCGGCGCGTGATCCGGAGCTTCGGGTCTGGTGGCGGTCGTGTGCCAAGCCGTTTCAGATCATGCCGCTGCTGCGCAGTGGCGGCTTCGACGCGCTGAGCTGGGGAGCTGAAGAACTCGCGCTGGCCTGCGCCTCACACGGGGGCGAACCGGAGCACGTGGCCATCGCCAAGCGGATGCTGGCGGACCTCGGTCTCGAGGAGGGCGATCTTGCCTGCGGGCCGCACGAACCGCTGGCCAGCCGGGGCGCGCGCGTGGTCCGGGAGAGTGGGCAGCGCCTCACACGGCTCCACAACAACTGTTCCGGCAAGCACGCTGCCATGCTCGCCCGCGCGCGCCAGCTGTCGGCGCCCACGGTCGGCTACGAGCGCCAGGGGCATGTGGTGCAGCAGGATTGCCGGCAGGCCGTCGCCCAGTGGAGTGGACTCTCGCCCGAGCAGGTCGTGATCGGGGTGGATGGCTGCGGGGTGTCGGTCTTTGCCTTGCCGCTCGCCAACATGGCGCTGTCGTACGCG
>JBEILM010000349.1:0-2322 GCA_040379205.1 Gemmatimonas sp.
GCCGTGACGCTGCTGGCGGGGCCGAATGGTGCCGGCAAGAGCAGCGCGCTGTCCACGATGGCCGGCCTGCAGCGCGCAGCGCGAGGGCAGGTGCTGATCGATGCGCAGTGGATCGACGCGTCGCGCGCCGGAGCGGTGGCGCGCGGCGTCGTCGGTTGGCTGGGGTCCGACCCCGACGATCAGCTGATCGCGCCGCGCGTGCGCGACGACATCGCGTTCGGGCTGTTGAATCGCGGGGAATCGGCGTCGGCCGCATCGGCCAAGGTCGCCGAGATTGCCGCGCAGCTGGGCATTACGTCGCTGCTGCCGCGCAGCATCGAGGGGTTGAGCCACGGGGAGCGGCAGCGGGTGGCGTTGGCCGGTGTGCTGGTGCTGGAACCGCGCGTTCTGCTGCTCGACGAGCCCACACTGGGACTCGATCGGCGCGGGCATCGCGCCCTGCTGGCCATGCTATCGCGGTACCGGGCGCGCGGGATGACGTTGGTAGTGGCCAGTCACGACGAGCAGCTCGCCGACGGGTGGGCCGATCACGTGGTGCTGTTCGACGCCGGACGTGTGGTGCTCGAAGGCCCGCGGCCGCTGGTGGTCGCGCACCCGAGGTGGCAGGCGGCGTTCGACGGCGACGCGGGCTGATCGAGTCCCGACTCGTGCCTACTCCCGTGCCCCCGGCTTCGGTATGCCGGGACGGGTGCCGCTCACCTGCACGAGCTGACCGGACTCGGGACGGAAGCTGACGACGTCATCGACCGGCGCGCCGCCCGTGAGGTGTTGGGCGACGATGACGGCGGCCACCTCAGGGGTGACCTCGCGATACCAGACGTTGTCAGGCTGCACGACCACCGTGCAGCCATCGTCGCAGCGTCCCAGGCACCGCGTGCGCGCCGTGTGCACGAGCGGATCGAGCCCGGCCGCGGCGAGGGCGCGGCGCAGGGTGAGGGTGACGGCGTCGGCCCCGCGTTCGCTGCAGCTGTCGCCATTGCAGAGCAGCACGAGGCGCTCGGAGCCTTCGAGATTCCAGGTGGTCACGGGGCGGGGTTGTTGAAAGGGCGAGACTATACGAATGTGAGAACGTAGTATCAACAAAGAAACAACGGACGCAGTTCCCCATTCAAGCGCGTCCCCACGCTGACCCCGCGCCCTTTATGCCCTCCCGTTCTACCGACCCATCTGGCGACCGTATGCTCTGGGCAGGTGTTGCCTGCTTCGTGGTGCTCGTCGCCGGCGCGGTGTGGTTTGCGCCCCGGCTGCTTGGTCCGGGGGCAGCCGCATCCGAGACTGATCGGCCGAGTACGACGGGCCCGCGGTAAGCGCAGGCCGTGTATGCGCCTTGCACCACTGAAAGGCGGGATCGTGCGGCGGCTCGACCAGCGGAGCCCGTTGGAGCGGTGGCTCCACAGCGGGCTGCAAGCCCTCGCTTTCACGTAACTCAGTTGCCGGAAACGCTGATGGATCTCCTCGCCGAGTGGTCGCCTGTCAACGCCGACCATGCATCACAAGCGAAGCTGTGGTTGCGGGAGCTATTGACCGTGCCACCTGATGCCGTCGTTGGTGACGGCAGCGGAGTTCGGCATTCCGTGGCCGACGTCGCGCCTCGCGCATGCTCGCGCTCAGACGCGCCCCCTACGCGCACCCGCACCCCGAACCGCACCCACCGACGGGCGGCGCGTGCGGCGGCGTCAGTGGCTGGGCCTCGGCGGCAGCACTCGACTCCGCGGCAAGGGCGGCCGCTACGGCGGCCCCGCTGCGCTGGAGGGTCAGTGCGCCTCGACCCCCGGAGATGACACGTCGAACGGATTCGCGTGTCACCGGATGCGCGGTGAGCGGCGGGTCGCTCATCGCCTGTTGCCAGACAAAGCGTACCGGCACGTCATCACCGGTCTCCGGGATCGTTTCGTATTCGTAGAGTGGCATGGCAACGTGAGGAAAGCCGACGGGCGTGCTTCGGCACCGAAGTCACGGGGCAGCACCGTCGCAGCGCGGCGACGGACGGTCAGGACGAGTGACTCAGCAGTCCAGCACCATCACCAGACGTCGCGCACCGGCGGGGACCGGCGGCGAGCGGTGCTTCACGGTGTCGGTGTGCGTCGGATGCCGGCGTCCCTTGAGCAACACGAGCGCTCCGGGGCCAGCCTGCTGGATACAGGACGGATCGTCGCCGTGCACGAACTCGGTCCCGGCTCCATGCAGGGTGCACACCAGCCGGAGGTGCACCGAGTCGACGTGGAACTTGGGGCACGTGATGTCGGCGGTGATCTCGACGCGTAGCCGGATGGCGGCCGCGTCGGTGATCGCAGCGAACTGCTCGACGGCCGCCAGCATCCA
>JBEILM010000350.1:0-2301 GCA_040379205.1 Gemmatimonas sp.
CACCACCAACGCCGCGGGCCGGTACTTCATTATTCAGGTGCAACCGGGGACCTACACGGTGCAGGCCCGCCGGCTGGGCTACCAGAGTGTGAACGCCACCAACGTGGTGGTCACCATCGAGCAGACCACCGAGCAGAACTTCAAGCTCCGGTCGTCCAACCAGACGCTGCAGGCCATCACCGTGCAGGCCGAGCAGGTGCCGCTGGTGCCGCGTGGTCAGGTGGGCTCGCAGTCAGTCATCACCGCCGACCAGATCCAGTCGCTGCCGGTGACCACCATTGCCGGCGTGCTGGCACTGCAGCAGGGCTTCACGCAGGTGCCCGACAACACCAACATCGTGTCGCTCGCCGAAGAGCAGCGCTCGACGGTGCCGGCGGTGCGCGTGCGCGGTTCGCGCGGTGGCTCGACGCTCTCCATGGTCGACGGCATTCCGATCAACAACCCGCTCTTCGGTGCCGACGCCGTGTCCGTGAACGGACTCGCGGTGCAGCAGACGGTGTTCCAGCGCGGCCACATGGACCCCATGTACGGCAACGCGCTGTCGGGCGTCATCAACAACGCGCTCCGTGAAGGTGGCTCGGAGGTGTCGGGCTCCATCGATTACCGCAACTCGGGTGTCCCGGGACGGCTCTTCAACTCGCCGCAGGACATCGTCAACGGCGTGCAGCTCATCCGCGGCTACCTCTCGGGCCCGGTGCCGGGCACCAACTCCAAGCTGCGCTACGCGGTGTCGGGCCAGGTGAACAGCCAGGCGGCCCGTGCGCTGGAGTACGACAACGACATCTTCACGGTCAACAACCCCGCCGACCTGCGCAATGGCATCCGCACCACCAACGTGCTGAATCCCGATACGCGCGACCTGGCGTCGGGGTGGCAGGGCTTCGGCATCTCGCAGAACACCAACCTGGTGGGCAAGCTCACCTGGCTGGCCACCGACAACACGACGCTCAAGTTCACGGCGGTCACCGGCGACCGGGCGCGCCGCAACTACGACCGCCGTTACCAGCCGCAGTACCGGGGCGACCCGCTCCGCCTGGTGAACAACCGCGCCGACTCGCTCTTCGTGCTCTCCGACGCCGGCAACCGCCAGTCGCGGGACATGATCCAGCCGGCGGTGCGCGACCAGGGCACGGTGTACGTGGGCACGCTGTCGCAGCGCTTCGGCCGGTCCAACCTCGAACTGCGCGTGGCGCAGACCGACTTCGAGCGCGTGACCTGCCCGTTCTTCCAGGGCACCTGCATTCCGGGGCCGTTCTTCCGGCAGAACTTCTCGCAGAACTTCCTGAGCCCGTCGCCGACGGTGGCCGGTGGTGACCGCGTGCCCTACGCCGGTATCGCCGACGGCCTGTTTGGCGGTGAGAAGTACACCTCGCGCACGGTGCGCCTCGACTTCAAGTCGCAGATCACCGACCACAACGAGCTCGGCGTGGGCGTGCAGTACATCGGCCACGACATGGTGTACAGCGACATCGCGGCGTTCGGCACCAACTCGGGCATCCAGCCCACCACGAGCATGGTGTACCGCGCCAAGCCCTACGAGGCGGCGGCGTACGTGCAGAGCAAGATCGAGTACGACTTCATCACCATCCAGCTCGGCGGCCGTTTCGACTACGGCGTGGCGCGCGGGCGTGGCTTCACCGATCCGTTCGATCCGTCCAACGGCACCACGGCCCGTCAGGTGTGCGACGGCGCCACGGTGGGTGGACAGCGCCTCCTGAACGCGCAGGGCCAGCCCTTCGGCACGAACGGCTGCCTCGCCTCCACGATCGACCGCAACACGCAGCGCCCGGTGCTGCTCGACAGCGCCACGCGCATCGCCCAGCTCGACGACTTCAGCGCGGCCCGCGCCCGCACGGCCTTCTCGCCGCGTGTGGGTGTGTCCTTCCCGCTCACTGAAGAGTCGCAGGTGTTCTTCAATGCCGGCCGCTACACGATGGTGCCGCTGTATGGCAACGTGTATCGCAACACCGGCATCGGCACGGTGGCGGGCCAGGATCCGTACTGCGGCGCCTCGGCCGTGAAGCCGGGCAGCACCGAGTGCGTGCCCAATATCCGCACCGACAATCCGCAGTTCGTGGGCAACCCGAACCTGCTGCTCGAGCAGGCCAAGCAGTACGAAGTCGGCTACTCGGCGGCCATCTCGCGCGACTACAGCATCCAGGTGGCGGTGTTCAACCGCTCGGAGACCGGCCTCTCGGGCATCCGCCCGAGCCGTGCCGTGCAGGACATCGGGTCCACGTACGATGGTGCGTCGCCCACGTACCAGGTGCTGGTGAACGGCGACTTCCTCACCTCGCGCGG
>JBEILM010000351.1:0-2292 GCA_040379205.1 Gemmatimonas sp.
AGGTCGGCGCCGCGCAGGTAGGCGCCGCGCAGGTTGGCGCCGCGCAGGTTGGCGCCGCTCAGGTCGGCGCCGCGCAGGTTGGCGCCGCGCAGGTTGGCGCCGCTCAGGTCGGCGCCGCGCAGGTAGGCGCCGCGCAGGTTGGCGCCGCGCAGGTTGGCGCCGCTCAGGTCGGCGCCGCGCAGGTAGGCGCCGCGCAACTCCTGCGGCATCTCGGGCCGTGGCCGCATCGCCGACAGCGCCTCACGGCACGCGGCGGCATGGGCTTCGAGGGCGGAACGGATCTCGGTAGGCGTCATGGTCAGTTCCTCCCTGCGGCCTCGTCGGCCTGCGCGCGGTCGCGCTTGCTCAGCACGGCCGCCGCCGTCGGCGACACGCGCGCGATGATCGACAGCTGGTCGCGGGCCGGCAGCGTCGACGCCGCCTCGAGGTCCGGGAAGTCAGCGACTCCGGCCTCGTTCGCGACGCCCGCGACGAAGCGCCCCAGCATCTCGGCCGCGAAGTCCACCGCGACCGACATGGCGGCGTGCCGGTGGTGGCTGCGCACGTTGCGGATGCCGGCGCGCAGGCCCTCGACGACCTGCGCCGCCTGCCGCGCCTGACACAGCAGCACGCGGAGGGCCTCCGCGCGCTCGACTTCCCGCGCCTGTTCGGCGGCGCGGATGGCTTGCTCGATGGTGACCATCAGTTGTTCCCCAGGCTCCAGGTCTCGTGCGCGTGCTCGGCAGCCAGCTCGGCCGCACGCTCGACAGCGCGTTCCAGGTCCTCCCGCAGCGCGTCGCGGTAGTTGCGGCCGCGCACCTCGTCCGCGATCTGCTCGGCCCGCGCGTGCGTGACCGGCGTGCCCCAGTGCTCCAGGAACTCGGCGACGCTGCCGACCGCCGCGTTGACGATCTCGCCCTCGTCGCCGACCAGGAGGTCCACACCGAAGTTCGTGCTGACGTGCTCGCCGTCCTGCTGGAAGAAGATGCGGCGCACGGACGCGGCCAGTTGCTCGCGGGTCAGGCCGGCGAGGTCGCGCGTCTGCTCGGCCTCGTAGGCGGCGCGGCGCTCGCGGATCAGTTCGTCGGTGCGGGGATCGTGCAGCGGCTGGCCGGCGCAGGCGGCAGCCAAGCGTTGCATCAGGGTCGGGGAAGCGTCTACGGTGGGCATCGTGCTGGACTCCGGAAGGGGGTTCAGTGCGGGCCTCGACCGCTGCTTCGCCGTGAGAAGTTCGGCAGCGGTCGGGGCTGTTCTTCGCGCCACTATCGGCCACTTCGCGCCAATAGTCAAGCGCCACTTCTGGACTTTCCGCGCCACTCGGGCTACATCCCTCCGCGTGGCCAAGCGACCCGAGACTATCCAGGACCTGATCGCCGAGCTGGCGGAGCCCGGAGAGTCCGTCACCGCGTGGTGCAAGCGGGTCGGCTACCCCGTCCGCACCCTGACCCGGCTGATCAACGGCGAGACCGAGCCCCGCCAAGGGTCGCTGACCCTGCTCGCCAGCAAGCTGCAGCTCACCACCGGCCGCGACGACCTCGCCCGCGTGAAGGCCGCCATCGCCGCCAGCCGCGCCGCCGCCGGCAAGGACTGACCCGTGCAGGAGCGCTGGGCCGTCGCTGCGAACTTCGTCGGCCGCCGCCTGTTCCGCTGGGGCGCGAAGGTGCGCATCGTCTTCAGCACCGGCGGCGACCCATCGCGCGTGCGCGTCGTCGGCCTGAACTTCTACGGCCGAAGTGTCGAAGCCTGGTGCTGGATCGGCGACCTGCGCAGCTTCCGCCCGATGCTGCACGCCGACGGCAGCTACGCCACCAAGGAGGCCGCCGCTCAGGAGGCCGCCTACTGCGACCGAGCCCGCGCGTTCTGGGGAGCCAAGTGCCCGCTGCTCACCTGGACGCAGCACCGTGAGATCCTGCGCGCCGCCGGCAAGTAGCTCGCCCACGTCGATCGACACCACCGCGCCCTCCAGCCAGTGCGGCTGCCCCGGCCAACGGTGCCCAGCCACGCGGCGAGCAGCGCCCCACCAGCGGCGAAGGCCAGCGATGACGCGCTCGCGCATCGCCTCGGCGCCTCGGCGGAAGTCGCTGGCCGGGTCCATGTCGCACCGCCACGCGATCGCGAGGTCGCTGGCGCCGTTCGCGCGGAGTTGGGTGCGCGGGGTCATTGCGCGCGCACCTCGTTCAGCAGCGCCCACGCGACCGCCAGCGCCACCGCTGCCCTCTCGTGCGACGTCACGCGCCCGAGCGCGCCGCCGGGCGAGACCTCAACCCCCTTCCGCGTGACCGGCTTCGCGTCGCTGCCTTCGCCGTGCAGCAG
>JBEILM010000352.1:0-2286 GCA_040379205.1 Gemmatimonas sp.
GATGGAGCTGTTCTTCAGCATCTGCGAACGCACGGGCCTCGACCCGTTTGCGCGCCAGATCTACGCCGTCAAGCGTTGGGACGGACGCGCGAAGCGCGAGGTGATGCAGACGCAGGTCAGCATCGACGGCTTCCGCCTCGTCGCCCAGCGAAGTGGCGAGTACGCCGGTCAGACCGCCGTCCACTTCTGCGGGGAGGACGGACGCTGGACGGACGTGTGGCTGTCCAACGACCTGCCGGCGGCGGCGCGTGTCGGCGTCTACCGGAAGGGATTCGTGGAGGCCGTCACCGCGGTCGCCCTGTTCCGCGAGTACGCGCAGCGGAACAAGGAAGGACACCTGACCTCCATGTGGGGCAAGATGCCGACCGTGATGATCGCCAAGTGCGCCGAGGCGCTCGCCCTCCGCAAGGCGTTCCCCGCCGAGCTGTCGGGCCTGTACACCGCCGAGGAGATGGCGCAGGCCGAGAACCCGCCGGCCGCACCCGCCCCGGTCGCCGCCCCGGCGCTCCCCGCCCCCGAGGCGCAGGAAGCCGCCCAGGACGCGCCGGCTGCGTCCGATGCCCCGAAGCCCGTCCGCAAGCGGAAAGCCGCTCCTGACGCCACGGCGGCGGCGGAAACGCCCAAGGCGACGGACAACTACCCCGACGAGTACGAGGGCAAGTTCGTCGTGACCCGCGTCGTGCGCCGCGCCAACCGCCCGTTCGCCATCGGTGTCAACGGCGAACACGGGAACGCCTGGGTGTCCACGACCGTCGCCGAGTACGCCGACCTCGCCGAGGCGAACATCGGGGAGGAGATCACCCTCGAGGTCGCGCGCATCGGCACGGCCCTGTCCGTGATGCGCGTGGTCGGCCCCGTGAAGCCGCTTGCCGTTGATCCAGCAGACGTTCCGTTCTGACCACGAGAGGAGATACCCATGAGCCTGTACGCGATTCACTGCGAGATGGAAACAATCATCGAGGCGATCCTCGAGGGCGGGGCTGACAGCGTCGAGGCGCAGGCGGCGTTGGACGCCCACCTCGCCGGCCTCGACTCCGCGCTCGACGCGAAGGCGGACGACTACGCGGCCCTCATCACCAGCCTCAACGCGCGAGCGGAGGCGCGCACCGCCGAGGCGCGACGGATGCGGCAGCTCGCCGACGCCGACGCCGCGCTCGCCGACCGCCTCAAGGAACGGCTGAAGTCCGTGATGGAAACGACCGGGCGCACGAAGCTCGAGACGAAGCGGTTCCGCCTGTCCGTCGCCGGCAACGGCGGCAAGCAGCCGCTCGTCATCGATGCCGACCCGGCGACCCTGCCGAAGCACCTGACGGCCGTGCGCGTCGAGGCCGACAAGGACGCGATCCGCGCCGCGCTCGAGGGTGGTGCTACGATCCCCGGCTGCACGCTGATGCCTCGAGGCACCAGCCTCCGCATCCGCTGACGGCCACAACGCCTCTTCTCCCCCCGCCCGAGGAAGCAGGAAGCTTCCGGAGGCGGGGGTTTTCAATTCGTGGCGCACCGGCCGGGGCCGAAGCCGCCGGCGGGTGCGCCACGCTGGAGGTTCACTTCTTCCCGAAGAGACGCGGGAGGCTCGAGATCGGGAACACCTGTCCGAGGATGTACCCGGCAAGGAAGGTGAGTCCCGCGAACCACACGCTGCCGATGAAGCTGCTCATGTCGTGCTGCCTTTCTTGTGCCGCTTGGCCGATGCCTTCCGGAAGGCGGCGTCGAACTCCGCGTCCTGCGAGCGCATGAACGCGATGTACTCCCGATCCCCTTCGGGGGATAGTGGGTCGAGCATATCCACGGCGAGTTCCGCCTGGGCGACCTTCTTGCGAGGCAACCAGCCGATGGCGATGCGGATCGCCGTGCCGACGCCCGACTGCCACAGCAGGAACGCGATGCCGGCGACGGCGATGGCGATGCCCCACCATTGCAGGGTGGACAGCCATGCCGGCGTCTTGTCCTCGACGCGCGCCAGGTCGCCGTGGATGGAGCCGGCGTAGGTGTCGATGCGGGTCGCGCCGTCAACGACCACCGGGTCGCCGACCTCCTGGCCGTGGTCGATGAGCGCGCGTGCCTCGGTGCGGATGGCGTTCGTGTTCGCCGAGATCCTGGCGACGGGGCTGCACGCCGACAGCGCAAGCACAATGATCGCCGCGAGCTTCATCAGATGAACACGCGATACGGGACGGACGGCAGCGGCGCAAACGTCGGCAGCAGGTCTTCCTGCGCCTTCGTCAACTCAAACGACAACCTGATGTTCGTGTGCCACTCCGGGTGTCCGGGCTTGATGATGACCGC
>JBEILM010000353.1:0-2281 GCA_040379205.1 Gemmatimonas sp.
GCCCGCACCAAGAGCCCGCAGGATGGCTACACGGCGAAGGAGTGGCGTAGCGGCCCTCGCGTGCGTCGCCTCTCATCTCCCGACGCTGACAACGTCTGGAAAGCCTCCGTGGATGCCCTGCAAATCGCGCTACGGGACCGACTCGCACAGCCGTTCGACGACCGGGTGGTGGAAGGCGGCGCGGTGGATCGCTGGTACGCGGCGGCGGGTGAGCGGCCGTCGCTGCGGATCGTGCTGTGCCCTCTGGATGCGCCATGAGCATCCCAGCCTACCAGCGCGACACGAAGAAAATCACCCTCCACGGCCGGGAATGCGCCTATGCTCCCGGTCACCTTGGCGGCTTCCGGGCCTATGTCCGGCTTCCTGATGGCGAGCCTCCAAAGCTGCCGACGGGCTGCGGGGAGTGGAATTACGAGGTGGATGGGTGGAGCGGCTTTGACACACATCATCCCTACGGCGTGGATCTCGACTACCGGGGGCAGCGCGTCAACTCGATCACAGAGAGCGACCTGCTGCGCATTCTGGAGCGGATGTGTTGGCGGTTGGCGGTCAACAAGGTTGGGCTTTGGAGCCTGGAGATCACGGAGGAGGACTATCGGATCTTGCGCAGTGACCTGCCAGAAGGCGGCTTCCGGGGCATCCTGCGGCATGAAAAGAAGGGCGCGGGCGTGTCCAGCCATATCCCGCGATACAAGCAGGCGAAGTTCCCGACGGTGGAGGAGGCGATAGCGTGGCTTGCAGAGCGCGGGGTGGAGGCGCCCGATCCGGGGCTGTTGGCGCGGTGGAGGCGGGAATAGACTTCCGACCCGCCGGTATCTTTCAAAGGTGGTAGCGCGGCTACTACCTTTGGGATAAGGGGTGGGGGAGGCGAGAACATGCGCAAAGTCCCCATAGACAACGGGCAGGAGGGCCGCCGTCTGGTCGCCGCTGCCTACTGCGGCACCCGGCTTCCCGGCCACGAGGATCCCCCGTCCGGCTTCGTTGCCGCCGCCCTCAAAGCAGGTGGCCCGCTTGGCCTCGCCATCCGGCTGGAGGTGGTGGACGCCGTGGTGGGCAGGTGGCCCGCGCTCCATCATCCGGCGGTTGCCAACGTGGTCCGCGACCTGTGCCGGGGCACCTGCGCAGTATCGGACGGGTGGCGCGGGCGGTTGGAGGCGTTGGCGGCTTGTGGACAACCTATGGGCAAGTCAGGAGGTGCCTCTTGACGTGCGACACCGAAAACTGCGGCCAGGAAGCCGTCAAAGTCCGGGGCTACAAGCCGCTGCGGGAAGCGTTCTGCCTCCCCTGCTACACCGCCGCGACCGCCCGGCCCGGCTCGGCACCCGTCGTAGCCCTCCCCCGCCCACCCGAGCCACCTCCGACGCCCGCCGCCTTCGTGCTGCCGTCCATGCTCACGCTCGCGACGCCGCCGGTGGTGGTGCGCGTGCCGACCGGGGCGACGATGCGGGCGGTCGAGCGGCGGCGGCTACAGCAGGAGCGCGCGGCCCGTGTGCTCGCGTGGGCTGTGCCGGGGCGGACCTTCGTTGCGCGCGATGTGATGGCGCTGCTGTCATGCACCATCGACTCGGCAGCCGGGGTGCTTGGCGTGCTCTGTAAGGCAGGAAAGATGCGCTCTTTGCCGGGGCGCGGGTATGAGGTGGCGGCGCCTGGGGGTGCGAAGTGAAGCCCTACATCCTCGTTGAACCCTTCTGCGGCATGGCCGCCCTCTCCTTCGCCCTTATGGGCTGCCAACCGCCTATCTCCTGGATGGGCTCCAAGCGCGGCTACACCCGCGTCCTGATGGAACTCCTCGGCCTCTCCCGCCACCATTTCCCCGCCGCCTTCATCTGGTCCGACGTAGGCCCCAACGTAGCCGCCCTCGCGACGCTTGCGGGTGCGAGGGGGGATGCGCGGGATGTGGCGGCATTCTGCTGGATGCCAGTCCGCACTCATCAAGGCGGTGACGGATTCCGCCCCGCAGAAATGGAGCGCAAAGGCGCGGCAATCCGTAGCGGTCCCCGTGGGCTCGTTTCTGTTTCCTACGCTGCTGACACCCCGGCGCCGGAGTTGGAATCCCTCCCCCTCCCCCGCGCCCCCGAAGTCGCCGCCATCATCCGCACCTGGAAAGACGAGGAACCCCGCGCGCTTTGGGAGCGCCTGAAGGCTGCGGGCTGGCCGTCGTTGATGCCGCAGGAAGAGGGGCGGTGGTTGGGGCCTTGCGACGTTCGCGAGGTGTCCCGATGGCTTTGGGTGTGCGGGCACGAAAACCCATACGGGAACGATTTGGCGCCGGTCTATCGGA
>JBEILM010000354.1:0-2265 GCA_040379205.1 Gemmatimonas sp.
CTGCCGGCACTGCGCACCGACAGCACCACCTTGGCGCGTGCGCTCGTGAGCAGCGACCTGCTGATCGCCCGCCGCATCCCGTCGCCGCCACGTGTGGTGCGCTGGCCGCAGCTGCGTCTCGAGCCACTCGGCGACCTGCGCCTGGCCCAGCGCGACACCTTCAGCGTGTACTGGGAGCTGTACGGCCTGCAGCCCGGTGCCAACGGTCGCCTGGACTACGAGGTGCAGGTGTCGGTGACCATCCTCTCGCTCGATCGGGGGGCCGAAGTGATCATCCGCTTCTTCGGAGGGGTCTCCGATCTGGTGGGCCTCTCGCCCGTGGGCGACGACCGGCTGTCGATGCGCTTCACGCGCGATGAAGCGGCCCCCACGGGCCCCGACGACCGGCAACCGGAACTGATCACGCTCGGACTCGGTACGTCTCCGGCGGGGCGCTATCGCCTCACCGTGACCGTCACCGATCGCCGCACAGCCCGTACGGCCACGAGCCAGCGCGATTTCGCCATCGTTCGACCCTGAGGAGCCTCACCGTGTCTGTAGCCCGCGCATTGCGCCGCCTCACGCCCGCCGCTGCCGTGATCGGGGCGTTGCTGAGTACGATGCCGGCGACCGGCGCCGCCCAGGAGCCGGCCCCGGCCGGCAGCCTGCTCCGAGCCGAGGCCGCCGGACAGCGCGAGTTGCGCGTGTCGGGCTCGCGCCTGGCACGCTACAGCGCCATCGGCGCCGCCTCGGGCGCGGCGCTCGCCCTCGGGTACTGGTCCGTGAGCGAGGAAGGTCGGCGTGGCGGCGACTGCCGGCCACTCCAGTGTGCGTTGCCGTATCTCACGCTGAGTGGCGCGGTGGCCGGGCTCTTTCTGGGACGCGAACTCGAGATGCAGCGCATCGCGCTCACGCCGCGCAGCGGCGAAGCCGTGAAGTACGCGTCCACCGCCGCCGCCCTGCTGGCAGCGCCCACCTACCTGGACGTGCGCGATACGCTGGTGGTGGTGGCCAGCGACAGCGGGGTGCAGCTGGTGTCGGCCACGGCGACTCCACGGGCGCTGGCGCGCCGCGCCGCGGGGCTCCGGGGTATCCGTCAGGTCGCCTTCGTGCCCGCACGCGGCAGTCTGGCCATCGGCACGGCCACGGCGCTCTGGGAAGCGCCCGTCGAAACGGGGCCGGCCCGCCGCGTCGCCGACGGCGCCGTCACCGCGCTCGGGGCGTCGTCGGCCTCGCTGCTCAGCGCCACCGGAACGATCCTGCACCTGGTGCGCGGCGACTCTGCCGCCAGAGACTCGCTCGACCTGCGCACACCGGTAACGGCCGTGGTGTGGGACTCCCTCGGCGGTTCGTGGTGGGTCGCGACCGACTCGCAGCTCGTCCGTGTGCGCGAATCAGCCGACGGGCTCGAGGCGGGGATCACGCTGCCGCTCCCGGCCGCCGGCCGGCGCATCGCCCTGTCAGCCACCCACCTCGCGGTCGCGCTCGGTGAGGCCGGTCTCATGGCGTGGCCTCGTGCGTCGCTCACCAGTGCCCAACAGGGCGGCGTGATTGCGCCATTACGGTTGGCCGGTGAACCCCGGTTCGTGTTCGATGCCGACTTTGCGGGCGACGTGCTGTACGTGGCGGGTGGGGTGGACGGTCTGTTCCGCGTGGCGATCGAGCCAACGCTGCGGATCATCGACTCGAGCCGGCAATTCCCGTTTGTCACCCTGGTCAAGGCCGACAGCGGTGTGGTGTGGGTCGGGGACCGGGGTCGCAACGAGTTGGTGCGGGTACGGTAGCCACGTCGCTGTACGATAGCGAGAAGGCGGAGCGGAGCACTCCGAACGCGGAGCACCGCGCAAAGAGCATCCACCAGTGAACGCAAGACGGGCCCTGCTCTCTCGAAAGAGCCGGGCCCGTTGCGCTGCAGCACCTCTCGGCGTTTACCGCCCGCGAATGCTCGGCGGCAGCGTGGCCTGCATGATGATGGCTGCCCCCATGCGGTTGAGCGGGGCCGCCTTGTTCTGCAGCACCACGTTCACGAACCCGTACTCCTTGAGCGGCCGTTCCGCCGGGCCAAGCTTCTGGGCCGGCAGCGTGTCGAGCCGGATGCGCTGCTTCTTTGCCACGATCACGTTGTTGCGCGTGAGCGAGGCATCGGTGTCGGCGTTGAACATCGACACCCGCTCCGGCGCCGGGCCGGTGCGCTCGCCGAGGTACAGCGTATCGAGCGGCCGCCCCGACAGCGAGTCCACTCTGACCGCGAACATGGCGTAGAAGTAGCCACGCGGCGGCCGGAAG
>JBEILM010000355.1:0-2264 GCA_040379205.1 Gemmatimonas sp.
ATCGGCAGAGGAACACCGCCGAGAACCGCATGGGCCGCCGAAAGCGCGTCTACGTAACTCGCGCGGTTCAACGTATAAGCGCGGATCGCGGCGCCCTTGGCGCGTCTGGCGAGGATGTGGTCGACCGGGACGCCGGCGCCCTTGGCGCGGTCGCTCACCGCCCGCAGCAGCGCGAGAGGGACAGGGCGGATCACGACTTCGCCTCCGGCGCGGCGAGCGTGCGACGGAAGTCGCCCAGCACCTGCTCGAAGATCGGGTGCACCGCGTACATGCTGACGACCGGCACGACCGCGAGGCGGGGCGTGAGGCCCAACTCCACACGCTCGGCGTCGAACGCCACCTCGTCGGCGTGGCTCAGGTCGGCGTAGTGCTTCACCAGCCGCCCCACTTCCATCAGGTCGCCGGCATTCAGGGCGGCGCAGATCGCCTCGCTCGCGCCGTCCCAATAGATCGCATCGCCGAGCAGGCTGCGGTCGTACTTCGGGGCGCTCATGCCGGCACCTTCTGGCGCGGCAGGCAGGTGCGGGCGGCGCCCATCACCTCGCGAAGGTGGGCCTTGTGCATCGCGTCGGTCGCGGCTTCCCACGCGCGCTTTGCGTCGAGGTAGCGGCGGACGTCGTTCCGCCAGGTGTCGCGCGTCATTCCGCGCAGGCCGTTGCCGTAGGGCAGGTCAAGGTGGCGCATGTTCATTGCGACACCTCCACCGGCTTGCCGTCGAGCAGTGCGTACCAAGTGTTCGGCTTGATCTTCTTCTTGCCGACGATGCCCGACCACACAGCCTTGATTGACCAGTCGTCATTGCGCTCAACGAGAAACAGAGCAGAGCCTTCGACGCCAGACACGCGACCTTCTAGGCCGTATGAGGCCGCGACACCATACGCGCCCGAGTTGCTGGCAGCGCCGCGAGCGCCCGAGTTGCTGGCAGCGCCGTAGTAGCCCGAGTTGCTGGCAGCGCCGCGAGCGCCCGAGTTGCTGGCACCTTCGGTGGGCTTGCACTGCGCGATGACCCGCTCGACCGTTTTGGTGATGATCTCCGGCAGGCCGATTTCAGCCTTCACCGTGAGCTTCGCCGCCGCGATCTTTGAACCTTCGTCGTCCGTGCTGACTTCGCCGGCCACCTCAACGACCGCGAAGCGCGAGGTCGGCGGGTAGTAGGCCAGCACGTCGAGCGGACGCAGGCAGGCGTGGAATCCGCTGCTGCAAGCTTTGACCGGGCCGGTGTGCTCGTAGGTCTTGCCGACCTCGAACTGGAAGTCGCGGCACTTCAGGTCTTTGTCGAACGCCTTGTAGGCGATCAGCGGCGCGCTCGGCGTCTCGCTGGCGGTGCTGTCGGTCACATCCCTCTCCCTGCCGGCCCCGTGCCGGCGATGGAGTGACTATGCGCTAGGTGTAGTGGCCAGTCAA
The DNA here is from genome assembly GCA_040379205.1 of Gemmatimonas sp. Lineage (GTDB taxonomy): Bacteria > Gemmatimonadota > Gemmatimonadetes > Gemmatimonadales > Gemmatimonadaceae > Gemmatimonas. The sequence goes on from JBEILM010000355.1 coordinate 1,405, forward strand.
TACGAAATGTGTAGTCTCTGCACGAAACTACCCGAAACGTGGCGGCCGTTTATGGTCTATTCAGGCTCTAGGCTTGGCGAGGGAGCGGACGAGCGCCAGGACGAGCTGCTGGCTGGCCTCGTCGAGTGCGGACAGCTCGCGCGCAATCGTGACGGGCACAGCGCCCTCGGCGACTTCGATCTCGTCGCCGCCTAGCGCGTTCAAGTCCGTCTGAAGAATCGCGCAAAGCGCCTTCAAGTGCTCCATTTTCCGCACGCCCCTCGATCCGTTGAACCAGCTATAGACGGTGGACTCTGCCACCTCGACGCCGCGAGATTCCAACGCCCGATGAACGTCGGGGACGGTCAGGCCTAGCTTGTCTCGCAGGGCATTGAGATTGCGGGCGATCTGGCTCATGGGCTGCGACCGACTGTGAAGGGGGCTTGAAATTTTCCTTCCGGCGGCGCTTGCACTACTGCCCGAAGCGTGTACTATGCCGAACGTATAGCCCAACACGTTAGGTGTAGACATGACGAACCCCCGCGACTACTGGACGGCATACGTCGAACAGAACGGCGGCCCTGTCGGAGTCGCCAAGCGGCTCGCGATCCCCTACTCGACTATCGCCGCCGTCTGCAACGGATCGCGCGGCATCGGCCGCCGCATGGCGCTCCGCATGGCGAGCGCCGACCCGCTGCTCGACGCCGGAAAGCTCGCGCTTGTCGATTCGATCCAGCCGACGAACGAGGCCGCCTGAGTGTTTCCCCCGAGCAGAACGCGCAGTCGAGCGCAGGGCAGGGATGCCCGCTCGGGTTCTTTTTTGGGCGTGCGGTGCATGCCCCCTTTTTTGCCCGCAGCCAGCGGTAAACGCGAGTAACGCG
>JBEILM010000356.1:0-2262 GCA_040379205.1 Gemmatimonas sp.
CGACGACCCGCCCGACATCGACGTCGGGGCCGGCCATCGCCGGGTCGGCCAGGTCCTGGCCGGCGCAGAAGCCGCGCCCCGCCCCGGTGACCACGACACAGCGCACGGCCGGGTCGGCAGCCGCCGCGTCCAGCGCGGGCAGCAGCAGCGCGTGCATCGCGGCGGTGAAGCTGTTCAGCGACGCCGGCCGGTTGAGCGTGATGGTGCACACCGCGTCCTGCGTCGCGACCAGCACGGGCGGAGCATCCGCCGGGATCGATTGGGACATGGGCGCCGCCCTCGCTCGGCCCGACGCGGTGGAACGGCCCCGCGCCATTCCTCGACCGATCGGTCGGCGAATTCTAACGGCGGCGGACGCCGATGTTCAAGCGCGCGCGTAAGCCCCCGCGCGGCGGCGGCGATGGCGGGGCGGCGGGGCTGGACCACGCCGCCGCAGGCGCCGTGACGCAAAGGTTCCGATCAGGCGCCGGTGACGGGTTCCGTGCTTCCGCCCATTCGTGCGGCCGGTTCGCGCCTGTCGAAGCAGTCAGTGTGAGGCCCCGCCGTGACGGCATTGCGACGAAAAGGCCCGGCGACCGGGGCCTGTTGCATGCCAGGCCCGCTGGCGGCGTCTCCTAAGAAACAGAACTGAAGACGGCTGACTTCATGCGGCCGTCGGCACGGGGTTGATCTGGAAGCCCAGCGAGGCAGCGCGGCGCTTGAGGGCAGCGATGCTGCGCTGGCGCTGCTGCTCTTCGTAGCGCTGCTGTCCCTGGTCGACGAAGGCTTCGCCGCGGGTGAGCATGAAGTACACCATCCGGGCCGGCTTGTGCGCAGCCGCGGTGTTGGCCTTGGGCTTGTCCATGCGGGATGACAAGCGGCGGTAGAAGGCCCCGAGCGCCGACTCGCTTCGCCACAGGCTCTGCGCGGCCAGCTTCAGCGCCTGGCGCGCCCGGTTGGCCGAGCGCTTGGTCCCTGAGGACAGCACCTTGCCGCCGCTGATCTTGGTGCCCGGGCACAACCCGAGCCAGGAGCAGAAGTGCTTGACACTGGCGAAGCGGCTGACGTCTGGCCCGATCTCGGTGAGCAGCTTCATCACCACCGTCACCCCCAGGCCATTGATGCGGGTGAGGTCCACGCCCGCCCAATTGGCCAGCCGCTGGCGCACGTCGTGTTCCATGCGCGTCTTGCTGCCCGCCCGGGGCAGCTTGCCCAGGTCGATCTGGGTCCGCGCCCGCGCCTCGAGCAGTCCGTCCAGCCGCGCGTCGCAGTCGGCCAGGTGCCGCCCGATGTCGTCGTACATCGCCAGCGACTGCCCGAGCACGAACAGGTGCTCCTCGCGCCAGTTGCCTTGCAGCGCCCGGATGATCTCGGGCTGACTGGCCTTGACGCGGCGCTGGCGGTGGCGGGCCAGCCGCACCGGGTCGCGCTCGCCCGCGACGATGTCGCGCACGATGGCCTGCCCGGTCATACCCATCACATCGGTCAGCACCTCGGTGAGCTGGATGTTCATCTGCACCAGCGCCTTTTGCATGCGCTGCACCCAGCGGGCCTGCTCCCTCAGCAGCGCCTCGCGCTGGCGCGCCACGGCGCGCAGCACGCACACCTCGGCGCCGGGACGCCAGGCCGCGCGCAGCAGCCCCAGGCTCATCAACCTCTGCAGCCACTGGCAGTCCTGCACGTCGCTCTTGCGCCCGGGCACGTACTTCAACTGCCGCGCGTCGACCAGCCAGACCTTCAGTCCGTGCTGCTCCAGCACCTCGAACACCGGGATCCAATACACGCCGGTGGACTCCACCGCTACCGTGTCCACCCCCAAGCTCACCAGCCAAGCAGCCAGCGCTTGCAGGTCCGCGGTCATCGCCCCGACCTCGCGCACCGGATCGCAGCCGGCGCTGTCGGCCAAGTGCCTGGGCACCGCTACCCAGTGGCTGGACGCCCCGATGTCGACTCCCGCCGCGTTCGGGAAAACCTCGTCTTCTCGCTTGCGCATCGTCATACCGTACCTCACCATCGTTGATGAACGGCAGCGCCATGCAAGGCGTCGATCACGACTCGATCTCTTGAACGGGATGCGGCTGACGCCGCTCACCACTGTCGCCGACGACCTGCGGACCATGCTCGGAGACGGGCTCGCACCACGGCGTCCGATAACGCCGCAGGCTCGCACCAATGACGTATCGGTCATCCCGGCGCTGCCGTTCGCCTTGTAGCGCAGCACCACCGTCGTTTCTTCGCGAACGCCGGGCGCGGTCATGGGCCTGGGATGCTCAGAGATAGGCG
>JBEILM010000357.1:0-2256 GCA_040379205.1 Gemmatimonas sp.
GGGTGTGACGGGCCGCTCCTTCCGACGGTAGCCTCGAACGCGGGCGCCTCCTCGGCGCACCTGCACGTGCTCGTGGCTGTCGATCTCGGCCATGATGAGGCCGATGCGAGAGACGACGGCGGCCGTGAGCTGCGTCAGGGGTAGCTCGAGGTGCTCCCAGAACTCGCCGACCGTGAAGAAGGACTGCGTCTCGGCGAACGTCGCGAGGCTCTGGGTCAGGGGATCTTCACGCCGATAGGCCGCGTTCGCCTCGTGGCGCGCGCCGTCGAGCTCGCGCGAGAGGTGCCACCGTTCGCCAGCCCGATAGGCGGCGACGGCCTCGGCCCACACCTGTTCGTGCTCGGCGCGAACGAGGTCAAGGTCAATCCCCATCCGCTCCAGACGCGTGGTGACGACCCAGAACCGCCGGTCGCCCGTCGGGTCGGAGAGGCAGTCTTTGTCGTTCGTGGTGCCGATGAAGGCGCACTGACGCGGGCGCCGCACCACGTGGCGCGCGTGCGACGGCCGGAACTTGTCGACCTGCGACGAGAGGAAGTTCTTGACGCTGTTGGTGTCGGCCTTGCCCATGCCCGACAGCTCCCCCATCTCGTAGAGCCATACGCCCTGGATCTGCTGGAAGCGGTCCTTGCTGTCCCATTCAAGCTTCGTGTCGGAGAACCAGTCCTCCCGGTGCGAGAACGCCGCACAGAACGACGACTTGCCGGCGCTCTGAACGCCGTGAAGAACGAGGGCCGTGTCGAGCTTGCAGCCCGGCTGCATCACGCGCGCGATGGCGCCTATGCAGAACCGCCGCGCGTACTCGCGAACGAGGGGCGAATCGTCCACGCGCAGCCACCGCGTGAGCCACCCGTCGAGGCGCTCGGTGCCGTCCCACGTGAGGCCGTCGAGCCACTCGCGCACGGGGTGGTAGCTGTGCTCGCGCGCGACGAGCTCCACCATGCCGTGAAGGTCGGACATCGCGAACTCCACCTCGTGCCGCTCGGCGATGGCGAGGGCAAGCTCCGTCACCCGGTAGTCCTCGATCGGCCTCCCGTTCCACTCGATGTGCGCGGCCATGTCGTTCCAGCGGATGGCGCCCGCAAACACGGGGTCGCCGCGGAGGATGCGATCGAGATTGCGAAGCGTCGCGCGAGGCTTCGAGGGGATGATGTGCCCGTTCACGTATCGCGGCGGCATCCGCTCAAGTCCGAGGTCGAACGGGTCGTCGTCGGGCGGCTCGGCGATGGAGAGAGCAGCGCGAAGCGCCGCCTTCGTCGGCTTCTGCGGTGTGTTTTCGTCCATGCTGTTCACCCGAGGAGAGAGGTAAGCGGCTCGGCCCAGCCGCACGAGTTGAGGTGCGAGCACTTGGCGTAGCCCGTGCCCTCGATCACCCACCATACAGACGTGTCGGCGCACTTCGGGCACCGCACCTTTCGCGCGAACCCGGACACGACGGCCGCGCCGAGCTGGCGCGCGAGGGTGTCGCGGGCGATGGGGTCAAGGCGCAAGCGGCGCGCGAGCTCGTCATCTGCCGCCTTCGCCGTCCACGCCGTGCGCCGGGGCACGTCCACGACACGAGGCGGCGGCGGCTTCGGCTTCTCCTTGACCAGCTCGAGCAACCACGCGGGCGCCTGGCGCGGCACCTCGCCGTAGGCACCGCTCGTCAGGAGCTCGTATCGGGCTCCGCTCCGGTGCCGAGTCGGCGGCCCGATGACGTAGCCTCCCTCGCCGCGGACATCGACGCCGGGCACGATGCCTTGCGCGTTGCGGATGTTCACGCCGTCGGCCGTCGGCCACTCGAACCAGAAGTGACGCCCGCGCCCCGTCCGGACGCCGACGGTTCGCACGAGCCCGTGCTCACGGCACCTGTCGCGATACCACGCGAGGGCCTCGTCACCGTCGCAGTCGAGCACCCACATGCGCGAGCCGCGCCCCGTCGCGATGCCGATGCCCGCCTCGGGCCACTCGGCCCACCATCGCGCGACCTGCTCAACGTCCGCCGTCGCCGCCGTCTGCCACGCGCCGAGACGCGGATGCTTGCCGCGTTGCTTCTCCGGGCACTCGGCGCCCTTCCAGCACGAGCACTGTAGGCGCTCGTCGACCATGTAGAGGGGATGCACGCGCAACCCCGCCGCGGCGCATTGGAGCGCCGCCTGTCGCATGTCCATCGTGTCTCGCCTTCCACCGCCGGGGAGACGCGTGAGGGGAGGGGCTCGACCCCCTCCCCCCGCGCTACGGGGGATCAGCCCGTGTCCGGCGAGGACGTGTGTTGTTTAC
>JBEILM010000358.1:0-2252 GCA_040379205.1 Gemmatimonas sp.
CAAGGCGTTCGACCACGGTGGACGTCTGTGCGCGATGGCTTCCGAGGAAGAGCCGGACATCATCCAGATTCCCGAAGGGTTCCGCAGCGGCAAGTATGTGCTGCTCTTCGATCCGCTCGATGGCTCGTCGAACATCGACGTGAACGTGCCGGTCGGTACGATCTTCTCGGTGTTCCGCAAGATCACGCGCGGCACGCGCGGCGAAATGGAGGACCTGCTTCAGCCGGGGCGTCGACAGGTGGCGGCGGGGTATATCCTGTACGGCTCCAGCACGATGATGGTGTATACCACCGGACAGGGCGCCCACGGCTTCACGCTCGATCCGTCGATCGGCGAGTTCCTGCTGTCGCACCCCAACATCCGCATCCCCGAGCGGGCGCGCTATCTGTCGGTGAACGATGCGTACGAGCAGGACTGGCCCGAACCCACTCGCGCCCTGATGCGTCGGTATCGCGGCCTCGATGGCCAGAAGAAGGCGCTCAACGTGCGTTACGTCGGCTCCCTCGTCGCCGACTTCCATCGCAACCTGCTCGGCGGTGGGGTGTTCTGCTATCCCGCCAACGAGAAGGCGGCTCGCGGCAAGCTGCGCCTGCTGTACGAGGCCAACCCGCTGGCGTTCATCGCCGAACAGGCGGGCGGGCTCGCGACCGATGGCTACGGCAGCATCCTCGACGTGGAGCCGTCGGAGCTTCACCAGCGCACGCCGCTCTACATCGGCAGCAAGGCCGAGGTGGAGCTGGTGAACGAGTTCCCGCTCCCCAAGTTCGTGGCGCCCGGCATTCCCGAGCGGCGGCACGGCGGGCGCGCGGCCGCCTCGGCCCCGGCCGCAGCGGGCTGAACGGCGGGTACGCACTGCGTCGCGAGGGGCAGGGCTGCTCCGGGCCGACGGTCAGGTTGCGCGAGAGACTACAGACGTACCCGATCACGCAGAGGCGGGGAGGCAACGACGCGGCCGGGTTGGCGGCTTTCCCAATTTCAAATGGGAACCAAACCAAGCGCGCGAGGTCGTTGCCTCCAGGCCTCCATATCTCTGCGCAATCGGGTGAGTCCGTCGTCTCAGGGGCCCCCATGTGCTCGGAAGCAGCAAGCCGCGCTGCTAGATTCCGCGGCATGAGCGAACGACTTTCCCCCTCTGGCATTCCCGTGCCGGCCGTGGTACGGCCGACCGACGTGACGACCGACTACGCCCGCGATCTCGGCGATCCGGGGCAGTACCCGTACACGCGCGGCGTGCAGGCCACCATGTACCGCGGCCGCCTGTGGACGATGCGGCAGTACGCGGGCTTCGGCACCGCGCAGGCCACCAACGAGCGCTTCAAGCTGCTGCTCGACGCCGGCCAGACGGGACTCTCCGTGGCATTCGACCTGCCCACCCAGATGGGCATCGACTCGAGTTCGCCGCGCGCACTCGGCGAGGTCGGCCGCGTGGGCGTCGCCATCGACACCGTCGACGACATGCACACGCTGCTCCACGGCATTCCGCTCGACAAGGTCTCCACGAGCATGACCATCAATGCCACGGCCTCGACGCTGCTGGCGATGTACATCGTGGTGGCCGAAGAGCGCGGCATTCCCCGGGCGGCGCTGTCGGGGACGGTGCAGAACGACATTCTCAAGGAGTACATCGCGCGCGGCACGTACATCTATCCGCCGGCGCCATCGCTGGCGCTCACGGCGGAGATGTTCCGCTTCTGCGCCGCCGAAGTGCCGCAGTGGAATCCCATTTCCATCAGCGGCTATCACATTCGCGAGGCGGGTGCGACGGCGGTGCAGGAGGTGGCGTTCACCTTTGCCGACGCGCTGGAGTACGTGACGCAGGCGGTCAACGCGGGGCTGCCGGTGGATGCATTCGCGCCTCGTCTGTCGTTCTTCTTCGCGGCGCACAACGACCTGTTCGAAGAGGTCGCGAAGTTCCGCGCCGCCCGCCGACTGTGGGCGCGGCTCATGCGCGAACGCTTCGGCGCCAGCGATGCCAGCTGCCGTTTGCGTTTTCACACCCAGACGGGCGGCGTGACGCTGCAGGCGCAGCAGCCGCTCAACAACGTCGTACGCGTCACCGTGCAGGCGCTGGCCGCGACGCTCGGCGGAACGCAGTCGCTGCACACCAACGGCTACGACGAAGCGCTGGCGCTGCCCACCGCTGAGGCGGCCACGCTGGCGCTGCGCACGCAGCAGATCGTTGGCTATGAATCGGGCGTGGCCCAGACGGTCGATCCGCTCGCTGGCAGCTGGTACGTGGAGCAGCTCACCGA
>JBEILM010000359.1:0-2234 GCA_040379205.1 Gemmatimonas sp.
CGCATCGACAGCGGCGCGCACCAGCTCGCTGACCGGGCGATCCATGACCTTGGCCGCCTGCCGCAAGCGGGCCAGCTGCGGCTCGGGAAAGAGGATCTGCAGTTTTTCCATGGATCCATGGATAACATGGATCCATGCGCTTTGCAACGGGCTATGCTACGCGTGGCACACGCGGCTGTCAGTCCAGCCGTTATCTTCATAGTATGCGGCGATTTCCCAGGCTTGACGGGCCGCACACCGGAGCGCGGCTCCGTCCATTCCGTCTAAGTCGCAGCGGCGAGCGCCGGCGACCCATCCTGGGTCACCGGCATTTTTCGTCTGCGAGGACGCATGCCGTTGGCTCATTGGAGTGTGCAGTGTGGTGCGCCGAGGGTGACCTCGGCATGTGTGTTTCGCGCACGCTGTGCGCGGAGGCGGCCATGAGGGTCCACTAATCGGGCTCATTCCGTTTCGACACCGGCGTGGTCTGGCCTTCCGTCCAACGTCGCGCGTGGCCGACTGGTGCCCCACGGCCGCGGTGGTGCAGAACCTCGTTGGCGAGGGGCGCCGCGAGGTGGTACATCAGCCCCTGGCTGCCGGTGCGCGGCTACCGCGAACGGCTGCGCTGGTGGGTCACCCGGCGCCTGGCCGGCCCTCGTGACGCGGTGCCCTTCGCGCCGCCGGTGGCGCAGGCGTTGGAGGCAGCGTGGCGGTGGGATGTGCGGCGTGGGGAGTAGGCCGATGTGTCGATGCCGTCTACATGACGAGGCCCATGTGTCGAACGAACGGTCAGATATCGACATGATCGGGCCGAACCGGCAGTCCGTGGCGGCGCCCGGGCTGTCAGACCCCGGTGCGATCGTTGGCGCGTTGACCGGATTCCCGCATCACCGGCGGGACCGCCGACCCTCACCCGTTGCCAGGAGCTGACCATGCACCGACTTCCCTTGCGACTCCTGCTGGTTGCGGCCGTCATCGCCACGCCGCTGGCGGCCCAGCAAACCGTGCGCTGCACCGCCGACACGTACGGCACCACCACCAGCACGCGCTGCAGCAACGGCGTGCGCAGCACATCCGAGCGGATCGGCAACACGGTGTACACACGCGACAACACCGGCTATCGCAGCACGATCGAGGAGTACGGTAGCACGTCGTACTACCGCGCGAACACCGGCGTGCGCGGCACGGCCGAAACGTACGGCGGCGTGGCCGGCGCCGCGGGCAGCACCACCACCACCTACTACCGCGACAACACCGGCCGCCGCGCCACGGTGGACCGGTACGACACGCCGTACGGCAGCACCGCGATCTACCGCGACAACCAGGGCACGCGGGGCACGATCGATGGGTACGGTGGCAGTACGTATGGGCCGTTCAGCGCGCCACCGGTGGCGCCGTTGCTGTTGCCCAAGCGCTGACGTTCAGGCATGTCGCCAAAACCCTCGGTGCCGAGTCAGATCATCGGCAGCATTCATGATGTACAGTTGCCCCCGCCTCCGCCGGGGCACCGCGTCGGGAGACGGCCGGTGTCGCTCCAGCTGTGCCTTCGTGGTGCTGCTGGCCCCACCTACGAGTGGTTCGCTGTGCACCGGAAATTGCAACAGCGGGTGTACGACCCGGCTCGGAACCGCTCGCTCCCGATGGACGCCACCTGTGCGTTCATGATCGACGAGACGGGGGCCATCGTGGGGTTCACGGTAGTGCGGTGAGCGGAGCACCACTTCAGCATGGGGCGTGACACGAGGCGGGCGGGCCGGGCGACCGCGCCGGTGGCGCCACCGCGGTCGTTCACGGTGGTGCATCGGAGACTGCTGGGAGGTGAGCACCCATGTCCCGGTGGCGATTCGTGGGCGCACGGTGCGCGCCTGGCCGCCTTGCTCGCGGCCGGCGCAACCACGTTCGTGGATCTCACCGAGCGCGATCGGGAGAACGTCGTGTCGCCTTACGACCGGCGCCTGCGGGGTGTGGTGCGTGATGGACTCTCAGTGGCGTACGTCAACGTCCCCATTCCCGCCGTGCAGGTGCCACGGTCGCGGGCGCAGGTGGAGCAGGTGCTCGACGTGATCGATGCCGCGTTGGCCAACGGGGAGACTGTCCACCTGCACCGCCGGAGTGGCGTGGGGCGCACGGGGACCATATTGGCGCTGCACCTGGTGCGGCCCGGCTACGCGCCGGGTGAGGCGCTGCGGTTGGTACAGGCGGCGTGGCGGCGGGATGTGCGCAGCACGATGTGGGCACGGTGTCCGCAGACGGAG
>JBEILM010000360.1:0-2230 GCA_040379205.1 Gemmatimonas sp.
CAGGGGAATCGGGTGAAGGGGTCATGTGGTGATCAGGTTGGCGAGATAGGCGTCGTCCCATGCGGCGGTTTTGAGTTTCAGTCTTATGGAATCGCGGCCCGGTGCTCTGCGGGCCAAGTTGGCGGCCATGTGTCTGAGGGTTGCGAAGTTTTCCGGGGCCTGACCTGTGCGAACTCTGGTTTCGTCGTCTTTGAAGCTCATGTCCATGACCCAGTGGAGGCTGTTTTCGATGGCCCAATGCGCCCGTGCCAGGGGGCCGAGCCGGTCGGCGGCAAGCGGCGACGAGGTGATGTAGAAGCGCCGCTCCCGCTCGATCCGGCCGCCGGCCTCGCGGGTGGCGTCGATGACAAGAAGGGCGCGCAGGCCGGGCCAGGCGTGGCGCTCCTGTAGCCAGCCGAGGTCATGCAGGACCCGCGCCCTTCGCGTCTCGATGCGTCCGTGATCGGCGTCGACGCTTTGGTGAAAGGTGGTGCGCACATCGCGCCACTCACAGCTTTCCTGTTCTTCAACAAAGAGTTGCGCATCGGCGCGCAGGGCCCCTTGGTTGCCTTTGAGCCCCAGGAGATAGTCGCCGCCTTTGTCGAGAACCTTCTGGGCCACCGCGCGCTGGCAGCCCATGGCATCGATCGAGACCAGAGCGCCCTCCAGCGAAAGCAGGTCGAGCAGCGCGGGGATGGCGGTGATCTCGTTGGACTTCGCGCTGGTCTTGGTCTGGGCGAGCACGAGCCGCTCGCGCGCGGCGAAGGCCGAGACCAGGTGGAGAGCATCATGGCCCCCCTTGCGACCGCTGCGCCGCGAGGTCTTGCCGTCGATGGCGATCAACTCGGGCGGCGCGCCGGTGAGCGAGGCAACCCAGGCCACGAAGCACCGCTGGAAGGCCTTGGCGTCCAGCGCGGCAAAGAGGTCGCCCAGATGGTCGTGCGAGGGAGTGCCTTGGGCGAAGGGGCGGAAGCGACGCAGAAACGCCAGCTTGCGCACACCGAACCGGGCGATGTCGGTGAAGCCCTCGGCCCCCGCCAGAACGGCGAAAAGCGCCAGCAGCAGAACCTCATCCAAAGGATAAGCCACTTTCCCAGCCTGCCGGTGATCCGGCATATCACTGAAAAATGAAAGAAAAACCGTCGTCTCAACCACCGAAGCCATGGCCGAACCTTCAAGCTCCATCCCGGATCTCCTCGAAAAAACCCTCTCGAAGATCACTGAGTCAGAAACTCAGACCCCTGTCACCATTCCTTCACCCGATTGCCCTGTCACCCCTGCCCATTCCGCTTGCGCCGCTTGCCCGCCCCGCTTAAGAAGCGGGCGGTTTTGCGCGGGCGGTGAAGGAGACGGGCAGTGCCGCTTCTGGTCATGAAATTCGGCGGCACTTCGGTGGCCGACCTTGCGCGCATCAAGAACGCCGCGACCAAGGTCAAACGCGAGGTTGAGCGCGGCTATGACGTGATCGTCATCGTCTCGGCCATGTCCGGCAAGACCAACGAGCTGGTGGGCTGGGTCGAGCAAACCTCGCCGCTGTTTGACGCGCGCGAATATGATGCCGTGGTCTCGTCCGGCGAAAACGTCACGGCGGGGCTGATGGCGCTGACCTTGCAGGAAATGGATGTGCCCGCCCGGTCCTGGCAGGGCTGGCAGGTGCCGATCCTGACCACCTCGGCCCATTCCTCGGCCCGGTTCACGGAGATTCCGCGCGCCAATATCGATGCGAAGTTCGCCGAAGGCTTCCGCGTGGCGGTGGTGGCCGGGTTTCAGGGCGTCAGTGCCGAACACCGGATCACCACGCTGGGGCGCGGCGGGTCCGATACCACCGCCGTGGCCTTTGCCGCCGCCTTCGATGCGGAACGCTGCGACATCTATACGGACGTTGATGGCATCTACACCACCGACCCGCGCATCACCGCCAAGGCGCGCAGGCTGGAAAAGATCGCGTTCGAGGAAATGCTGGAACTGGCCTCGCTGGGGGCCAAGGTGCTGCAAACCCGGTCGGTCGAACTGGCGATGCGCTACAAGGTGCGCCTGCGCGTGCTGTCTTCGTTCGAGGATACGGATGAGGATTCGGGAACCCTGGTCTGCGACGAGGATGAAATCATGGAATCAAAAGTTGTCTCTGGTGTCGCCTATTCGCGGGATGAGGCGAAGATGACCCTGGTCAAGGTGCAGGACCGCCCCGGCATCGCCGCCGCGATCTTCGGGCCGCTGTCCGAAGCGGGGGTCAATGTGGACATGATCGTGC
>JBEILM010000361.1:0-2220 GCA_040379205.1 Gemmatimonas sp.
AGTGCGCGCCAGGTGAAGCGCTCGTCGAGCAGTGCCCCCGGCGCCATGATGCAGACGTCGTTGAGCATGGTGACGGTTTCGGCGCGCGTGAACGCGTCCCCCGATTCGTCCACCATGTCCACCAGCCCGGCCACGCGGATCTGCATGCGCGCGCCATCGTCCGTGTAGGCGTGCAGCCCCGTTACCGGCAGCCCCTTCATGCGCGTGCGCAGCAGGAAGAGGCGCGTGGGGTTGGCGACGAAGCTCACCTGCAGGACCGGTGTCTCCATCCACGGTTCGTCGGGGCCGCGATTGAGCTGGGCGTGCATGTCCACCACGAAGTTGCGCACGCGCGGCCGGCCAACCACGCCCACGCGGCGCAGCCAACGGCCGACCGGTGCGGGGAGGGGGGTGAGATCGGCCTCGGTGACGACCGTTGGCGGTGTGTCGGGCTGACTCGCCGCCGCGGTCGCCACCGCCTCGTCGAAGCGGTCGGTGAGCGGCGTACAGCCGATGGTGAGCGCGAGCATGGCGGCAGCGGCGAAGCGGGGACGGAGGCGGAGCAATGAGGACACCCCGTGAAGATGCCGGAACTCCGGCGCCCGCCCATCGGGGTTCACCTGATCGCTGTGTAGGGCAGGGCCGGTCCGGCCCGACGGGACGTTCGGTTCGTGACCGGTGGATGACACGGCTCGCTGGCGCGTTCACGTCCCGGTGCGGGCGCCATCGGGATCTTTCGGTGACGCCAGCGATGGCGACCGGGTAGAGCAGCAAGGAAACGCGGCGCGCCGGTTGGTCGCCTGCAGGGTCACTCCTCACCCGCTTTCATCATGACGATATCCCGGACAATCCATGCGGCCGTCGGTCGGCCCCCCCATTGGCGGTATCTGGCCGCCGTGACGTTGCTGAGCGCCGCGGCAGCGTGCGGCGACGGGTCGGCGGCCGGCCCGGAACCGGCCGGCAAGGCCGACTCGCTGACGGCCCTCCCGCGCACGCTCACCGCCACGGAGCAGCAGGGCGTGGCCGGCGTCAACGTGTTCGCCTACAACCTGCTCAGGCAGGCCGCAGCCGCCAGCCCGGCTTCCGGCCAGCAACGCAACCTCCTGCTCTCGCCGCTGAGTGTGCAGGTGGCCCTCGGCATGACCATGAACGGCGCGGCCGGGACCACGTTCACCCAGATGCAGCAGGTCCTCGGGTGGGGCGGGCGGTCGCGCGCGGAAATCAACGCCGCCTACAGGAGCCTGCTCGCACTGCTACCCACGCTCGACCCCACCGTCACGGTGTCCATCGGCAACGGCATCTGGACACGAACGAGCGCGGTGCCCGATACCAGCTTCGTGCGCGAGGCGCGGGAGTTCTTCTCGGCGCCGGTGCAGTCGGTGGCTACGGCCTCGCTCATGCGCGACTCGGTCAACACGTGGGTCCAGCGCAGCACCCGCGGCCTGATCCCGACACTGCTGGAACAGGCGCCGCCCGAGGATCTGCAGATGATGCTGGTCAACGCGGTCTATTTCGACGGCGCCTGGCGCGATCGTTTCGACGTGAACAACACGCGCCTCGATGGCACATTCACGCTGGCATCCGGCGCGCCGGTCACTACGCCGATGATGCGGCGCACGGGTGGATTCAGCGTCAAGTCGACGATCGACCTGGGCGCCGGCCGCACCGGCGTGGCCGCCGAGCTGCCGTTCGGCAACAGCGCCTACAGCATGCTGCTGCTGATGCCGACGACCGGGGGGGTCGATGCCGTGATCCAGCGTCTGGATACGGCGTTCGTGGAGAGTGTCGTGCGCTCGCTTGAGCCGCAGACGCTGGCGTTCCTCGAGCTCCCACGCTTCACGCTGCGGGCGTCGCGCCAGCTGAACAGCGATCTGACGGCGCTCGGCATGTCGCAGGCCTTCAGCGATGCGGCGGAGTTTCCGCGGCTCGTGACGAACGTCCGGACGAAGATCGGCTTCGTGCAGCACGGCGTATCGATCGCAGTGACCGAGCGTGGTGCACGGGCCGGCGGCGCGACGGCCGTCGGCATCATGCCGGTAAGCTTACCCCCGATCTACGGGTTCGACCGTCCGTTCGTGTTCATGATCCGTGAGCGCTTCACCGGCACGGTGCTCTTCATCGGCGTCGTCCACGACCCGCGCAGTTGACACAGCACCCGGCGTACTGACCGGCGCGGCGCGTCCTCGCGCACCGCATGCCGAGGGCGGGAATCGGTCGGTACCGGTTCCCGCCCCCTGTGGG
>JBEILM010000362.1:0-2196 GCA_040379205.1 Gemmatimonas sp.
GAGATGGCATGACCTTCGATCGAGACGTTGAGCTGGTCGCTCGTCGCCTTGCTCGCCATGACGGCCTCGAGCGCATCGAGCGTCTTGCGGTTGAGCGAGCGCCGATCCTTCGCGCCGGCGGCGGCCGGGTCGGCGTGGACAATGAGCGTTCCGCGCTCAACCGTGGTGCGCGCGGACGTCGCGATGTTCGTGACGACGAGGAACCAGTCGAAGGCGCCCTCGCGTCGATCCTGCGTGGTCGCGCTCGCGACCGTCACCGCGAAAGCGTCACCGCTCGCCGTGGCGTTGACCGAAAACGAGTCATCGGCGCGCTCGAAGTAGTAGGCGGCGGTGTGCGTGCTGGCCGGGTAGTCGGCGAGCTCGCGCGTCCACGCCCAGGTGTCGCCCGCGAACGCCTCCTCCGGCACTTGCTCAAGTTCTGCCACGCATCACCCTCTAAATCTGCTCATCCAGCCCTGTTGGCGGACGATGGTTTGTCGACGCCGAGCCGGCGGCGGGTCGGTCTTCGGCGGCTCCTGCGTCGCGACCGGCGCCTCGGGCACCGTCTCTGCGACCGCTGCAGGCGGCGCCGCGCCTCGCGTCTGAATCAGCTTCACGCCGCCGCGGCCAACGAAGGCGGCGTAGGCGTAGACCGTGCAATCGAGCGCCTCCTGCCGCACGCCCGTGCGCCGCGGCTTCCACTGCCGGATGCGCCGGCCCTGCACCACGCGAAAGACGACCGTCTCGGAGGTGAGCTGGTCGAGCCAGTCCTCCTCGGTCGAGGCGTCGAAGTGCAGGTATCCCGGCCCCGGCTCGGTCACCTTCTTCAGGCGCCCGTAAATCAAGTCCTTGATCGTGTCGACGCCGATCGGCCAGAGCTCGATTCGGTGCCGCGCAGACCGCGAGGATTTCTTCGGCCACGCGAGACGCCCGGCCCCACCGATGCCCTTGACCGCCCACACGCGGTAACGCCTGCGCGCCTGGCAGTAGCGATAGACCTGCTCGGTGTAGTGGCCGCCGGAGTCGATCGCGCAAGCTTCGATGACGAGCTCGCGCCCGTCGTCGGTGCGGTATCTGCGCCGCAGAATCTCGTCGTGATCGGCCCAGAGCTGCGCCGAGGCCGGATCGCCGCGGAGCACGATGTGCTCGGCTCGCCAGCCCTCCTCCTCTGCGCCCCAGCCCCAGACCGTGGTCTCGAGCCGGTCGTCCTGAACGTCGGTGCCCGCCGTCAGCATCAGCACGCCGGCAGGCAGGGAATTCGTGGTGTACGACTCGCGGCGGCCGGCAAGGCCCGCGGTCTCAACCGTGTCGCCCTTCTCCTCCCACGTCTCGCCGAGGCTCGTGTTGATCCACGTCTGCAGCGTCTCGGGCAGCCGCTTCGCCTTCAGGAACGACGCGGCCATGTCGGCCCACGTCGACCACGGCGAGTAGAGCTCGCTGATATGAAAGCCCGCGATGTCTCGCGTCGGCTTCGAGGCCCGCCACTCGCCGCGGCGCAGCATCTCGGCCTTGTCAGCCTCGACGATCTCCGCGCCGCAGGCCACGCATACGTAGACTGCTTCATCGGGCCGATGATCCGGCCAGCGCACTTGCGGCCATACCAGCCGCTGCATTTCGTCGCAGTGCGGGCACGGCACGAAGTAGTACCGCTGATCGCTCGAGTCGAAACCGGCCTCGATGCGCGAGGAGCCCTTTATCGTCGGCGTGCTGCCCGCGAGCATCTTGCGATTCCAGAAGGTCGTCGAGCGTTTCTTGCCGAGGCTGATCGGGTCGCCCTCGGCGCCCGCGCTCGACGGGAAGCGATCGACCTCATCGAACAGCACGATGCGGATCGGCCTCGAGGCCAGTCCCGCCGGCGAGTTCGCGCCGGCCACCGTGAGGTGACCGCCCGCGAATTTCTTGTGCAGCAGCGTGTTGCCCGAGTCGCGCGATCTTGCATCGGCGATGCGGTCGCGCAGCGCCGGCGTGTCGCGGATCATCGGCGCGAGCCGGTCCTTGCTCCACGCCTCCGCCATCTCGAGCGTCGGCTGTACCAGCAGCATCGGCGCCGCGTCCTGGTGAACGAAGTAGCCGATAACGTTGTTCAGGATCTCGGTCCAGCCGACCTGTGCCGACTTCATGCACCAGATTTCGCGGATGGCCGGATCTGCGATCGCGTCCATCATTCCGCGCTGGTACGGTGCGCGCGCGGTGCGCCACGCGCCGGGTTCAGCCGAC
>JBEILM010000363.1:0-2193 GCA_040379205.1 Gemmatimonas sp.
CCGCCCTGCGCCTGAAGTTGGGCCGGCGTCAGGTAACGGGGCTGGAATGCGCCCGTCTCGGGGTTGGTGATCTGGATGCCGCCGAGCGGGACGCGCTCTTCCAGCCAATCGCCCATCTCATCGACGAGGTCGATCGTGGCGTTGACGCCGCCCTTGATGCCCGAGATGACGGCCTGCCCGCCCTCAAGGAACAGGCCCGTGCCTACGTCACGCGCAACCGCCGCCGCGCCCGAGTCGGTGATGCCGATGCCAGCCTGAACAGCGGACTCAAGGTCAGCCGCCTCCTGATCCAGCGCCGCGCCCTCGCGCTGCTCCTGACGGCGCAGGTAGAACGTATCCAGGGGCTCGACCGGAGACTGCGCTTCCTCACGGTACCACTGGCCATTATCCGCCCTCTGGAAACCAGCAGTCTGCAGGTCGCTGTCAGATGCGCCCACGAACTCGGAGGCGACGCCGATGATCGGGCGTTGCTCACCGCGAATGGTGATCGTCGGCCGATCCTGCGGCGCGGCCGGGGCGGGCGCCTCTTGATCCATCAGTTCAGGTTCCATGCAGGATCTCGTTGCGGCTCTCGTCGTATTCGCGCTGGCTCATCGGTTGGCCGCCATTAGCGAGCCGAGCGCGCCTGGCCTCCAACGCACGAAGTTGGGCGTTGCGATCATTGTTCGCCGTCTGCGCATTCGCAGGACGCCCCGCGCCAGCCCCGCCGAACACGCGCTCGGCAATGGCGCGGCCAGCGGCGAGCCGACCTTCAAGCCCCACATCAGGGTTGTCTCGCGCGAACATAGCCGCAGCCTCCTCGGCAATGGCCATGTTCGCCGCCGTGCCACGCATGGACATGCCGGGGCGCCGGGCGGAGTCCCTGACCGGGGCCATCACGTCATCAACGACGGGGCGCAGAGCGCGGTCGGTGTTGACCCGCAGGGTCTGCGCCTGACCGGGCGTGATCTGCCCGGCCGCCAGCGCGTCGGCGATCTCTTGCCGGGACAGAGTTCCCGCGCGGGCGCCGTCGTTTAGCTCGCTGTAGTTCGCCCGCGCGCCCGCTGCAGTCAGTGCGCTGATCGCCCGCGCCTCCGCACGCTCGCGCCGCACCTGGGCACGAGCAGCGCCGATCAGGCGCGCCTTGGACGCATCTGACAGATCGGTGCGGGACTGGATGTCGGCCTCACTGACGCCGCCCAGCAGGATGTCGAGCTGCAGTTCACCCATCAGATCGCGCTCGGCGGCCCGGAGCTCACGATCTTCCTCCTGCCGAACGCGCTCCTCCTCACGGTCGACGGCGTAGAAGTCGTTAACCTGACGCGCGGCGTCCTGATAGACGCGGCGCCGGCGCTCGGGCGTAAGGCCGGCGAACGCCTCGCCGTTCAGGACCTGGTCTTCAAGCAGGCGCAGCGCAGCGGCGCGCCCCGGCAGACCGCCGCCGTTGGCCGAGTAGGACTCGATGGCCAGACGGCTAACGTTGGCCCCTAGCGCCGCCTCGTCAAAGCGGTCATCGTCCAGCGCCCGCTGTTCCGGCGAGTACAGGATCGCCGGGTTGTTCTCGCGCTCATCCTGCAGGGCCAGCCGCTCGCCGTAGAGCGCCTGATACTCCTCGCCGCCGATGCCGCCCTGAGAGGCCAGCGCAATCAGGCGCTCGTCCAGCGTCTGGATCCGAACGCCAAGCGCCTGCACCGTCTCCTGCTGGTCGCGGGCCGTGCGCGCATTGACCACAACATCGCGGCCACGGGTGAACGCCTGCTGCGCATAAGCCTCGACCTCCGGGGCCATGTCGCTCCACGCGCCCTGAATGAACCCGGACGTGGCCTCGCGGCTCGCGCGCTCATAGCCCTCCGGGTCCAGCGCGAACTCGCGGCGCAGCTCCTGTTCGCGGCGGTCCACATCGTTCCTGACTTCGGACAGGTAGGACACCTCACGCGCCCGAATGCGCGCCTCGCCCACGTCACCGCCCGTCAGGATGCGGTCGATCAGGCCGGGCGTCTGGCGCTCCCCACTGGCGATTTCCGCACCCTCGCGCGCGCCGCGCTCCTGAGCCCTGCGGATCAGGTTAGGCTTGGCCGCCTCGGATAGGCGATCGAACGTGCGGCGCGCCTCGTTCCACACCTGCGCCTCACCCGTGCGCAGGTCGACGGTCGGCGTGATGTTCGAGACGTTGATGCCGCGTTGCGGCTGCAGACCGGACCCGGTGGCCATTAC
>JBEILM010000364.1:0-2192 GCA_040379205.1 Gemmatimonas sp.
CCGTTCTGCTCGCTGAACTCGTCCTTGTAACCGGGCGAGCGGACGTGCATCACGCGGTCAAGGTACGGCCGTCCGTGCGGCGACAGGCGCGCTCGCTGGATCGGCATGATCCACTCGTCGTGCGTGTGTCCCGTCCAGATGATGTCGGCGTCGGGCAGGTACACCGCCATTCGCGAGGTCTGGATCGTGCCTCGCGTGACGGGGCCGCCGCCGCCGTAGCCGTGGTGCATGTACATCACGACGCTCGAGGCGACGAGCTGCCGGCGGTTCTTCTCGCGCACGAGGAACCGAACCCAGTTCGCGTAACTGCCGGCGTAGGCTTGGCAATCGGCTGGCCTGCGTTGACGCAACGCCTCGACCAGCCGCTCGTTCATGTCCGTCTCGTGCCGCTTCTTGACGGCTGTCTCGTGGTTCCCCGGCGCGAACAGCAATGCCATGTCGGCGTGGGGCGCGATGTAGTCGGCGGTCGTGCTGATGACCGCATCGAGATAGCGGCCGCGTTGGTGTTCCGGCCGGCACGCTGAAGTGTCGCTGCGTAGGTCGTACTTCCCCTGCAAAAGACAGAGAAAGTCGCCGTTCGACAGCCACTTCGCGTTGCGCTCGCGGCACTGGCGCATGTGCTTGTCGAACATCTGCCTGTCCGCGTGTGCGTTGTCGATGTGTGCGTCGGACACCAACAGGAAGTATTGCTCCCAGCCGGGGCCGGGGATTCTGGTGTCATCGTCGCAGGTCATTTCGACCGTGAACGATCCGGGCTGGTGCTGCGTGATGCTGACCATCCTGCCGGAACCTAGCACAACACCGCGCGAATACGGGCTTTGAGAAAAATCTTCGGAATTATTGAAGGTCGCCCCATTGACACCCGATATACGCATACATACCGTGCGCCTGTCAACGCGAGGCACGTTGCCGAACGATGACAGGCCAAGTTTGAGGAGAGACAGATGCACCTGATGACCGTCGCGAAGGGACTCGAAACGCCGGCTACCCGGTACGCCTATCCGTGCGTTCTGTGTGCGGCCGCAAGGCAGATCAGCGATCCGGTCGCCGGTCGCCTGCTGCGCGCGTCCGAGGCGTTCCAGCAGACCGATTACGACAACACGCCGGCGTTTGACGCCGTGGTCGAGGAACTCGCCGCCGCCGAGGATGCGTTCCTCGAGGCGCACAGCAACACGGAGGTGCGGCTGTGAAGCGCAGCTCAACCGCAACGATGATCGAGCGGATCATTGACATGGTCGCGACCCTGCGCGCGAACCCGATGTCGCGCGCGGAACTCGCCACGCGCTGGGGCGTCACGCCTAGGCAGGCGTCGAACGTGATCTCTCGAGCGCAGCAGTGGTTCAACATCGAGCTGCGCTACGAGGCCGACTACGGCTACCGGATCATCGACATGGGTCTGCTGTCGCCGAGCCGCCTGCCGCGAACGGAGGTGAGCCGATGAACCTGTTCGATGCAGCCGAGTCGGAACGCCTGAAGGAAGCCGGAATTGCCGCCGCCGCCGATGGGCGCGAATACCTGCTCGAGATCGCCCGTGATCGGGCGCGGCTCGTGGCGCGCGAGCGCGGCGAGGTCACGATGGACGACGTTGTCGCCGCCCTGGTCGCCGATGGGTTCGACCCGGCGCAACTCGGCAACGCCGCCGGCGCGGTGTTCAAGGGCAAGGAATGGGCGTTTACCGGGCGGTTCGTGCGGAGCGCACGGGTCGCCAGCCACAGCAACCTGCTGCGAGTCTGGAGGAAGGCATGAGCGTCACGAGGATCATTCACGTCGAGCAGTCTGTCGATGTCTTCAGCGAAGGCATCGCCGACGAAGGCACCGCCGAGTACATCGCCAGCAACGACATCACCGTGCTGGTCGATGCGAAGTGGAGCGAGGTTCAGTACGCAACGAACTCGACCGGCATGGACACGCGGATCACCTGGGAGCTGCGCGATTGGACGGTCATCGGCGTGTATCTCAACAACGTCCTGCTGACGCACGAGAACATGCCGAGCGGGTTCCCGATGCAGGCGGTGCTGTCGGCGGTCGATGGCATCGGAACGCGCGAACAGCTCGAGCAGATGGGGCCGCGCGCGAGGAGGAAGCGATGACGAACACCACGAACAACGGGGGCGCGTTGCCCCCGACCCCAGCCGGCGTAGCCGGAATTGCGGCGGCTGGGGATCAAACTACTGGAGGCAGTCATGGATGAC
>JBEILM010000365.1:0-2184 GCA_040379205.1 Gemmatimonas sp.
CAGGTTGCCGAACGAGTTCGGCCGCATGTGGTTCACCATGATGGTGTCGCCACGATTCGGATGATTGGGCGCGAAGTACGGGCTCTCCCGGTTGGTGAAGAGCTTGTTGCGCAGGTCACCGAGCGGCGACTTGAGCCATGTAGCCGCGTAGACGCCGCGGGTGAAACGGTCGTTGACGGACACGCACGCCAGGGTCGTCGTGTTGAGATACCGACGAGGATACGTGGCCGAGCAGTTACCCGAGGTGTTGGACTTAGTGTAGTAGATCGTGCTGTTCGGGATGTCCACGTACGGGTACGCGTACTGGCCGGATCCGCCCATCAGGAAGCCCGGGCCGAGGCCGAAGTACAGCGAGTCGTAGTCGATGGGCACGCCGTACACGTCGGCCGACTTGTTCACCATCGTCACCTGGTAGAACTGGGCGTTGCGCACCGCCGGCGCGCCGAACTGCCACGCGTCCACGCGCATCCAGATGCCGAGCGGGAAGCCGTCCACCTGCGGTGCCCCGCTGCCGCCGGGCACCAGGTTGCCGTAGCGCAGGCGCTGCTCGCGGAAGTAGTCCGACATGAAGCCGAACATGCTCTGCGTCCCGAGGAAATCACTCGACTGCTGCGACACCGGGATCGACCAGTCGTCCCAACGGAAGGCGTTCGGGTTGGCCGCGAAGCGCCGGCGCCACACCGAGTCGGGAATGACGCGCTTGCCGCCGAATCCGGCCGCCGGCCAGGTCACGGGGCAGTCCTTCATGGCCACCAGCGTCTGCGAGGCCCAGTTCACGCCCGCCGAGCGCGGATCGTCGCGGCAGGAGCCGTCGGCAGCGCCGGTCACACCGGCAAAGATCTGCCCGAACTGCCCGTCGGCGGCGCCGATGCGGCGCGTGTCCGGCGGCGTGGCGGTGTTCCAGAAGTGGAAGGTGTATCCCTGCGATCCGCGCATGAAGCGGATGGCGGGGTTTGCAGCGAGGATCTTGTTGTAGGCGCTACGCCCAGCCGCCATCACAAAACCCTGTTCGAAGAACACGTAGCCGCCGTTGCCCGCCATCCAGTGCGTGGCCACGATGCCACCACCCTGGTTGTAGGGCACCGGGCCACCCTGGTTGGCGAACCCGCCCACCAGACCGCCCGTGCTGCGGAAGGTGCCGACCGCGATGTCCTCGGCCGCAAAGAGGTTGAAGCCGCTGCCTGCCGGCGGCAGCATCACCTGCTTGATGCTGCCGTCGGCGCGCACGCTGTCGAGGTGCGTGATGGGTGCGGCGGGGCGCGTGAACAGCTGCGCGTGCGCCACCACCGGCGCGAGGCCGGCGAGCGCGAGACCCGCGGCGAGGGCGCGGGCAGGCCGCGCGCTCGCCCCGACACTCATCCTGAAGAGTCCGTGAGGCATGTCGTTGTCGGTGCTCAGAAGTTGATGGAGATGCCGGCCGCAAAGCTGCGACGCGCGCCGATGAACTCGGGCTGGTCGAACGCAGTCGAGGTGCTGGCGTCACCGGTGTTGCCAACGCTGCGATTCGTGAAGTCACGCAGGCCGGAGTCACAGGTGCCGTTGTTCACGAACACCTGCTGGCAGTTGCGGCGATCGAAGATGTTGTTCATCTGCAGGAACGCCGAGTAGTTCATGTTGTTGATGCGGAACTGCTTGTTGATGAAGGCGCCCACTTCCTGCGTGGACGGCGCGCTGCCGGAGTTGATGTCGGCGACGTTGGCCGCGTTCTGCAGGCCGAACGCGTCACCACGGATGGGCGTGTACGGGAAGCCCGACGCCCACTGGTAGGTAATGGTGAGGCGGCTGTTCTTCATGATGCGACCCACGTCGAACGGCAGCGCCGGCGCGTCGTCGCGGACCTGGAAGAACACCGAGCCGTTGAGGCGCTGTGGCTGGTTGACGTCGGCCACCGTCTCGAACAGCTGGTTGCGGCTCGCGGCCTCACGACGGCCGATCTCGTTCTGCCGCTCGGGGGGACGCGAGTTGGTGGTGGCCCGCGAGAGGCCGTAGTTCACGTCGTAGCCCCAGCGGTCGCGCAGACGGCGCTGGAACTGCACCTCGATGCCGCGCGAGGTGAGGAAGTCGCCGTTCACCAGCACCTGGTACGTGGGCGACGCACCATCGTACGTGGACCCGATGTCCTGCACGGCACGGCTCGGGCGGATGCCCGAGAGGCCGGTCTCCGAGCGGTTGAACACCGCCACC
>JBEILM010000366.1:0-2176 GCA_040379205.1 Gemmatimonas sp.
ACCGGCGCGGTGGCGGTCGCGCCGAAGCCCGCTCCCCGCTGCTCGCGAGGCAGCGGACCAGGGCCGATACTCCGGCCACCCCGATTGAATTTCCTATCGAGAGCGCATCGCGGCACTGCGAGCCGGCGCGGATGCGCCGTTCGCGGGGATCGTCCCGGCGTGAGTCCGGGGGCTTGCCGGTCGGGCTTACCACGCTGAAACCCTGGAGACCCTCGCGCCGTAGTGATGCGCGAGGGTTTTCCCATTCTTTCACCTGGAGCGTACATGCGTCAGTTTGCGTCGGCAGCGATCGCTGTCGTGATCATGGGGGGGGGGCCGTGCGCGCCGAGGCGCAGACCCCCACGGTGCAGCAGGTCTACGACAAGTACGCGGCGGCCGTTGGTGGGCGTGACGCGTGGAAGGCGGTGACCGGGCGCTCCGACAAGGGCACCGCGAACGTGGCGTACGCCGGTATTTCCGGCGCGTATGAGCGCCACACGGCGCTGCCCAACAAGGTGCGCATGATCATCGATCTTGGCGTGGTGAAGATCGATCAGGGCTTCGACGGCGAAAAGGGCTGGGTGGACCAGGGGCAGGGCATGCAGCCCATGCCGGCCGAGCAGGCCAAGGATATGGCCGAGCCCAGCGCCGACGGCGCCGCGTCTCTCGATCCATCGCAGTACGCCAAGTCGGCGGTTGTCGGCAAGGAAACCTTCGAAGGGGCCGAGGCGTGGAAGCTCGAGCTCACCAGCAAGGCCGGTCGCACCATTACGGAGTACTTCGATGTGAACACGGGGCTACGTTTGGGTAGGGTGACGACCACGCCGATGGGCGCGCAGATGGTCATCTACAAGGACTACAAGGAATTCGACAAGAAAAAGGTGGCCACCACGCGCATTGAGCGCTCGGCGCAGGGTGACGTCATCCTGACCAGCGAAACGGTCACCTTCGGCACGCCCGACGCCGCGCTCTTCAAGCAGCCGTAACGGGTAGGCGCGGCGGTCGCGATTGCCGCGGCCGTGTGCGCCGCACGGTCACTGCACTGGGCGGGTGAGCCACGGCTCATCCGCCCAGTATGCGTCCCGCCATGGCCACGCCGCTCAGCCACGCGCGTTCCACGTCGCTCGCCGCCTGGGGAAAGGCCATCGCGAAATCGCCGCACGCCCCCACGCCCTGCGCCGCACTCCAGAGGCAGGGGCTGTCCACCCCCTGTTCCGTGCGGGCGTAGCGCCAGCGATGGCTGGCCGCGTGCAGCACCGTGCCCGCCGTCTCCAGGTGCGCGCACAGGACGGGCGTGACCTCGGCGCAGATCTCCTCCGCCGCGCGTTCCAGCTGTGCGCGGCTCCAGGTCGCACTGGCCTGCGCCACCCAGGCATCGGCCGTCGGGCGCCCCGGCAGGGCGGTCATGGCAACACAACGGACCACGCGCTCGTCGGCCCACGTCAGTTCGCCGGCGCGCAGCAGCTACGTCAGGCGCACCGGCGGCGGCGCGTCGAACACCACCATGGTGCTCCAGCAGGGAGCCATGCGCACCTCCTGCAGTGCCATCAAGGCCGACGGGGGGGCGCCTCCAAGCAGGGCAACGGCCTGTGGCGCCGGGATGGCCAGCACCAGCACATCGGCCGTGTGGGTCACGCCGTGCTGATCCTGCACCTGCCACCGGGCGCCCGCGTGTTGCCCTTGCACAAGCTGCTGCACCTGCACGCCCGTCTTCACGGTCAGGTCGGCGGCCAGATGTTTCGGCCACGTGGACATGGCCCCACGTCCGGTGTGCGCGTCCCTCAGCGCCGCCAGGTAGCCGTCCTGCTCCCACGACTGCACGAACCGGCGCGTACGCGCATCGCCGAAGTGCATGAGGATGAACGCGCGATCGGGATCTACCGGTCAGTTGGGTTCGAGAAGGTTGTCGGGATCGACTTTCGTGATTTTCCTCTGGGGTCGGTTCACTGCCAGTTCAAGGAGATTCCGGCGGGCGTCATGGGCGCAAGGTGTTCCTAGGGAAACTCTGCACAGGTGTGCAGCGTGAGGGCTGTGGATAATCTCGCGGTGCAGTTCGCGAATCTAGGCGCGCCGAGCGCGCCGCCGTCGTGGTTGGCGGCCCCGCACGGGGCGTATCGGGCCCGAGCGGGGCCCCCGTCGGCATTCGCGCCGACACGACGTGCCCGCCGGGAGCAAGCGTTTCCGCGCCAGGAACAGG
>JBEILM010000367.1:0-2159 GCA_040379205.1 Gemmatimonas sp.
GTGACGATCAAGACCGACGACCCGAAGCGCACGGACTCCCGCGCGCGTGCGGACGGCGGCGCCCAGCGGTGGATCTACTGCGAGGGCAAGCCCGCCTACACCGCCGGCAACCGCTACGGCATGCCCGAGCGCATCCCCTACATCCGCGGCGAGGGCTTCAAGGCCCTGGCCCAGTACTTCCCGCAGCCGAAGGAGGGCTGACACATGCCCGCGATCAATCCGTTCAATCCCGATGACGTCAAGGACGACGACTTCCTGTGCCCGGCCGGCGAAGGCATGGCGCAGATCGTCGCCAGCAGCCTGCGCGAGATCGACCAGAAGGGCCTGCTTCTGAACGTCGAGTACGAGTTTCTCGACGGTCCGCTGCGGGGGCGTCACGCGTTCGAGGGCTTCTTCCTTGAGCACCTCAATCCGGACGTCGTCGAGATCGCCTCGCGCAGCCTGAAGAAGCTCTGCGCCGCGGTCGGCTACGCCGGCACCTTGTCCAACTCGGACGACCTGCACTTCAAGCCGTTCCGCCTGCGCGTGCAGATCAAGCCGGACAAGCAAGGCACCGACCGCAACCGCTTCAACTACACGGCGCTGTCGGGCGGTGGCGCTGCGCCGGCGGCGTCAGGGGCGGCGAAGACTCCCTGGGGGGCGCGGTGATGCAGCGCTACTGGATGGTGCTCGGCGGAGGTCGGCCGAGCGTGAAGCATCAGTCGCTTGAGGCGGCGCGAGCGGAAGCCGCTCGCCTGTCTCGCCTCGACCGAGGCAAGAAGTTCGTCGTCCTGCAGGCGGTCGGCGAGCTCCTGTGCCCTGCGCAGGAGCCGCCGCCGGTTCAGTGGAGAGAGCCCGACCACCTGCCCAGCGTGTGGCTTGACACCGCGATCGGAAAGCGGTGGGCGACATGATGACCGAACCCAAGCGCTATCTCGTGATGGAGGGTGTGGGTCGTAAGACCTACACCCGGCACGAAGCGATCACCGTGGCCAAGCGGTTCACGTCCGATCACGGCAAGCCTCACAGCGTCTATGCGCTCATCGGCACGGCTGAACGCGGCGAGGCCCCTGTGGTCTTCCGTGATGTCCAGGTCGAGGACGGCGTGTGGGCGGGCAAGCGTGAGGTGGGCGAATGATCGAGGCCATCAACATCGCGCTGTACGCGGCCTTCGCCGTGATCGGCGGCTTCATCGGCCTGTTCGTCTCGATCGTCCTGTTTACGGCCATCGAGTTCGCCACCCGCAAGCGCCTCAAGCGCTGACCTGAGCCGGGCGTTTCGGCGCCCGGCCACTCCCCACAACCCGCTCTGACAGAGCATCGCAGGAGCACCTGACGATGGACGGCAAAACTCGTCCCGAAATCATCGCGCTTGAGTCAGCCAAGGCGCTGATCGACCGCGCGATCACCGAGTACCGCGACGGCTTCGACGTCGCCGCCCGCATGGAGATCGTTCAGGCCCAGCGACTGCTGGACCGGGCGTACAGCGGGGAGGCGGCGTGATGCCGACCAACCCCTACGACACACCCGACCGCTACGCCTGCGCCCGATGCGGCGTGATGGTCGACGAACTCGACACCTACTTTGACGACGCCCACCAGCCGCATTGCCAGGACTGCAAGGAGGAGATCGGCGACGCGTGGCGACCGCTGGAGGCATACGATGCCTGAGCTGCCCGTCACCACCCCGCCGACCGCACGGCTGATCTACGCCGCGCTCGAAGCCAAGCAGCGTCGTGACCTGCACCCGCGCCTGTCCGCGTCCAAGCTGGACGATTGCGAGCGCGCCCAGTGGGACGCCTTTCGCTGGGCCTTCCCGCCCGAGGAGTTCGACGGCCAGAAACTGTCGATCTTCGAGACGGGCGAGGTGTGGGAACAGCGCCTCGGCCAGCGCCTGCTGGATGCCGGCGTCGACTTCCGCCCGGTGGATCCCGCGACCGGCGAGCAGTTTCGCGTCGTGTTCGCCGGCGGACATGCGTCAGGCCGCACGGACGGTGAGGCTCTGGATCTGCCCGAGGCGCCGAAGACCATGCACGTCGTGGAGTTCAAGTCGCACAACGACAAGAGCTTCAAGGATCTGCTGCGCAAGAAGGTGCGCGAGGCCAAGCCCCTGCATCACGCGCAGATGCAGGTGTACATGGGCCAGCGCGGGAATGCGCGGGCGCTGTATGTCGCCGTGAAC
>JBEILM010000368.1:0-2155 GCA_040379205.1 Gemmatimonas sp.
CGCCGCATTCCGCGGCGTCAACGGAGCTGGTGTCGAGGGGCTGACGGGCGTCCGCCGTGCCCTCAGCCACGGCGGTTCTTCTCTCGGTGCAGGGCATGGTTCACGGGTCCCTTCCCCAGGAACGGGGGTCATCTGTGCTCGAAAATCCGATCGGGGAGTCTTGCCCGATCCGCACACGGCGAGCCGTATCGACCAGATCGGTGCCGGCGTGTGCATCGTGCTGGTGCTCGCGTGCGCGCTGCTCGGCGGCGACGTCTGGATCGCGCGGCTCCTGATCGCCTGGGGGCTCGCGTGATGCCGTTCACCTTCGTACGGGCTGCGATCAGTTCCGAGCACGAGCAAGCCGGCCACGCCGACCTCGTGTTCGCGGGGCGCGAATCCCCGGCGGTCCACCAGGTCGTGTTGGCCCGCGCGCTGCCCGCGGCCAGCGATGGCGAGGCAGCACAACGCGGGGTGGAGCAGCTGGTAGCTCGCCGGGCTCATAACCCGGAGGTCGCAGGTTCGAGTCCTGCCCCCGCAACCAGCCCCGAGTCCGTGGCTCACTCGCCCGCGGTGCACCGCGGTGTTGGCGAGCAGAGATGGGGCGACACGTCGCCACGGAGCGAACGGCACGCGCGGCACCTCCGCGAAGTCGTGACTGCCGGGAGAGGCCGGCCCTTCTTCTCGACGCGATCCGCGGCCCCCGCCCCTGAACAAGGCGGGAGGGGCAGTGGAGCATGGGTGCCCGCGCATCGCGCGGCTGCTGTGGCCCCGCAGCACATCGGCTACGCCCATCGGGGCGGGCTGCTCAGCATGCGCGGATCGCGCCGTCTTCTTCTCGGCGTAGCTCAGTCGGAAGAGCTGCTGACTTCTAAGCGGCGGGTCGCTGGTTCGAGTCCAGCCGCCGAGACCATCAACGCTCGTAGCTCAACGGAAGAGCGGGCCCGTCCTAAGGGCAAGGCTGCCGGTTCGATCCCGGCCGAGCGCACCATCTTCGGCCAGCCTGTCGCCGTCTCGGTCGACGGTGAGAGCCAGTCGCGCCGAGTGGGGCGCGGCGGCGGGCTGGTCGCTTCTTCGCACACGCGCGCGCTCCGGCGCTCTCCTTCTTCCCCTTTTCCCGCGATCGACAGCGGTCGCTGCAAGCCGGGGCGCGCGCACTTCTCTCTGCGGAGGTCGGCATGAACGCCGCCGAGCAACGCGTGGGCGACTGGATGTCGATGGCATCGGGTCGCGTCTTCTGGCCGCTCGACCCTCGCGCCGACGAGGTGCACATCGAGGACATCGCGCAGGCGCTGTCGAACGTGTGCCGGTTCGGGGGACGCTGCAGCGAGTTCTACAGCGTCGCGCAGCACAGCGTCTGGGTGGCGCGCTACGTCGAGCTTCGGCGGCCTGGCGAGCCGTTGCTCGCCCTGCACGCGCTGCTGCATGACGCGGCCGAGGCCTACCTCGGCGACGTCGTGCGCCCGCTGAAGCCGGCGATGGTGGTCGAGCGCGCCGGCACCTACGAGCTGTTCGCGGTGACCGAGGATCGCGTGATGGCCGCGATCCTTGCGCGGTTCGGCTTGGAGCCGCTCGACTTCGTCGACTACGGGCACATCAAGTTCGCCGACAACGTCGCGCTCGCCACCGAGGCCCGCGACCTGATGGGCGACCCGCGGTGGCTGGGCCTGCCCGAGCCGGTGAAGGAGCACATCGACTTCCTGTCGCCGCGTGCGGCGCGCACGCAGTTCCTGCGCGAGTTCGAGCGGTTGACGAAGGCGGTGGGGGCGCTGCGAGCATGAAGCGCATCCTCGTCTGCGGTTCCCGCACGGACGCCCACGCAGCTCTCGTCGAGGCCGCTCTCGACGACGAGTTCCGTGCGTCGCCTGCCGGCCTGCGCGTGATCCACGGCGGCATCGGCGGTGTCGCGGCGGTCGCGCACGCATGGGTGTTCGGCCAGCGGGCGCTGGGCCGCGGGGTCCAACCGATGGAGTTCCCGCTGACGCAGGAGGAAGCGCGGGCGCCTCGCGAGTTCCGCTCGCGCAACGTGCGCATGCTGCGCGTCGGCAAGCCGCAGCTGGTCCTCGCGTTCCCTGGCGACGAGGAGAGCAAGCACCTGGTGCAGCTCGCGCGCTGCGCCGGCATCGAAGTGGTGGAGGTCGGCGAGGTCGCGATGGGGGCGCTGGTGCCATGAGCA
>JBEILM010000369.1:0-2152 GCA_040379205.1 Gemmatimonas sp.
CCCAGCGCGCCCACTGATCGAGCACGGTTTCCTTCGCGATGGGGCCATGGTCCTCGTACGGGTACATGTACAGCGACGACGTCTTGCCCAGCCCCTGCAGGGCGTGGAAGAGCTTGGTGGAGTTGATGGGGTCGGTGCCGACGTTCTGGTCTTCGGTGCTGTGGTACATCAGCAGGGCGCCGTTGAGCTGGTCGGCGTACAGGAACGGTGACATCTCGAGATAGGTCTGGCGCCCCTGCCACAGGTCGCGACGCTCACTCTGAAAGCCATTCGGGGTGAGCGTCCGATTGTAGGCGCCATCGCCGGCGATGCCGGCCTTGAAAAACGGCGTGTGCACCATGGCGTTCACGGTGCTGAAGGCGCCGTAGCTGTGCCCACCGATGCCCAGGCGCTGGCGATCGATGACGGCGAGCGTGTCGAGGGCGTCGATGACCGCCGCGAGGTTGTTGCGCAGGTCCACGACGTAATTGTCGTTGGGGAGCTGCCCTTCGCTGGCGAAGATGGGCGCGTCGGGCTCGACCACCGCGTAGCCCTGGGTGACCAGGAACTGCAGTGAGCGCGGGCCGAAGGTGGGGAATCGATTGGCGCCGGCCGCCCCCTGCGACAGCGAGCGGTTGTACGCCTCCTGGTTGTCGTACTCGCGCGGATAGAACCAGAACATGCCGGACAGCCGCGTGCCGTCCTTGTAGTCGGCGGGGAGTGTGACGCGCACCGTGAAGCTGTAGCCGTCGGCGCGGCGCGCGGTGACGGTCTTCTTCACGGCCTTCGACAGCTCGGGCATGAGGTCATGATTGTTCGTGAGCTGCGTGGCCGACTTGCTGGCCAACGTCAGTGCGAACGACTGCGGCACCACCGTGGGCGACTCGCGCTGCACGATGGCCCGCGTGAAGTCGTCATCGAGCGGGGCCGAGATGGTCTCGAGCACGTCGCCGGCGCTCTCGTAGACGCGCGTACGGGTGCCGGTGCGGATCTCGATCTTCTCCACGTACGCCTTCGGCATGCGGAGACTGTCCGGCGTCGAGCCCTGCGTGAACACGTACTTGCCGTCGGTGGAGACCATCACCACCGGCACCCCGCGGCGTCCCGCGCGCGTGATCAGGCCACCGGCAGGGGTACCGAAGCGCCCGCCGGGGCCCTGCGGAGCCGCCGCGGGCGCCGCTGCGCTGTCGCCGCGCCCGCAGGCGCGCGGCGCGACCACGGTGAACTTGGCGTTGTTCTCGCTCAGGAAGATCGCCTGCTCGAAGGTGCCGCCGGTGCCCGTCTCGCTCACGAAGAGGATGGTGCCGGCGTCGTTGAAGCGGACATTCGTGATGCGGTTGGGGGTCTCGTACAGCACCCTGGCGCTCGCCGAATCGAAGGTCGCATTGGTCTCGCGCGGGGCGGTCACCAGCCGCGCGATCGCCTCGGGGGGCGTCACGTAGCCTTCGGCGCTGATCGGGTCGGTCTTGGCGGGCGCGGACGCGGAGGCCGCAGTCGCCGCGTTGCCGTCGGCGCGATCCTGCGCCGGAAGCGCGCCGGGCACGCTCAGTAGGCCCAGCAGGCCCAGCAGGGCCAGGCGGGGAAAGGGTCGGAGAACACGAGGGGGCGGGGCAGGGACACGGCAGCGGCCTCGGGGTAGGGTAGAGCGGGAACACGGCGGGAGCCTCGGGGAACTAACGCGCCGGAGCGGCAACGCGCTCGGGCCATGCGAATTCCCGGCGGGACGCCAGTGGAAATGGCATCGAGGGGGCCACCATTATCTTGCGGCTTCACCCACCACCACAGGGCAAGGAAGACTGCAATGACCGATCCGGCGACGGGGAGCGAAGGGGCCGACAGTGCGGCCGGCGGCACCGGTCAGGCGCATGTGGAGCGCCTGGCGGCGACCGCGGCGGACCTGCAGCGCCTCGACCATGTGCGGCTCGAACTGCTGCGGGTGCATCGGGCCCTCCTCGAGGTCGAGCGGGCCCGCTACGAGAGGACCCATGGACGGATCGCCAACAACAGCGCCTTCCTGCAGCTCGTCATCAACGACCCCTGGTTCGACTGGTTGCGTCCGATGGCCCAGTTGGTCCTTCTCATTGATGAGCGCACCAGCGACAAGCAGCAGCCCCTTGGGACCGCCGAAGCCCGATCGCTGTTCGACCGGGCCTGCTCGCTGCTGCGCGCCGAC
>JBEILM010000370.1:0-2150 GCA_040379205.1 Gemmatimonas sp.
ACGGCTGGCGCGGGAGAAGTACGGGATGGTGAAGGGGGAGAAGGAGCTGTTGTATCGGATGAGTGGCCCCGCGCGCTGAGCGCCGGGGCCCTTCGTCTTGACGGGCCGAGTGATATAGTCATATATATCACCTGTGTTCATTGCCATTCAGCCCGGGTCGGAGCTTCCCGTCTACCGCCAGATCATGCGGCAGGTGGTCGACGCGATTGCCGCCGGTCGGCTGGCCGCCGGCGACCGGATTCCGTCGCACCGTGAGCTGAGTGAACAGCTGGTCGTGGCGCCCCTCACGGTGAAGAAGGCCTACGACGAGCTGGAGGTGCTGGGATACCTCGAGACCCAGCGCGGGCGGGGCACGTTCGTGACGGCGCACCCCACTCGCGAGGCGCAGCGTGCCCAGCAGGCCGCCCTGCAGCAGATGGCCGCGGCGCTGGTGGCGCAGGCGACGGCTGCGGGCCTTACCCGCGAGGCGGTGCTGCGGCTGGTCCGCGACGCCGCCGATTCTCTTCCCTCATCCCGCCGGTGACGGTGACAATGCTCCCTCCTCTTCTCGATGTGCAGCATGTGATGCGTGGGTACGGGGACCGGTCCCCTGTTCTCGCCGACGTGAGCCTGACCGTGCAGCGCGAGGAGATCGTGGCCCTGTTGGGGCGCAATGGCGCCGGCAAGAGTACACTCGTCTACCTCGCCCTCGGATTGCTGGCCCCCGAGCGTGGCACGGTGCGTACGTTCGGCCTCGACCCCGTACGCGAGCCGGTCGCGGTCAAGCAGCGTATCGGATTCGTGGGGGAGCAGCAGACCGCGCCACCCATGATCTCGGGGGCGGATCTGTTGGCATTGCACCGCACGCTGTATCCGGCCTGGGATCGGACCTTCGAGCGCGACCTGGTCGAACGCTTCGCGCTGGGGCCGCATCTCGGCAAGTCGATGGGGTTGAGCAAGGGGCAGCGGCAGCAGCTGGCGCTGCTGTGCGCCGTGTGTCACCGGCCGGAATTGCTGGTGCTCGATGAACCGGCGGCGGGGCTCGACCCGGTGGCTCGTCGCGAGTTTCTCGAAACCTCCATCCAGCTGCTCAACCGCGAAGGCACCGGCATCGTGTACTCGTCGCACCACCTCGGCGATGTCGAGCGGCTCGGCGGGCGGGTGCTGCTGCTGGATGAAGGGCGCATCAAGGTGGACGCCGCCCTCGACGTCCTGCGCGAGGCGCGCTGCCTGGTGACCGTGCCGCGTGATGCCGTGACGATAGAGCGAATGCGCACATTGCCAGGCCTCGTGCGCCTGCGCGCCGTGGGCGATCGCTGGCACGCGCTCATCACCGGAGAGGCGGCGATGATGGAGCCCGCGGTGCAGGAGCTGCTCGGGACGCCGGCGGCGTGGTGCACCTCCTTGCCGCTCGAGGACCTGTTCATCGAGCTCACCGCAGGGACCTCGGCGGAGCGCGCCGCATGATGCGGGCGCTGGTGTGGCTCCACCTGCGCGACCGGCGGCTGTGGATGGGGCCGGCGCTGGCGGCGCCGCTGCTGCTACTCTGGCGCGACCTCACCGTCTGGCCGGCGTTACCGGTGCTGTTCATGGGCATGAGCGTCGTGCCGGTGCAGCCCACGCTGTTCGACGCCACCCTTCCCGTTTCGGCGCGTACGCTGGGCGTGAGCAAGCTGCTGGCGCGACTGCTGCTGGTGGGTGGGGTGCTGGGCGCGTGGCTGTTGGCGCAGCCGTGGCGAGACGTTGACGGTCGTCCGCTGCAGTCGCTCGTCGTGCTCGCCTCGGCGACGATGTCCATCACGCTGGCGCCGTTCGCTTTCGCGCGGTCATCGGTTCGCCGCGCGGGCTACGCGTGGGAGACGGTCCCGAGTGTGCTGCTGCTGTTCGGTCTCGTGGGAGTCGCCGTCACCGCCCGGCCCACCACGCAGCTGGTCTTGTCGATCGGGGCGTTGCTTGGCACGGCGGCGCTGGTCGCGTGGCGCCTGCCGCGCTCGTACGTGCTGCCGGTGACGACTGCACCGCGTGAGGCGACGGCGGAGGGCTTGTCGGCGCCGCGCGCGGTCGGGTCGTACGCCGCGGGCGCCGATACGCTGTCGCTCGTGCAGGTGGCGGGGCTCATTGTGCGCGCCATCGGCCCGGGGTGGCTTATGGGCGTCATTGGCATGGCGCTG
>JBEILM010000371.1:0-2146 GCA_040379205.1 Gemmatimonas sp.
CCCCACCGCGGCGTCCCCGCCTATCGGCAGCTCGTCGACCAGATCCGCCTGCAGGTGGCCAGCGGCACGCTCGCGCCCGGCGCCGAGTTGCCGTCGACGCGGGCGCTGGCCCAACTCCTCGGCATCAACCCGATGACGGTGAGCAAGGCCTACGGGCTGCTGGAAACGGAGGGGGTGCTGCGGCACCGGCCGGGGCTTCCGCTCACCGTGAGCCCGCGCCCGGCGGCGGCACTGGAGGACGACCGCGAGCGTCATCTGCGCGACGCGCTGCTGATGGGCGCGCAGGCCGCCGTGCAGCTGGGCATCTCCACCTCGCGCGCCGTGGCGCTGCTGCGCGAAGCCATTGCCGACATGCGCCGCCAGTCACACGACACCGACCGTTCCGATTCCACCGAAGAGACGCACCATGACTGATGCCATGACTGATGCCGTGATTGTGCAGTTCGAGTCCACGACCAAAGCGTTCAACGATGTCGTCGCCCTGCGCGACATTACGCTCACCGTTCCAGCCGGGGCGGTGGTCGGGGTCATTGGCCGCAACGGTAGCGGCAAGAGCACGCTGCTGCATTATGTGAACGGCCTGCAACTGCCGACCAGCGGCGCGGTGCGCACGTTCGGTGTCCCGACAGCGGAGCTCACCCACGAGCAGATGGCGCGCATCGGTGCGGTGCACCAGCACAGCGAGTTTCCCCAGCACCTGCGCCTTGGGCAATTGCTGGGGTACGTCCGGTCGTTTCATGCGCGATGGGACTCGGCCCTCGAGCGTGGGCTGCTCGATCGGCTGCAGCTGAACACCGGCACCAAGGTCAGCACCCTGACGCCCGGCAATCGGCAGCGCCTGGCGGTCCTGCTCGCCCTCTGTCCGCGCCCGGCGCTGCTGCTGCTGGACGAACCGTTTTCGGACCTCGACCCGGAGATGCGCCAGACGTTGCTGGCCCTGCTCATGGAGCAGTACGCGGAGGATCGTCCCACCATGCTGCTGTCCTCGCATCTGCTGCACGACATCGAACCGGTCATCACGCACGTGCTGGCGCTCGATCGCGGAGCCATCACCTACTTCGACGAGTTCGATGCGGGGAAGGAGCGCCATGGCGCCAATCTCGAGCAGCTCTTTCCCATTCACACGCAGGCCAATCCGCCCGTAGCGACGGGCGTCAGCACCGGGGCCGCCTGATGGCTACGCGAACCCAGCTCCTCGCCAGCCCGTGGCCGTTCGTTCGCGTGCTGCTGCGGCCCGCTGCCGTCGTGGAGATCCTCGGCGTCCTGTTCGTGGCCGCTTTGCTCGTCGCCGCCCTGGTGAACAGCCGGCTCGAGCCCCTGCTCAACGTGGGCACGGACGGCGCGCGTGCACTTGACGAGCGCGCGCTGACCGCCATCGGTATTCAGGTCGTGTCGATCGTCGGTGCCACGACCGCCATCGGGTGGTATCTGTACATCGATGGCCTGCTGCGGGGCCTCGCTGCGTGGAGCTATCCGTTGCTTGTTGCCCGCATTCGGGCCGCGTACCTGCTGCTCGCCGTATTCCTCGCGGCCGGCATCTGGCTTGCGGCGACGCTCTGGGCTCCAGCCCTCCCGGCATGGCCGCTCGCCGCCCACGGCGGGGCGTGGGCGGCGTGGCCGTTGCTGCTGTACTGGCCTCGGCATGTCCTCGTGCGCCTGCTGGTCGCCGTCGCGCTGCTCGCCACCGCGGTGTTGCCAGCGCCAGGCGCCATGCTCGCTGGTCTGCCGTTGACGTGGCTTGTGGTTGGCGCCCCGATTGCCGGCGTCGCCGCCATCTGCTTCGGGCTTACCGCGGAATCGGTGCGCGATATGGTGTGGAGCGCACAACCCACCCAGAACGATGACGCGCGACCGGACGATGAAGCGGCGCCGGACGATGCTTTCCAGGTGGGGGCTGTCTCGATCTCGGTTCGCGATCGCGCCCGCACCATTGCGCGGGCGTTGACCCCGCGTTAGCGCCTGCCAGGCTGGCTTCCCCGAGGGTTCACCGTCCTGCTCGACAACGTGCACTACCTCGTCGGGGTCCTCGTGTGGCACCTGCTCGATGCCGACCCGTCGATGCTGCTCATCACGATCGGGAGCGTGCCGGTGCAGAAGGGGATTGAAGTTCTCTGGCCCCTCGACCGAGCGGAGCGACTCGCCGTCG
>JBEILM010000372.1:0-2145 GCA_040379205.1 Gemmatimonas sp.
AGCTGCGTCAGCGGCACGATGTGGTTGATCGTGTTGGCCTCGCGGGCGGCCACGCGGATGTTGATACGGTCGCTGTCCTTGCTCGGCAGCGTATAGGACAGGTCGCTCTCGGTCCCGCTGCGCGTCATCCAGATCGTCTGCGGCGCGTTGTTCGTGCCGGCGAAGATGCGGCGCTGCTCAAAGTAGGACACCGCTCGTGGGTAGTTCCCGGCGCCCACGAACGGCGTCTCTACGATGGGGGGCGTGATGCCCATGTCGGGCGCAATGTTGTCATCGTCAAACGACGTGCTCGCCGTCTGGCCGATGTATCCGAACAGGCCGCTCTGTCGCTTGTAGATGTTGTAGCGCAGCGCACCCGACACCGCGCTCCAGCTGATCGTGTTCTTCGCGCCGATGGCGTTCAGGTTGTTGATGACGTTGCCAGTCGGGCTTGCCGCGCTCTCGTCCACCGCGTTCTGCGCAATGGCCGTCACGACGTAGTAGTTATCGAAGTCCAGGCTCTTGTCGCCGAACTGCACAAAACCGCCGCTTGCCCACGCGGTGTATGAAGTCGTGTTGACAGGCACACCTGTGTCGTACGCCTTGACCGACAGCGTGTTCCCAGCCGGCGTGCTGTTGACGAGATAGAACCCAGCCAACTGCGTCATCGTTCCGCCGTTGACATAGATGCTGTCGCCGACAGCAAACCCGTGGTTGCCGACCGTCGTGATGACGCCCGGGTTCGCCTGCGTGATGCCCGTAATGTTCAGCGCGTCGCCGCGGCTAGCCGTGACGGTCGGCGCTGCCGGAACCGCAACAGGCGCAACGAACGAAATGGTCGAAAGGGTCCACGTGGTCGCGCCGAGACGGCGCAGCTCGCGGGGCGCGTAGTTCGGATGCACGAGCGTCAGCACGTCGGCTGACTGAACGTAGTGGATCGTCGGGATGTCGGCCTCAAGGTACGGCGTCGGAATCT
Source organism: Gemmatimonas sp. (assembly GCA_040379205.1). Lineage (GTDB taxonomy): Bacteria > Gemmatimonadota > Gemmatimonadetes > Gemmatimonadales > Gemmatimonadaceae > Gemmatimonas. The sequence continues at coordinate 956 of JBEILM010000372.1, forward strand.
CGTAGGCCGACGATGGCAGCGGGTACCAGTAGGTCGCGTTCGGCGGCGCGTTGCCCGTCGTAGCAGCAATGCAGTAGTAATTCGTGCCGCCGCTCGACACGAGGTCGCCGATGACATAAGCGGTCGCACCGTTGTAGGCCGCCGGGCTGCCAGCCTGCAGCGTCGCGCCCTGCGTGTGGAACCTGATGTACTGGTCGCCAACCTCAAGCACCATCGTCTGCGTGGTGCTGTAGGTGAACGGGATCAGCCGCGTGCGCTTGGTGCTGTCCTTGACCTCGGCCACAAACTGCGTGCCTGGTCGGTTCTCCGCCGGCCCCTGCGGGGTGGCAATGAAGTTCCGCAACTTGGCCGCGCCAGTCTGGAACTTGACATCGTCGATGCGACCAAACATCTCCGGCGACAGCTCGCCGCCCGCAAACGACCTGCTGTAGATCCGGGTGCTCGGCATGGTTCAGCGTCCTGCAATCCACCCGGTGATGTGTTCGGGCTTGATGTTGCGTTGGTTGGCGTCGCTCATGCGGGCTTGCTGCAGATATCCCACCATCATCTGCGTCTGCCGCTTGCTTTCGGATGCACCTTGATCGCCCTTGATGACTGGACCTGCAAGCATGGACGCTAGGTGGTGCGACAACGCCATCACAAAGAGCGGGTCAAACTTGGTCGGGTCGCTGATGAGCGCCTGATAGCGCAACAGCGCGTTCTCCTGATCGGTGTACAGCACCTTGTTGCCGTTCGTGTCCGTCTCAATGCTGTACGTCTGCGGCACATAGCGCCCGGCTGCGACAAGCGGCGCGTAGTTGTGCAGGAAGTCGGGGTTGTCACTCGGCGTGAACTTGGCCGAGTAGTCGTTTTCGGCGTCGTGCGGCAGCACGCTGACAGCGACCATCATGTCGCCAGGCACCGCGTACGCGTACTTCCACATGCTGTACGGCATCGTCACCGACGCAAGCAGTGCGCGCCGGCTAGCGAAGTTCCAGTTGTGCATCTGGAGAAGGCTGTCACGCGCAATGGGGTAGAACCGTGCGCAGTGCTCCGCCTGTGCAGACCCCTCAGGCGGGTCGATGCTGGCGATGCTTGCGTCATCGCCGAGGTGCGCGAGGGCCAGATTGCAGATCTCTACGACGCTTGCCAAGTTGGCCTCCTAGTCATAGAGGGGCGCCGGGTTGTGAGTCCGACGCCCCTCTGTTTCA
>JBEILM010000373.1:0-2135 GCA_040379205.1 Gemmatimonas sp.
CACAAGCGCGATCGGCGAGGTCATGACGGCCGCACCAGGCACCACGGCAGCCGCGCTGCGGCCCCAAATGGACGATGAACCGCGATCTTCGATGCCATCGGCGCCAGCCAGGCTGTCGCGGGCTCTGGGGTCACGGCTTCAGGATTTCGAGTGGGTGGATTCGGTGGTGTTTGAGCTGGCAGCCGGGGTCAAGGGCGGGCGCAGCCCGGCGAAGCGCACCCTTGACGCCGGATGCCAGCCGGTACGCTGGCTGTCATGGCCGATGCGGCATGCTGACGCATCGGCCATGACGAGCAGGAGCGTTTCGTATGCATGACAGGTTGTTTGAGGCGGCACTGGGCATCGCGGCGCCGTGGTTCGTCGCCGGCGTTCGTTTCGACGAGAACAGCAGGGTCTTGACGGTCGGCATCGACTTCACCGCGGGCACTCGGTTCGCGGCCGAGGGCGCCAGCGGCGAGCATCCGGTCCACGACACGCTCACCAAGACCTACCGGCACCTGAACTTCTTCCAGCACGAGTGCGTGCTCGAAGTGCGCACGCCGCGCGTGAAACTGCCCGACGGTACGGTGCACCTGGTCAAGCCCCCGTTTGCCGGCAAGCTCTCGGGCTTCACGCTGCTGTTCGAGGCGCTGGTGCTGATGCTGGCGCCGCAGATGCCGTTTGCCGCCGTGGCGCGCATCGTGGGCATCTCGCCGCACCGCGTGCTGGCGATCTGCAAGCGCTACGTGAGCCTCGCCGTGGCGCAGGCCTACTTCGGCAACGTCCGGGCTCTGGCCATCGACGAGACCTCGCGTGCCCGCGGCCACGACTACATCACGCTGGCGGCCGACGCCGATGAGCGGCGCGTGCTGGCCGTCGTCGAGGGACGTGACGCCAAGGCGGTGGCGGCCATCGCCGATGAGCTGGTCGAGCACGGCTGTCCGCCCGAGCAGATCGACTGCGTCAGCATCGACATGTCCCCGGCCTACATCAAAGGCTGCACCGAGGAACTGCCCAACGCACGCATCACCTTCGACAAGTTCCACGTCGTCTGGCATGCCAACGCGGCGGTGGACAAGATGCGGCGCATCGAGCAGCGCACCGACAAGTCCCTCAAGGGCATGCGTTGGTCGCTGCTGAAGGACCGCGAAAGCCTCAAACCCGAGGCCGCCGCCGATCTGGACGCCCTGATCTCCCGGATGACCACCGTTCGCACCGCCCGGGCCTGGGCCTACAAGGAGCAGTTGCGCGAGATCCTCGAGCGCAAGCAGATCAACGTCGTGCGGCAGATGCTCCTTCACTGGTGCACCTGCGTCATGCGCTCCAAGGTCGAGCCGATGAAGGAAGTCGCCGCCATGGTACGCCGCCATCTCGAGGGCATCGTGGCCTGGGCGCAGACCCGTCAGACCAACGGCTTCCTCGAAGCGCTCAACGGCCTGTTCCAGGCCGCCAAGCGCCGAGCGCGCGGCTTCGCCAGCTTCGACACGATCAGGACCGTCGTCTTCCTGATCGCAGGCAAGCTCGACTTCGCAGCGGTCAACCCTCATGCCCGGTAACCCACACGAAATTCAGAAGAGCCCCGAAACGGCACCGATGGCGGGCGTCGCGGAAACCTGCTCACGATCGTGACGTCATCGACAGGTCATCTCCGTGTAATCGTTTTCAAGCAGCCTTCCGTCGTCTTTCCCATGCCTGCCTGCGGAGTGCCCATGAATCAACTTGAACGAATGCTGACCGCTGTCCTGGCCGCCGTGCTTGTCGGCGGTTGCGGCGGAAGCGACGACAGAGTGCCCTCGGCCGATCAGACCCTGCATCCTGAAGCCGCGGCAGCGACGCCAGAGTCGGGCTCCGAGCTGTCCTTGCGGACGACCGGTCCGGTTGCGATCTCGTCGCGCGCAGCACGCCCCGTGCAGTCTCGAACGTCCGTCGGTCAGGGGTCGGCGTCGTCCGACGCTCGTGTTCTTTCTTCGGCGCGGAGCACCAGCGCCAGTCCACGCTCGATGATGGCGCCGCAGGCCTCCGTACCCTTGACCAGTGGCTGGATGGTCGCCGGCACCTTGGCCACGGGACTGGTGCCCGAAGTAGACGAACAGCAACCCACCTACGCTGCCTGGGTCGGCCGCGTGACGGCGGGCGGCGCCGTCGACGGAGGCTTC
>JBEILM010000374.1:0-2132 GCA_040379205.1 Gemmatimonas sp.
ACAGAGCGGGAGACGGGACTCGAACCCGCGACATCAAGCTTGGAAGGCTAGCGCTCTACCAACTGAGCTACTCCCGCATGATTTGTCGTACCCCCCGCGACATGCCGAGGGTCCTGCAGTGGTGGGGGAAGGATTCGAACCTTCGAAGGCTTGCGCCGTCAGATTTACAGTCTGATCTCGTTGGCCACTTGAGTACCCCACCGATCGCTCCGACACCCTGCCGCCCGCGAAAGCTGACGAGGGGGCTCGAACCCCTGACCTGCTGATTACAAATCAGCTGCTCTACCAACTGAGCTACGTCAGCAGAAGGACCCGAACCTCCGGAGTCACCTAGCATAATGGAGGCCTACCGGTTCCGGTAGCTCCCCATCGGCCCCGGCCGGCCACCGACCGCCCTCTACCCCCGTCGCCAGCGGGTCCCCTCCGGCCCGTCCTCGATGAGGATGTTCCGGGCCGTCAATTCGTCACGCACCGCATCGGCGGCCGCCCAATCCCGCCGGGCACGGGCCGCCTTGCGGGCGGCCAGGCGATCCTCGACCCACACGGCCAGCTCGGCGTCGGCTTCCTGCTCCGGCACGAGATCGAGTACCCCGTCGATGAGCCGAAACGCCGCCCGCGCCCGCTCGAGCGCGGCTTCGTCGGCGCCCCCGGCATCGAGCTCCCGGTTGGCGTCGGTGATGAAGGTGAACAGCGCCGCCATCGCTTCGGGGGCATTGAGATCGTCGAACAGCGCCTCCAGAAAGGCCTGTTCGGCCCGCGACGCGGCCTCCGCCAGCGCGGCGGTACCGCCGGTGGCTTCGGCCAGCCTGCGCGCGAACGCCCCCACGCGGTTGACGGCAGCGCGGGACTGTTCGAGCGACTCCTCGCCGAGGTTGAGCTGCTTGCGATAGTGCGCGCTGAACACGAAATGGCGGTACGCCGTGCCACTGATGCCCTGCTCGCGCATGCCGACCACGTTGGTCACGTTGCCGACCCGCTTGGCCATTTTGGCGCCGTCGGTGAGCAGGAACTCACCGTGGCACCAGCAGCGGGCAAACTGCTTGCCCGTGGCCGCCTCGCTCTGCGCGATTTCGTCCTCGTGGTGCGGGAAGATCAGGTCGATGCCACCGGCGTGCAGGTCGAACGTCTCGCCGAGGTACTTCATGGCCATCGCCGAGCACTCGAGGTGCCAGCCTGGCCGTCCGCGGCCCCAGGGCGAATCCCAGGCGGCGCCGGTGGCTTCGTCTTCGGGCTTGGCCGCCTTCCAGAGGGCGAAGTCCTGCGCGTTCTCCTTGGCGTAATCGTCCTGCGCCACACGGGCGCCGCTCCGCACCTCGCGCTTGTCGAGCTGCGACAGCTTGCCGTAGTCGGCGAACTTGTCGATCGCGAAGTACACTGAACCGTCCTCGGCCACATACGCCACCCCGTTCGCCACAAGCCGCTCCACGAGCGCGATCATCTCCGGGATGTGCTCGGTGGCCTTGGGATAGCGCTCGGCATCCTCGATGCGCAGGTACCGGCGATCCTGGTGGAACAGCGCGGTGAACGGCTCCGTGACCTGCAGGATGCGCTGCCCCTCGGCGGCCGCCTTGCGGATGATCTTGTCGTCCACGTCGGTCAGGTTCATGACCTGTTCCACCTGCCAGCCGGCGAGGCGGAAGGCACGCCGCAGGAGATCCTCGAAGAGGAACGTGCGGAAGTTGCCCAGATGCGCCGGGTTGTAGACCGTGGGACCACACGTGTACATGCGCACCGTGTGTCCATCGGCGGGCGCGAACGGCTCGACGCGGCGCGTGAGCGTGTTGTACAGGCGGAACTGGGGCATCGGGCGCAGGAAAACAGGGGAAACGTTCGGGACCTTGCAGCCTGCGGGATCCGCCCGCAATCTGGTGCGTTGAATCTATTGGGGTTACCGTCTCCTGTAGTCCCTCTCCTTCACCCGGACACGACCCATGCCTGCTCCTGCTTCTTCGTCGGGACGTTCGTCCCGCGTCCGCACCGTTGCCATCGTGGCCGCCCTCGTCGCCGTTGGTGTGGCGGCCCGCGGCCGCAGCGTGCAGACGCCGGCCCAGCCGCCTGCCGCCCAGCCTCCCGCCGCGCCCGTGGTGGCCGACTCCACCATGGCTGACAGCGCCGTGCAGGTGGACCCGATG
>JBEILM010000375.1:0-2118 GCA_040379205.1 Gemmatimonas sp.
GGCACACGCGTCGTGAGTCTCGCCCTCAACCTGCCTGGTCCCGCCGCGCTCATGCGACTCGCCGAAATGGGGGCAACCTGCCTCAAGGTGGAGCCGCCGGCGCGTGATGGCGCACCCGGCGATCCCATGGCCGTGTACGCCCCGGCGGCCGACGAGGCCATGCATCGCGGTATCGCGCGGCACGTCCTCGACCTCACGTCCGATCAGGGGCGACCTGCGCTGCATACGCTGCTGCAGGAGGCCGATGTGCTGGTCACATCGTTCCGCCCGTCGGCGTTGTGGCGGCGCGGCGCCAGCCCCACTTCGAGGTGGCGCCCGATGATGAGCGGCATGAGCTCGAACGCCGTGACGAACGGCCCGTCGGAGACGGGGCGGGTGGCCACGCGTCGTTCGTCGGCGGTGGTCGGCGGTGGAATGATGTGCGAGTACACCGCCAGACGCGAGCGCATGGCCGCGCGCGCGCGTCCCGCCTCCTCGGGGGAGCGCTATGCACCGACCGGCTCATGTTGGCACGCTGCGCCACGGCGAAGTCCGTCACCTGCACGCCGCCCTCATTGAACACCACGCCCGGCGGCACGTCGCGCGCCTCCAGCCCACGTCCGGGAGCGGTGATCCCCACGATCTGCCGAGAGGCCACGGCCCAGCGGTACGCCTGTCGGAGCCCGGCGGCGAATGCGCTGGCCCCCGGCGGTCGGGGGCGCAGGGGGCGCCAGCGCGGCGCGGTAGAACGCCCAATGGTCGTCTCCCAGCGCGTCGAGCACGGCGTTGGGGTTGTGGGGCACCCCCGGGAGCACACGCCACTGGTGCGGGATCCCCAGGCGCTGCAGGTGCTCGTGGAAGGCGACGTTGTTGCGATAGGTCTCATCCTGATCGCCCACCACCACGCGAATGAGCGACCCCGCCGTGAGCGCGCTGGCCTGCTCCTGCGCCAGCTGCCGCGGGCTCACGGCGCGAGAGTACGCTTGGCTTCCCCCGTACACCTCCTGCAGCAGCTGCCGCGCCTGCGCGGGGCTGGCACGCGGCGTGGCCGCCAGCTCCTCCTGCATGGGGCCGGCGCCCATGATGGACACGGCGCGAAGCCGTTCGGGGAACTTGAAGCCGAAGCGTGCGGCGCCGTAGCCGCCCATGCTGAAGCCATCCAGTATGCGCCCCTCGCGCGAGGCCACGGTGCGGTAGGTGGCGTCGAGGTGGTCCACCAGCTCACGGACCAGCACCGTCTCCACGGGGGCGGAGCCATCACGCCAGTCCACGTACATGCCCATCTCCAGCCCATTGACGAACACCACCAGCACGGGAGGAATGCGCCCGGCCTCGATGGCGGTATCCACGCGACGCGCCATCCGGGGGATGCCGGGGAGCCCGCCGCCGGAGCCGTGCAGCCAGTACACCACGGGGAATCGGCGCTGTAGCTCGCGATCGTATGCCGCCGGGGTGTAGAGGTGGTAGCTCATGGCCGTGCGGGCCGCGGCGCTCTGGAAGGTGCGGTGGGCCACCCGCGGTGCCTCGATGGCGCGGGTGACCCACGCCTTGTCCGTACGTGGCGCGGAGGCGGGGGGCTGGGCCTGTACAGGGAACGCGGCTCCCGCAGCGACGAGCGCCAAGGTCAGCACGGTGGGCCCCATGGCGCGGGCGCGCACACCCGGCCGAAGCGATCGCATGGTCATGGCAGTCTGCCGGTGGGAGTGGAACCCGAACATACGCGCCGGACCGGCGTGCGTGCGTCCACGCCCGCGCCGATGGAGTTCAGTGATGATCTGGCGACGGCAAAGGCGGCGTTCAGCGGGCGTGGAGCGCTGGCTGGCAGTTATGGGCGTCGTTGACAATCCGTGCCGGGCTTTCGTAGCTTCACGCCGTGCTGGCCCCAGTTTTTTATCCACGCCGTCGTGATTGAAGTCCCTGAAGACTGTGTCGAGCGGGTTCGTGTCGGTGATCTCGAGGCTTTCGAGGCGCTCTTTCGCACCACGCACGCGCCGCTGCTGGCGTTCGGTACCCGGTACGTCGGTGATGCCGCCCGCGCCGAGGAGCTGGTGCAAGACGTCTTCTTCACGCTGTGGGAGCGACGAGCCGAGTGGATCGTGACCGGCAGTGTGCCGGCCTACCTGTTCGCGGCGGTTCGCA
>JBEILM010000376.1:0-2115 GCA_040379205.1 Gemmatimonas sp.
CATGGCCAGGCGCAGGCGCTGACCGCCGGCGAGGTACGTGCCGTCGCGCAGGGCACGGAGCGGCGCGTTGCCGAGCTTCACGGTGCCGTCGGCGGTGTCGAGCACGGACACACTGTTCCAGCGGCCATCGGTGTACAGGCCACGCCACGGCATCAGCGCCGCGCGGTCGAGCGGCACGGTGTCGGGGGGCGTGGCGCGCGGCAGCGACGGATTGAGCGCGTCGACGAGGGCCCGCGTGTAGCTCGTGGCGTTGGCGCCGGCGGCGTTGCACATCACGGCGATGGACAGATTGCCGAGGTCGGGGTAGCGCGCGAGGTACGTGCTGTAGCCGGCGGTCGATCCCGAGTGCGCGATCTCGCGCGTGCCGCGGTAGGTGTTCACCATCAGGCCAAGCGCGTAAGCGATCTCGAGGCCATTCGTGAGCCGCATGCGGCGCGGCAACGAATCGGAGACGGCGGCGCCCAACGCCTTGCTGGTGAGCGCCTCGTTCCAGCGCAGCCAGTCGCCCACGGTGGTCCAGAGCCCGCCGGCAGCGATGATGTTGTCGTTGGGCATGTCGAGGCGCCAGCTGTCCCCGGCTCGGCGGTAGGCCTGGGCGAGCCCCGGCACGATGCGCGTGAAGTCGTCTCGCCACTGGGTGTGGCGCATGCCGAGCGGCGCGAAGATGCGCTGCGTGGTGAAGGCGGCGAACGACTGACCGCTCACGCGTTCGATCAGCGTGCGCAGCAGCAGGAAGCCGGAGTTGGTGTACGAGTAATGGTCGCCGACGGGGTAGTTGAGCGCCCGCTGCGCCGTGATGAGCGGGTAGACATCGGCCTGGGTGTGCACGCGGGTGCCGCGCGGCCACCCCTGCCAGGCCACCAGGTTGCTCCATTCGCGCAGACCGCTGGTGTGCGTGAGCAGGTGTCGCACGGTGATGGGGCGGTCGTACGCGGGCAGTTCGGGGAGGTATTTCCGCGCGTCGTCCTCCAGTGCCAGTTTACCGTCGGCTACCAGCAGCATGACGGCGGTGGCGGTGAACTGTTTGGCCACCGAGCCCGATTCGAGAATGGTACCGGCTGTGATGGGTCGCTGTCCGGCGAGGTCGGCCATGCCGTAGCCGCGTTCGAGCAACGTGGTGCCGCCGCGCGATACTCCCACGGCGCAGCCGGGGGTGTGGGTGCTGTTCCAGGCGGCGAAGACGCGGTCGGTGGCGTTGACCAGCGCGGTGGGCTGGGCGGAGATGGCCGCGGGATGCACCACGGCGAGCAGCAGGGGGGTGAGGCGCTGGGCCATCCGCCCGGGGGAGCTGAAAGGGGCCATAGCGGGCGAATGTACCGCGCAATGGCCGGGGCGCCATGTCGGGAGCGGACACGCCGCGGATGCATCTGCGGGGGAGGTGACGGAGGTGGTCCGCACTTCTATCCTTCCTGCATGCCGACCTACGTCTACGAAACCGTCCCCACCGCGCCAGGCGACGTGCCCGAGCGGTTCGAGCTGCGGCAGTCGATGAGCGACGCGCCACTGACCCGGCACCCGGAGACCGGTGCGCCGGTGCATCGGGTGCTGAGCGGCGGGCTCGTCACCTTCACCGGCAGTGCTGCCCCCGCGGGGGCCGCGCCGATGGGTGGCGGATGCGGTGCGGCGCAGTGCTGCCGGATGTGAGGGGCTGACGCGCATGCCAGCGAAGAAGGTGACCGGCAGAAAGGCGCCCGCGAAGAAGGCGCCGGCCAAGAAGGCGCCGGCCAAGAAGGCACCGGCCAAGAAGGCGCCGGCCAAGAGAGCACCGCAGTCCATGCCCTACGAGCAGGGGAAGTGGGCCGCCGTGTTCGCGCCGCGTACGCCCGGCGAGCGGCGCTACTGGCTCGTGAAGTCGGAGCCCGGCGTGTTCTCGTTCGACGACCTACGTGCCGCACCGAACCAGACCACCTGCTGGGACAGTGTGCGCAACACGGGCGCGCGCAACTTCCTCCGCGATGGCATGAAGGCGGGGGACCTGGCGTTCTACTACCACTCCAATGCCGAGCCGTCGGCCATCGTGGGCATCTGCCAAGTGGTGCGCGAAGGCTATCCTGATCACACGGCGTTCGATCCGGCGCATGCGTACTACGATGACGTGTCTGACCCGGCGACACC
>JBEILM010000377.1:0-2110 GCA_040379205.1 Gemmatimonas sp.
ACCAATGACCTGCACCGTGCTCAGCTGCTGCTGCCGCACCAGTCGCAGCCGGACCGGCGCGTCGCCCGTCGGCACCGTCACGTCGAGAACGGCGGCAACGAACCCGATGGCGCGCGCCTGCAGCGTGAACCGCCCCAGCCCCGGCGCCTCGATGGCAAAGCGCCCCTCCGAGGCCGTGCGCCCCAGCACCAGGCGTCCGTTTGGATCGGTCAGGCGCAACTCGGCCCCGGCAATCGGCTTCCCGTCCGGATCGACCACCTGTCCTCGAATCGTCAGCCCCGAGATCCCCGCAGCCGGGGAAGGTGCAGTTTGAGCGTACGCGGGGGCAGCAGCGGCAGCGACGACGACCGCGCACAGGGCACGGAGAATGCGCGATGGCGGATACACAGGGGGGATAAAGAAGGTGAGAAATGCTAACGCGAGCAGGTTATCGATAGCCGGCGTTCTTGTCCACTCCTTCAAGAGGAAAGGCGCCCTGTCCCGTCCCTGCAACTCACCAGCCCCTCTTGCGTAGGTTGCGGCGAATGAGTCTGCCCGAATCCAGCGCCCCCGACGACCTGGCCGCCTTCCGCGCCGCCTTGCGTGGTCAGTATGCCATTCAGCGTGAACTCGGGCGGGGCGGCATGGGGATCGTGCTTTTGGGCCGAGACGAGCGGCTCGACCGGCCGGTCGCCATCAAGGTCCTGCCCCCGCACCTCGCGGCCGACGGCGATACCCGGGAGCGGTTTCTCCGCGAAGCCCGCATGGCGGCGCAGCTCTCGCACCCCAACATCGTGCCAGTGTTTCGCGCCGACGAGCTGGGCGGATTTGCCTTCTTTGCCATGGGCTACGTGGACGGCGAGACGATGGGTGAGCGCATCCGCGACCGCGGGACCCTCCCGGCCGCCGAGGTGGTGCGCATCCTGCGCGAGACCGCCTGGGCCCTCGCCTACGCCCACGCCCGCGGCATCGTGCATCGCGATGTGAAGCCGGACAACATCCTGCTCGAGCGGGCCAGCGGCCGCGCCTTCGTGAGCGACTTCGGCATCGCCCGCGCCGAGTTCAATCCCGCGCTCACACAGGATGGGCTGGTGCTCGGCAGCGTGCACTTCATGAGCCCCGAGCAGGCCAGCGGCGAGCCACTCGACGGGCGCAGCGATCTCTATGCACTGGGGTGCATCGGGTTTCTGGCGCTGAGCGGGCGGCTGCCGTTCGACGGTACGTCGCCGCAGGCGATTCTGCTGGCGCACGCCACCAAGGAGCCCCCCACGCTGCGCAGCGTGGCGCCGTCGGGGCCGGCGGCACTGGCGGCGGTGATCGACCGGTGTCTCCGGAAGCGGGCGTCCGAGCGCTACACCACCGGCGAGGAACTGGCCGACGCGCTCGGCAGGGCGCTGCAGGCCGTGGAGCAGGAGACGCGCGAGGCGGGCGGTTCGGTGGTGCTCTCGAGCGACGAGGCGGCGGCCGTGTGGCGGCGTGCCGCCGAGTTGCAGGCCGAGGCCGCGGCGCGGCTCGAGTCCCGCATGCGCGAGCAGCAGACGCGGGCGCTCCCGGCGGTCGGCGACGGGACCGCGGCAGCCGCATCGCTGCCTGGCGCGTCGTCACCCGACGTATCGCACCATGGTGCCGGTGTAACCGTCCCAACCGACGCCTACCGCTTGCGTGACGTGGAGGCTGCGGCCGTCGAGGCCGGCATCTCGCAGCGCTACGTCGCGCTGGCGCTCGACGAAATGCGCGCCAACCCGGCCGGTGCCGCGCTCACGCCGACGGTGTCCCCGTTCAAGGAGCGGCTCATTACGCGGTTGCTGGGCACGGCCCAACGCTCGCTCGCCGTATCCCGCGTCTATCGAGTGCCGCCGCGGACGGCGCTGCAGACGCTGGGGCGCGCCCTGCAAGCGGCGCCGTGGTCGCTGTCGTTGCGCGACACCCTCGGTGGCCATCCGCTGGACGGCGGGGTCCTGGTGTTCGACCTCCCCGGCATGACCACCTCCACCGAGTACAAGTGGACGTGGACCCGCTTCGGCGTCTACGTGCCGCAGCTACGGGTGTCGCTGGCCGCGGCAGCCGGCGATTCGCGCGCCTGCGAGGTCACCATCACCATCGACCTGCGCGCCGGCCTTGGGGTGAACCT
>JBEILM010000378.1:0-2091 GCA_040379205.1 Gemmatimonas sp.
GCTACCATGCGTGGGCCGACACGTTGGAGCCCGTGCTGCGGCAGGTGCACGTGCCCGGGGACAAGGTGTTCGTCGACTACGCCGGGCAGACGATGCCGGTCCGAGACATGGCCGCCGGCGCCACGCGGGACGCGCAGATCTTCGTCGGCGCTCTCGGGGCAAGCCATCTCCTGTTCGTCATGGCCTCGTGGTCGCAGACACTCACCGACTGGATCGCCGCGCACGTGGCGATGCTCGAGGCCTTCGGGGGCGTGCCCCGCGCCATCGTCCCCGACAATCTGAAAGCCGGCGTGGTGCGCCCGTGCTACTACGAGCCGACGATCCACCCGACCTATCAGGATCTGGCCAGCCACTACGGGACCGTGATCCTGCCGGCCCGGGCGAAGCATCCCCGAGACAAGGCCAAGGCGGAGACGGCCGTGCAGATCGTCGAGCGCGAGATCCTGGCCCCGCTGCGGCATGACGTGTTCACCTCGCTCGCCGAGCTGCAGCACGCCTTGGCCTTCCGCTGTGCCGGCGTGAATGATCGCCCCTTTCAGAAGCTCGCGGGCTCCCGCCGCAGCGTGTTCGACGCGCTGGAGCGGGCGACGCTGCGGCCGCTGCCGGCCGAGCGCTACGAGCTCGCGGAGTGGCGGACCGCCAAGGCGAACATCGACTACCACATTTCGGTCGAGGGGCACCTGTACAGCGTGCCGTATCGCCTAGTCGGCGAGACGGTCACGGTCCGGCTCACCGCCACGCTCGTGGACATCCTGCACGGCGGGCGCCGGGTCGGGCTGCATGCGCGGAGCTTCCTCAAGGGGCGGATGACCACCGATCCGTCGCATCGGCCCAAGGCGCACCAGCAGCATCTCGACTGGTCACCCTCGCGCCTCATCACGTGGGGGCGCTCCATCGGGGCGCCGACGGCTGCCTTCATCGAGGCGATGCTCGCGCGGTGGCCGCACCCGGAGCAGGGCTACCGGTCGTGCCTGGGGCTGCTCTCCCTCGCGCGGCGCTATCCCGCCGACCGGGTCAACGCGGCGTGTGCCCGAGCGCATGCCGCGGGGACGCTCGCCTATCGCTCGGTGAAATCGATCCTCGAGCAACAGCTCGACCGGCTCCCGCTCGAGGAGCCCACGGCCACGCGCCCGCTGCCGGCCCACCACGAGCACGTGCGCGGGCCGGCGTACTACGACACGGCGGTGACGAGCCCCGAGCCGATGCCCGAGTCCCCGCTCCTCCTCCCGCGCCACCTTCCCCTCTGCTGAGCCCCGGATGCTCCTTGAACAGACCCTCGCCACGCTGCACGCACTCAAGCTGCACGGCATGGCCACCGCGCTCGACGAACAGCGCGGCATCCCCGATCTCACCACCCTCGCCTTCGAGGAGCGGCTCGCGCTGCTCCTCGAGCGCGAGCAGGCCCGCCGGCATGACCGGCGCCTGGCGCGCCTGCTCCAGCTCGCGCGGCTGCGCTATGCCGCGTGTGTCGAAGACGTGAACTTCCGCGCGAAACGCGGCCTCGAACGGAGTCGGCTGCTGCAGCTCGCCGGCGGCGAATGGATCCGCCAACACCAGACGCTGCTGATTACCGGCCCGACCGGGACGGGCAAATCGTGGCTCGCCTGTGCGCTGGGGAACAGCGCGTGTCGGCAGGGGCACTCCGTGCGGTATGTGCGCGTCCCGCGCCTGCTCGGCGAGGAGCTGGTGCTGGCCCGCGCCGACGGCAGCTACGCCAAGCTGATGCAGACGCTCGCCCGCACCGATCTCCTGATCCTCGACGACTGGGGCCTCGCCCCGCTCGGCGACCGCGAACGTCGCGATCTCCTCGAACTGGTGGAAGACCGCGTCGGCCGCCGCGCCACCCTGGTCACGAGCCAGCTCCCGGTCGATCACTGGCACGAGATGATCGGCGACCCCACGTTTGGGGACGCCATCCTCGACCGGCTGGTGCACCACGCCCACCGGCTCACCCTCACCGGCGGCTCCCTCCGCCGCTTGCCGACCCCCGAGTCCCCGACCGACTAACCCCTCGTCCGCGTCCTACCGCCGGTGATCGACATCCGCCGAAACGGCTGATCGCCATGAACCGAAACCGGTGATCGCTTTGGA
>JBEILM010000379.1:0-2086 GCA_040379205.1 Gemmatimonas sp.
CCTGGCGTTCTACTACCACTCCAATGCCGAGCCGTCGGCCATCGTGGGCATCTGCCAAGTGGTGCGCGAAGGCTATCCTGATCACACGGCGTTCGATCCGGCGCATGCGTACTACGATGACGTGTCTGACCCGGCGACACCCACCTGGTACATGGTGGACGTGAAGGCGGTGCAGGCACTGCCGACGCCGGTGCCCCTGCCGGTCATCAAGAACGATCCGGCGCTGCAGGAGATGGCGCTCGTGCGTGTGGGACGGCTGTCGGTGGTGCCGGTCACGCCGGCTGAGTGGGCGCATGTCTGCGCGCTCGGCGGCCTCTGAGCACCGCGCGTCACGTCCGGGCGGTCGCGGTCTGTCTCAACTGCGTATCCGGTGCCCTGCGGGCTGCCGGGGCCCAGGTCAACGCCGTACCATGAAGCCATGACTCTCGTACACACCCTGCTGGCCGTTGCGTCTTTCGCGTCGGTCGCGCCTGCGGTCGCTCACGCGGCCGCTCCCGTCGCTGCTCCTGCTGCCGCCCACGCCCCGGTGGCCCGGCGCTGGGATGCCACCGGCCACCGCGCCATGGCGGCCATCGCTTACGATCGCCTGCGCCCGGCGACACGGGCGCGTGTCGACGAACTGCTGCGCGCACACCCCGATCTGGCGTCACTGGCCGTGGGGCTGGAGATCAACACGGCTGCCGGCATTCGCGAGGTGTTCCTGCGCGCGTCGGTCTGGCCCGACCGCATTCGCGGCGACGCGCGATTCTGGCGCGAGACGGACCCAAAGGCCACGCCGACGCCGCTGCTGCCCGGGTTTCCCACCATGGCCAGTCGTGACGGCTGGCACTATCTGACGCGCTCGTTCTCCACCGACGGCACGCCGACCCAAGCGCTCGCCGAGCCGAACGTTGCCACGGCATTTCCCGCCATGGCGGAGTCGCTGCGGGACAATGCCGTGCCGATCGGCGTGCGGGCGTACAACCTGAGTTGGATTCTGCACATCGTCGGGGATCTGCACCAGCCGGTGCACGGCACGTCGCGCTCGACGGTCGCGCATCCGAATGGCGACGCCGGTGCCAATCGCGTGTGGGTGCGCCTGCCGGAGTTCGTGGGTGACTCCATCAACCTGCACGCCGTGTGGGACGGCTGGCTTGGACGTCCCACCCGCGGCCAGTCGATCGACGAGGTGGCGGCCGCGCTGGCGCGCGAGCTCCCCGTGGCCAAGGGGGTACCCGACGATGCGCTCACCATTCCGCAGGGTGCGGCGCTGGGCGCGACGGTGCGTAGCTGGGCCGACGAAAGCGCCGCCCTCGCACGGTACGTCGCCTACGACATCCCGCCGCGTGAGGGCAGTGCACCGCCCATGCTCAGCGAGGCCTACGTGGTGCAGGGCACGCGCATCGCACGGCACCGGCTGGCGCTGTCGGCGTACCGGTTGGCGGCGGTGATCGAGGCGCAGCTCGGGGGGTAGCAAGATCAGCGCCCGCCGTTCGCGCACCTTTCAACGCAATCGGCGGGCGCATCCAGCGGCGCGACGCCGACTCTACCGCCGCTTCGCCCGCACGTACTGCGGCGGCCAGGGTCCATCCACGCCCAGCGCGTGCGCGGCCTGGAGCGGCCAGCGCGGGTTGCGCAGCAACTCACGCGCCAGCAGCACGAGGTCGGCGTCGCCGTTGGCAATGATCGCCTCGGCCTGCGCCGGCTCCGTGATGAGCCCCACCGCCGCCGTGGGAATGTGCGCCTCGTGGCGGATGCGCCGCGCAAACGGCACCTGGTAGCCCGGCCCCACGGTAATGCGCTGGTGCGCGGCCAGCCCGCCTGACGAGCAATCGATGAGGTCGATGCCCAGCGCCTGCAGCCGTGCGCTCAGCGCCACGCTCTCGTCGATATCCCACCCGCCCTCGGCCCAGTCGGTGGCGGAGATGCGCACGAACACCGGCCACTCGGCCGGCCAAACCACGCGGACGGCCGCCGACACCTCGCAGAGCAGGCGCACCCGGTTCTCGAAGCGGCCACCATAGGCATCGGTGCGCTGGTTGGAGAGCGGCGACAGGAACTCGTGCAGCAGGTAGCCGTGCGCTGCGTGCAACTCGGCCACACGGAA
>JBEILM010000380.1:0-2083 GCA_040379205.1 Gemmatimonas sp.
CTCTACGGCTACAGCGTCATCCGTCCGCAGATGGCCGTGCGCCTCTGGGGCTAACCCGGCCCTGAAGGCGGCCTGCGGGCCGCCTTACCCGCCCTCTTTACAGGAGTTAGAACTATGGCACTTCCCAACGGCGCCGGCGGCGAGCAGGTCGGGGATGGTAACGTCAACGACCCGATCATCGACTTGATCTCGGCCCCCGTGTCCGTCACTGCGACGGCCACCCTCACGGCAGCGCAGATTCTGGGCGGCCTGATTCTGGCCAACAGCGGTGTCACGTCCACGCAGACGTACACGCTGCCGACAGTCACGGATCTCGAGGCAACGCTGATCAACTCTGACCGCATCGGTACGGCTTTCTCGTTCCGCGTGGTCAACCTCGGCACGTCCTCGGGCACTGCGGTCATCGCCGCCGGCACGGGCTGGACGGTCTCGGGCTCGCTCACCATGACGATTCCGGTCACGACCGGCGCCACGATGATCGCGCGCAAGACCTCCGCCACCGCATGGACGCTCTATCGCGTGGCTTAACCAGCCTCGGGCGGCCTACGGGCCGCCCACCACCTATGGAGTGACTTACATGCCGAATCAGAAGCCTGTCGGCGTCGCCTACTCCGATCCGGAGTTGACCAGCGGCACGACCATCACGGGCGCCACTATCGACAGCACGTCGCGCATTCTGTCCAACATCGCCACCGGCATAACCGTAGGCCAGCAGGGCGCGACCATCACTACCACTGGCAACAGCGACGTCTTCGTCATTGTGCCGGCTGCGGGGGTGTTGACTGCGGCCCAGTTCTCCGGCGTTGACGCCCTTGCGGCGAACGACACCAACTACATCACGTTCACGATCACCAACCTCGGCCTCGCCGGGGCGGGCTCGACGGCCATGCTGGCGGCTACCGACGCCAACACGACCAAGGCTACAGGAGGCACAGCGCTCGCGGCTAACACTCTGCGTTCTCTGACGCTCAATGGTACGGCGGCCAATCTGGTCGTGGCTGCGGGCGACCGCCTCCGCATTCGTGCGGCGGCCACCGGCACGCTGGCCAACACGGTCACGTTCCCGGTTTACCGGCTCGCCTTTACGGTATCCTGATACAATATAACAGGCGGCCTACGGGCCGCCTGGCCCTTTCCATAGGTGTTAAATGGCTGTAATTTATCTGCGCCACCCGGTCCACGGCACCAAGGTCGCCACGATGGATCTGGAGGCCGACTACGACGTGGAGAACGGGTGGGAGATATTCACCCCGGAGACTATTGATGGCGACAGCGGGCGACCAGATCAATCGAGCCCTGCGGCTCCTCGGCGTGCTGGCCGAAGGCGAAACGCCTTCAGCCGCGACGTCACAGGACGCGCTGACGGCAATGAACCAGATGATCGACAGTTGGAACACGGAACGGCTGTCGGTGTTCTCAACGCAGGATCAGGTGTTCACGTGGCCGGCGAGCCAACGCAGCCGGACGTTGGGGCCAACGGGTAATTTTGTCGGCAATCGGCCTGTCTATTTCGACGACAGTACCTATTTCCGCGACCCGTCCACAAATGTCTCTTACGGCATAAAGTTTATTAACCAATCCCAGTACGACGGCATCGCCGTCAAGACGGTCACCAGCACTTACCCGCAAGTGATCTTCGTCAATATGGCGTACCCTGACGTCGATATGTACGTTTACCCAGTGCCGTTTCGTGATCTGGAATGGCATTTCATCTCGGTTGAAGAGCTGACGCAGCCTGCCGGGCTAGCGACTACGCTTGCGTTTCCGCCCGGGTACCTTCGCGCGTTTACGTACAATTTAGCGTGCGAGATCGCGCCGGAGTTCGGCGTCGAGCCTTCGCCGCAAGTGCAGCGCATCGCCATGACGAGCAAGCGCAACTTGAAGCGCGTCAACAACCCCGACGACGTCATGTCCATGCCGTACAGCATTGTCGCTACCCGCCAGCGGTATAATATTTTTGCGGGTAACTACTGATGCAGACGCCTATTCTCGGCTCCGCGTACGTTGCTCGCAGCGTCAATGCGGCCGACAACCGGATGGTCAATCTGTTTCCGGAAGTGCTGCAGGAAGGCAAGACCGCCGC
>JBEILM010000381.1:0-2066 GCA_040379205.1 Gemmatimonas sp.
GCAGATGCCGATGCGGCTTGAAGTCGCGGAAATCGCGGCGAAGGAAGATCTGCCGATAGCTTGGCGCCGCCGGCTGATAGGCTGCGAGCAGCATTTTGTTCGCGGCAGCCGAAAGCAGCAGCGGAAAGTCGGAGGTGGTGTGAAAGGCACGCTCGGCCAGCAGTGTGGGGTTGCGCGGTACATTGCGTTCACCGCGGACACGCAGCAATTCGCCGATCATGTCAGAGGGCCGCCAGCCCATGAATTCGGCATGGCGCCCGGTGCCCTGCGGCTGGTAGCCGGGCATGCTGCGCGCGGCCAAGGCTTCCGCCATGGCGTCAAGAATCTCCGAGGGCGAGTCATTCCCAGGCCCGGTTTCCGGTCGCGCCGGAATGGCAGGCGGTGCGGCGCTTTTCACCATGGCGTCGAACAAGGAACGGCGCGCCTGGTCCGGGTGCCAGCCGCGCTCGACGGCCTCACGCCTGATATGCGCAGCAGTCTCGGTGCCGACCAGGGCGCGGGCGGCGTCAATCGCGCCATCAATGCCGGAGATACGCTCACGCTCAGCGCGCTGCGCCTCACTGCGCAAAGCTTCCAGATCGGGCGGCGACGTAGCGGGCGGCGTTTCCACCGTGATGGTTGTGGGCGGCGACGCGGCAGGCGGCGCCGAAGGGGCTGCCGGGGTTTCCGGCGTCGTCTCGGTCATGGGTGGTTCCTCATTCTCCAGGGCAGGTTCAATGGCGAAGGACGGCGCGCCCTGCGGCGCCGCGCCACGCACTTGCGCATCCCGATCAACCGGGATGGGCACGATCGAAATCTCGAAGGGTTCCCAATCCACGGCGCGGTAGATCATCTCGCCGCTCACCGGATCGGGGCGCTGGTCATAGCGATGCACGCGATAGCCAATGCTGACCGCGCGCAGCGTGCCATCGGCAATGCGCTGCCAGAGGGGTTCAACATCGGCAGCGGCGGAGAATTGCAGCCGCGCATGACCGCGCCCGCCTTCAAGCCTGGCGGCAATCACGCGCCCCAGGACATCGCGTGCATCGCTGCTGCGGTGCGTGTTCAGCACCGGCGCATTGCCAGAGCCGAGCTGCGCCATGCGCACCGCATTGGGCGACATGTCCAATTCCTCGGTAATCCCGCCAAGCGATGGGACAAAGTTGCGCGCGCGTGCGCCGGTGGACCAGACGACCTCGACCGTGCGCGCGGCACGATCCACGGTCGCGGGTGCGGTAATGGCGCGGCGGGCGGTGATCGATTGCCCATCGGCGGGAAGTCGATCGGGCAAAGCGGGATCAGCCGGCGCGGGATCGCTCCCGCCCGGGTCGGTGGCTTCGGTCATGGTAAGCCCTATGCTGTTTGGGTGTCTGGCGGCGTTGGCGCTGCCGCCCCGGCCGCGCCGGTCGCGGCGATTTCCACCGCCGCCATTTGCGCCGCGTCCTGCGCGCCGCCGGATTTGGCGACGCGCCTGGGGTCGGTATCAAGTGAGATGCCCGCCGCATCCAGGGCGGCATTGGCTTCGCGGATCATCTCGACCGCCGAGCGGAAATCATAGCCAAAGGCGCCGGCGGCCTCGGGCTGCGGCACAAAGCCCGCACGCACCTGGGCGATCAAGGCGGTGGTGTCCTTGAGCGGGTCGATCATCTCATGCGCTGGCGGCACATGCGCGACACCCCTGGGCATGGCATCGCCCCAAAGGCCTAGCAGCGCGCCTTGGGCGTGAAAGCGCTCGGCGATGGGCCGCACGAGCATCGGGATCAACATGCCGTATTGCATCTGTTCGCAGAGCCGACGGAATTCGATCTTGCCGGCGCGGAGACTGGAGTAATTCGCCTGGGTCAGATCGCCGGAGACCTGGTCGTAGGTCAGGCCCGCACCGACGGCAGCGGCTTCAAGCGAGCGTCGCGCAAAGGCGGTATGCGACCCACCGCCGGAGGGATTGACCACACTTACATCACCCTGGCCGCGCCGGTAGAGGATCATGCCAGGCTCAAAGCTTTCTACCGCGCGGCCTTGCGCGTAACGCAGGAGGCCGGGGTTGGTATCGCTGGGCTTGGTCAGTGTTTCCTCATCATCATCAGTGA
>JBEILM010000382.1:0-2050 GCA_040379205.1 Gemmatimonas sp.
CCAGCGAAGGTAGGCCTCATCGGTCTCATATCGCAGCGGTGGCGACTGCCCGATCTCCGCGCCGATCGGATCACGTCCGGCAAGGCGACCTAGGACGGTACGTCCCTGGTAGAAGATCTGCAGAGGGTCGGCGTCGACGCGTGCGCCGAGCAGCCAAGAGCCCCTCACGCCGACGTCCTGGTAACCCAAGCTACGCGGCGCAGGAACCAGAGGTGTCGGTGACTGCGAAGCGACCCCACCCCGCAGATCGAATTGCTGAAGCAGAGTCAAGGGCTCAAAATCGGTAGCTCGCGTGGCAACCGGCTGTAGTAGCGTGGAGGCAGCGACGGCAAAGCAAAGGCGCCTCGTAACGAAGAGATTGAGCGGCATTGGAATCTACCGAGGCCTTCTTCGTTTCGCTCGGGTTGTGATCGCCGAGCGCGGTGGCCGTAAGGGGTGCAGCGGCTCGGCGGAGCGATCGGTCAAAGGGTCTCGAGATGACTGGGTCGGAACAGCGTGTCAGGCAGCGACCGCATGGCATGCCCGGAGAAATCCATGAGGGTGACTTCGTCGGCTGCCATGTGATCCACGGCACGCATCCGAGTAGTGCGCGTGAAGCCGAGAACGTCACGGAAGTTCTCGAAATGAGCGGTCTTCATGACGCGCGACGCGCCGGCCGCAAAATAGGCGGCGCTGACCGGGCGACCCTCAGCGTCGGTGACCACAAGATCTATTCGCGCATAGGCCACCCCTGGTCCGCGGGGAACAAGCACCAGAACCCGCCTCCCCGAACGTACCGGGCCGACCTCGGCAACGTCGTAATCGTCGGAGAATACGATTCGGGCGATATCGGTATATGAAGCCGCTCCCGCCACCCTCTGCTGTGGAGCAACCCTCAAGACGCGACGGGCATTGGGCATCTTCACCCACATATTGCGTTCGACGAGGAGAACGGCTTGGCCTCGCAGATGCGCCGGATCGCGGTAGAGGACCAAGCTACGCGCCCGGTCGCGAACCATGACCTCCATCGTGAGGTTGGCGCCGCGTGGTGGAACGATCAATGCTTCGAAAGCGAAGCTCCCATCGGGGGACCGAAATCGGTCGGCGCGCCGCAGGAGTTCGGCGCCGTCGGCGGCGCGCGCGCGACCGAATGGCGAAGATGCCATCGCGAAGCCCGCAGCACATAATAGCGGCAAACCGAGCGCCTGACGGCGAGTGGTCGAAGGGGTCTTCATGATTTCTGCAAAGCCTCCGTAATCCGAATGCACGAGGCCGATACGGCGGGATAGATGGCGGAGAGAAAGGCGGCTACGACCGCGATGCCCATGGCCTGAAGCGCGATCGCCGAATCAAGGACGAGGTACGCGTTGTAGCCGCGGGTCATGGAGGGCGGCGGCGCCATCGGAATGCCGCCCGCCGAGGCGACGCCGAGGGCAATCAGCCAGGCCAGAGCGAGGCCCACGGCGCCACCTAGAAAGCCGATTACCAGCCCCTCCTGCATGAGCATCGCGACCATCAGCCGTCGCGGCGCGCCCATGGCGCGCAAGGCGGCGATCTCGCCAGTGCGCTCCATGACGGCCATCGTCATGGTATTGGCGACGGAGACCAGCACCACGCAGCCGATCATGATCGCGAAAGTGCGGAAGAAGCCTGTGTAGAGGGCGACGACTGCGCCATAGAAATCCGCCAGTTCGTCCCAGCTGCGCGTCTCGAAGCGCATGCCGGGTAAATCCGACAAGGATGCTTCGATGCCCGGGCGTGTCGTCGCCAGAGCGGCCGTCCGTTCTAGCATGACGATCACGCGATCGACGGATCGTGTCGCTAGTGCTTGCTGCGCGAGCGACAATGGCACTTTCACGAGAACGCTGTCGAGGTCTCGCGAGCCGCTGCGCGTGACGCCGACGACCTCGAACTCGAAGGCCGAGATCATGCCTTCGTGGGTGCTCGTGAGAACCGTCACCCATTCGCCGACCGACAAAGCGAGGCCTCGCGCCAGTTCCTCACCGACGACGCCAGCCGCGTGGTCGGACGCCCGTAAGCCACGCCCTCGGGTGATGATCTCGGCATCGGC
>JBEILM010000383.1:0-2015 GCA_040379205.1 Gemmatimonas sp.
GAACATGCTTTCAATGCCAGCTATGCCAGACTCCGAATCCAGCCAGCGTGCCGATATGCAGGGGCGGCGATGGGGTATTCTCACCGAAAACTACGGCGTCAACGACTCCCTGATCATCGAATGGATGGCGGCCCAGGTCGGAGCGGGTGCTGCTGCCCTCGGCGAGCCGGATTTGTCGGCAAACACCCTGCTCTTGGCCGCTACGCAGTCGTCCACGCCGGGGCTGTACGGCATCGGGGCGCCCATGCTCGCGCATCCCGGTGGCCATGAGGGCTTGCCCGCCGCTTTGGAGGGTGCGGGCTACTGGACACGGATGCAGTACGTTCACAAGATGGTGGCGGGGGTGGGCGATTGGGTGCTCAAGCTTGACGTGGTGGCCGGGTCGCTGGTTGTCCAGAACGCATGGCCCTGGATGGTCTGGACCCGCACCGATCCACACGACGCGAGCCGCCTTCTGGAGCTGCGCTACCTGACATGGCGGAAAACCGGCATGAACGGCGACGAATGCGCCTGGCATTGGGACGTTTGGGAACTTGGGCCGGTGCTCCGCTACTACATCATGCGCCCGACCCAGAACGGCGATATGATGGTATCAAACCTCCATATTCAGACCGCCACAGGCGACTACGCGCCCGCCGAAGGGCTCACCGGCGACGCCTATCCCTACCGCTATGCCAACGGAACCCCGTTTATCCCGTTTGTGTTCTATGCCGATATGGACGACGGGCAGTTGTGGCACAGCAATAGCCGGAGAGGTGCTACCCGTGGCGCGCTGAACAGCATCACCGCCAACACCTATATGTTGCGGGCCATGTACGCGAGCGCGCTTCCGCCCGCCGTGGCCATCAATCTGATGCAGCCCTCTGCCTCCGTGCAAGGTGTCGGCGACTACGGCCCGGCGGGGAGCGGCACGGTGCAGAGTATGCCCACGGTGCCCGGCATGATGCTGTTCACCCATACGACCAGCCCCGAAGCACAGGGCAGCATTCACCAGCTTTCAAACGGCGCAAACCTTCAGGCGCTACAGCAGAGCGTCGTCATCTATGGCGCCGGTCAGTTCGCGCGCATGGGCCTGTCCGCCGACGACATGCAGCAGGCCAGCGCATCAAACCCGCAATCGGCCGGGGCGCTGCTGCTCACCAGGACCGCCAAACGCGAGCGCGCTCAACAGGTGGCCCCCTTCTTCCGCCGTCGCGACCTGGAAGCAACCGCGAAGGCTGCCGCTCTCCTCCGGCTGGCCGGGCTCGGCGACTACCCCGAGGTGGGATGGTCTATCGAATACCGGATTATCCCGCTCGGTCCTGACGAAGCAAAGGCTGGACGCGAGCAGGACGATTGGGATCTGGCTCACCATACCTGCTCTATCGTTGACGTGTACCTGCGTGACCATCCCGGCCTGACCCGAGCCGAGGCGGTGGCCGCTATCGAGCGGAACAAAGCAGAAAACGATATGTTAGAAGATGATGAGCCGACGGCGGAGGAACCCGCCAAGAAGATGGACCCTGAAACCCCCACTGAAACAGAAACCGAGGACTAACCAATGGCTTTCTCCTGCCCCCACTGTACAAAAGACATCGAAGGCGCCGTATCCAAGACCTCGTTCGATGAGCGCGTGCAAAAACTGACCGAGCAACGCAAGGATTTTGAGGCCCGCGCCGTCAAAGCCGAGGCCCTTGCATCCCAGGCCGCCCCACTTGCCGCTCGCGTGGCAGGCTACGATGCCGACCCTGCATCGTTGGAGGTGCTCAGTATGTTCCATGAGCGTGCTGCCAAAGCGGGCTACACCGGTGGCCTCGCAGAGTGGCTACAGGACAAAGCCGGAGCTGCCGCCGACCCCGTGGCCGCCCGCTTCCGTTCCGCTGCTCCTGCCGCCTCTCCGGCGCCCGCCGCTGCACCCAACGCGGCACCTGCACCCGTAGCGGCTCCGGCTGCTGCACCTGCCGCCCGGCTGCCCACCACTGCGACCAGCGCACCCGCGCCCGCACCGCTTCCCGCTCCGACCGCCGAGCAGGTAC
>JBEILM010000384.1:0-1998 GCA_040379205.1 Gemmatimonas sp.
ATTTGATTGGGATGCGGCATGGCCTGTCTCCTTTGATGGAGGACAGGGTTACACGTCGTTACGCGGGCCGCAAGAGAAAAGTTCCGATCTGTTACGCCGCCCGGCCTACATGGCCCTCAGCATGCGCTCAACCACATCGGCAACCGCTTCCTGCTGGGCCGTTGAGGCGTCACGCATGGCGTTGACGATTCGCTGCTGCGGCTCGCTCAACGAGCGGCTGTCCGGCGACCCCTCTCCCGTCAGCAGCCAGGCCCAACTGACCTTGAACTTGCGCCCGAACTCGATGGCGCGCTGGTGATTGAGCGGCGTGAATTTGGACCGATCCTCCGGCCCCTCGAACGCTCTATAAGTGTGCGGCTCGATACCGAGGCTTTCAGCCGCGGCCGTCGCATTGGGGGCGACGCCCAGCGATCGCTGCCACCTATGCCGCGCCCAGCGCAGACGCTGCCAGGGCGTTCTCAGGTCATCCTCTGACTGGTCCATACCCCCACGTTACAAGAAGTAACGTAACTAGGGGGAACTTTCCCCTTGCGGCTGAGCGTAACGTGCTGTTACGCTTTGGCCATGAACGTCGCTCAGATCATCGAAAGCCGTGGGGGGGCAAAGGCTTTGGCCGACGCGCTCGGCAAAACCCCGGTCGCCGTTCGCGTGTGGAAATCCCGCAACAGGATACCCCGGTCGGCCTGGCCGGACCTGATGGCGAAGTTCCCCGACCTGACGCTCGACCAACTCCTCGCCTCGGAGCGCGGATGATGGTCGCCACGGTCAACCAGGATTCCGGGTGCGATATCGCTCTCGGGATGCGCCAGCAGGGGGGCGTCTCGGCGCTCCCCTGCACCACCCTGACGCTGCCCATGCCGCCCAGCGTGAACAACCTGTTCAAGACGCTGCCGGGCAGGGGGCGCGCCAAGACGCGCGACTACAAGAACTGGACCCTTGAGGCGGCGGTCGAGCTGAAGCTGCAGAAGCCGGCGCGCGTGCCCGGCCGCGTGCTCATCACCATTGCCTGCGAGCGCGAGAGCGAAGCCAGCGACATTGATAACCGGATCAAGGCGCTGCTCGACTTGCTCGTTCAGCCCGGCCTGAAGCGCGAGGATCGTGCGCACGGTGTGATCGACGACGACAGGTACGTCACCGGCCTGGCTATCTCATGGGCGCCCCGCGGCAGGGGCCGCACCCCGCGCGCCCGCATCGCCATCATGCCCGTCGCCGAGGTGACGGCCGTGTTTCACCCGACCGCTGACGGCGCGACCGGCGGGTGGTTCCTCGACGCGCTGCACGGAGAAGAATGAACATGGCGATTTCCCTCGCCTCTTTGAGAAAGGTCCGCGCCGATCAGCCGCCGCGGATCCTGATTTACGGCCCCGAGAAGATGGGCAAGACCACGCTGGCCAGCGAGTTCCCGGCGCCGGTGTTCCTGCAGACCGAACGCGGCGAGAGCGGCGATCTGGAACTGGACGCGCTGGCGCCCGAGGGCGAAACGCACCTGACCACGTTCGAGCAGGTCATCGACGCTATCCGCGCGCTGGCCGCCGAGGATCACGGCTTCCAGACTGTCGTGCTGGACTCCGTTTCGGCCCTGCAAAAGCTGGTGTGGGAGAAGGTCTGCCGCGACAGCAACGTCAAGTCGATCGAACTGGCGGGCGGCGGCTACGGCAAGGGCTACATCGAAGCCGACAACCTGTGGCTCGAAGTGCTGGACGGCCTGAACTACCTGCGCAACGAGCGGCGCATGGCGGTGGTCCTGGTCGGCCACGCGATCATCGGCCGGTTCGATGATCCCGAAACCCAGTCCTACAGCCGGTACGACATCGACCTGCACAAGCGGGCCGAGGCGCTGCTGAAGCGCGAGGTCGACGCGATCCTGTTGGTCAAGAAGGACGTGACGATCAAGACCGACGACCCGAAGCGCACGGACTCCCGCGCGCGTGCGGACGGCGGCGCCCAGCGGTGGATCTACTGCGAGGGCAAGCCCGCCTACACCGCCGGCAACCGCTA
>JBEILM010000385.1:0-1995 GCA_040379205.1 Gemmatimonas sp.
ACGCCGGCGCGCTGCGCCTCTGCGCCACGCGCTCCGCGACCGGCTGGCGCCTGGATGGCGTGAAGACGTGGATCTCGAACGGCGGCATCGCCGACTTCTACTGCGTGTTCGCGCGCAGCGTGGCTGACAGCGTCGGCGGCAAGGGGATCAGTGCCTTTCTCGTACCGGCAGATACCCCTGGCCTGTCCGTCACTGAACGTCTCGAGGTGATCTCGCCGCATCCGCTGGCAACGCTGACCTTCAACGCTTGCGAGATCCCTGACACGGCACTCCTCGGCGCCGAAGGCGAGGGATTTGCCCTTGCCATGCGGACGCTCGACATTTTCCGGGTGTCCGTGGCGGCGGCAGCGACGGGCTTCGCGAGGCGGGCCCTGCACGAGGCACTGCAGCACGCCGACCAGCGCGCGATGTTCGGTACGGTGCTGGGTGAGCAGCCGCTGGCCCAGGCGATCCTGGGTGACATGGCCACCGATGTCGACAGTGGTGCACTGCTCACCTACCGCGCTGCGTGGCACCGCGACACACAGGCCGGACGCAGCACCGGCGTGGCCGCCATGGCAAAGCTGTCGGCGACCGAGCTGGCGCAGCAGGTGATCGACCGGGCCGTGCAGCTGCACGGCGGACGCGGCGTGCGGGTGGGTGAACCGGTGGAACGGCTCTACCGGGACATCCGCGCCCTGCGCATCTACGAGGGCGCCAGCGAAGTGCAGCGCCTGCTGATCGGGCGCGAGACGCTCAAGGCCTTTCGCCGGAGATGACCCCGTGAGCCAGCATCTGCACCGCAGCGGACACGTCGATACGTTCACGCGCGCGCACCTGCCGCCCGCCGCACAGTGGCCCGTGCTGCTGCTCGATGGCGTGTACGACGCCCCTCCACGGCTGAACGTCGCGGTCGTGCTGCTGGACAACGCCATTGCCGAAGGGCATGGCGACGATGTGGCGCTGGTCACGCCGGGTGCTGACGGGAGCTGGGAAGAGACGACCTACGCCGAGCTGTCCGCGCAGGTTGATCGCCTGGCGCATGTGCTGGTGCAGGACCTCGGCCTGGTGGCGGGCAACCGGGTGCTGCTGCGGGGATTCAACGGCCGCTGGATGACCATCGTCTGGCTCGCGACGGTGAAGGCCGGTCTGGTCGCCGTGACCACCATGCCAATGCTGCGCGCCGCGGAGCTTCGTGTCGTGCTCGAGCGGGCGCACTGCCGGGCGGCGCTCTGCGATGCGCGGCTGCTGGACGATCTCGCGACCGCTGCGAGCGCGGTGCCATGCGTCGAGGTGTTGCGCACCTGGGGCGGCGAGGCGCCGGACCGACTGGAGCTGGCCATGGCCCGGCATGACACGCCGTTCATCGCCTGTGATACGGCCAGTGACGATGTCGTGCTCATCGCGTTCACCTCGGGAACCACGGGTGTGCCCAAGGGGTGCCTGCACTTTCATCGCGACGTGCTGGCGATGTGCCAGGGGTTTTCGGCGCAGGTGCTGCAGCTCACGGCGCGCGACCGCTGTATCGGGACGCCACCGATCGCCTTCACCTTCGGGCTGGGCGCGCTGCTCTGCTTTCCGTTGGCGGCCCGGGGCAGCGTGGTGCTGCTCGAGCGGTCGACGCCCGAGCAGTTGCTCGAAGCCATTGCGGCTACGCGGGCCACCGTGACGTTCACTGCGCCGAGTTTCTATCGGCACATGGCGCTGGCCATCGCCCGCGAGCCCGCCCGGTTCGACACCGTATCACTGCGGGCCAGCGTGTCGGCCGGGGAAGCCCTTCCCGACGCCACGCGCACGTTGTGGCGCGAGGCCACGCACATCGAGATGCTCGATGGCATCGGCGCCACCGAGCTCATTCACATCTTCATCGCCGCTGCCGGCGATGCCGTGCGTCCGGGGGCGATCGGCCGCGCGGTGCCGGGCTATACGGTCGCCATCCTCGACGACCACCTGCAGCCGGTGCCCACGGGTCAGGTCGGCCGGCTCGCCGTTCGCGGTCCGACCGGATGCCGATAC
>JBEILM010000386.1:0-1990 GCA_040379205.1 Gemmatimonas sp.
CCGAACGTGCGCAGAAAGTGCATCCAGCCCAGCCCTTCGCGCTGATACTCGCGCAGCGTGGCGGTGAACGAGGCCGGTGCATCGGCGGGTACCACACGCTCGAAGCCGCGCAGCGCCTCGCGCTGCTGGGCACACACGGCGTCCATGTCCACCTCCGGCAGCGTGGCGAGCAAGGCGTCGAGCAGCGCCAGCTGCGAGCGACGGAAGCGGGTGCCGGTGGTGGTGCGCTCTCCGCCGGCGAACACCGGGCCCAGCCGCGCCAGCCACTCCTGCGGCATCATGCCCAGTGACCCGTCGGGCAGCGCGAGCAGCTCCTCGCCGCGACGCTGCGCGTCGAGGATCTCGGCCAGCGGGACGACATGCTCGCCGTATGTGACCGACCCTTCGAGGTCGAACCAGTCCACACCGGAGCGCACGCGCGCCGACACGGCTCCCGGCTGACGGAAGGCATGGCCGTCGGCTTCTACCCACCAGCCCTCGCCGGTGAGCTGTTGCGCGAGGCGGCGCATCTGTGTGCGGGGCAGTACGAAGGCCACCCGCGTCGCGGCCGGTTCGCGCGTGACGGCGGCCCCGAGCTGGTACAGCCGGCTCACGGCGCGCTGTTCGGCCGCTTTGTCACGCTGGAACAGCGTGCGAGACGCGAGGTCGAAGCGGGAGCGGCTGGGGTCCTGCGCCAGCACCTCGGCGCTGCCATACCGGAACCCCAGCTCCAGCCCGATCTTCGGCCCGCCGTAATTGCTCAGGCGCCACGGCGCCGGGTCGGCCACGAAGCGGACTCCCGGCAAGGGCGGCGACTCCGCCGAGGTGTACGCCAGCTCCGGCGGCAGATCGAGTGTCGGCACGCGGGGTAGCGACAGGAGCCGCTCGAGTGGCTGCGAGGGATCGGGGCCGACCGGTATGGGGCCCTGTTGCCAGAGTTCGCGCAGCAGCGGCCACTGGCCATCGATGATGAGCGGCGCCACCAGGTCGTCGAGCAGGCACAGTCCGCTGTGATGCAACCACGCGGCGTCGGCGAGCGGGCGCCGCTGACTGTGGCGTGTGAGATATCCACCGAGCTGCCACCCCTCGCCCACCCGCTCCAGCGCGACTGCCCACGTCCACGCGTCCGGAGTCTCGGCGCCAGTCGTCGACGTAGTGTCCCACTGCACGGCGCGAAATTCCGACGGCGTGCCTGGCAACCTGATGCGCGCCCGGCCGGTGGCACAGACCATGGGCAACACATAGGGCAGGGCATGCGGCGCGATCACGTACGAGGAGCGCGCATTGCCGTAGGCCGGCAGCGGTGCGGCGCCGATCAGCAGACGCATGATGTCGCGGTCGTGTGTATCCGGCACCTGTCTCCAGACGGCGGTCGTGTACGCGAACCGCTTGGGCGCACTCCACTGGCCATCGCGCCCCTGACGCTCCGTCATGAGCTCGAGCACCAGACTCTGTTCGCTGATCCCGTTCCGCGTCCCGTCGAGCGCGTACACGATGCGCCGATCGGCGGGCCACGTGTCGCGCGGGGTACGCGCATTGCGATCCAGATCGTTCAGCTGCTCGGCGGCGCGCATCTGCCACTCGGCGCGGTCGATCATCGAGCGCCACAACGCCGACGCTGCGAGCGCCACCGGTTCGGGCTCGTCGTCGGGATCGAATACATCATCGTCGATGAACGCGTCCTCGTCGCTCATCGCCGAGACCGGCGTGAGCCGAACGACCGACACCTTGGCCAGCGCGGATCGCAGCGCTACCGCTTGCGGTGATGGCTCGGTGTCGAGCAGCAGCAGCGCGGCCCAGAGATGCTTGCAGAAATTCCCATCGTGGGCGTGCGGGCACGAGCAGCCCATCCAGACCGTCTTCTTCGCGACGTCGAGCTCGATGACGTACTGGTCGGTGCCCCACGCATCGGCGACGAGCGCCACTTCGGTGACGCCCCGGAGGCGCACCGAGCGAGCACGGGCAAGCGCCTCCCCCCGTTCGCGGGAGGGGGCGGCGAAGTAGCGGACAA
>JBEILM010000387.1:0-1988 GCA_040379205.1 Gemmatimonas sp.
CCCGGTCGGCGCCGGTCCCACGAGCCGGCGGCCCGCGAAATCAAACTCTGACCCGTGGCAGGGGCACACGATCCGCGGGGGGCGCACGCCCGACACGCCGCACCCCGAGTGTGGGCAGATGTTGGACAGCGCGCGAAAGTCTGCGGCGCCGCGCTTCACGACGATGATCTGCGCCCCGAGGAACACGATGGCCACCTCGCTGGAGGTGGCGGCGGCGAAGGCCGGTACACGCGACACGTCCACGTCGATCGTGTTGCCCGTGACCGTGACCGCGTCATCGGGGCCGAACGACGACGCCGGGGGGGCGGTGACGGAGTCCGTTGCCCGGCCGCAGGCCACGAGGCCGGGCGCCACGATCGCCGTGGCGCCGAGCAGCAGCAGCTGTCGTCGATGGAGGCACATGCTGCAGCAAGCAATGCCGTGACAGTCGCGTTGCCCAGCGCGCCGTTGTCACCGACGGGTCACGAATGCATCACGCTGCACGCGCGCATCGACATGCGCTGCACCGCACGCGAATACCCCCGCACGCTTCCGCTCGGTCCGAGCCACATGGCGTGACGTCATTCGTGTCAGAGCCGTGACGGTGGCGTGACCGCGCCGTACCGAAGCCGTCGCCATGGCTGGCGTAGATGTGGCGTCCACGGATACCCCGTGCTCCTCCACACATCGACATCAGGTCCTCCGATGCGCTCCACGCTTCTTCGTACCTCGCTGCTCACTGCCATGAGCGGGTTCGCCTTCGCCGCCTGCGGCGACGACGCCGACAACGGTGTGGTCAACCCGGCCCCGGGTCCGACCCCGGTCGCCCTCCGAAACCAGTCGGTCACCCCGGCGCTGCTCAAGTCGCTCGTGCCGGGCGTCGAAATCTACAGCCTCGTGAGCTCCGACGACCGCCTCGCGGCGTCGCCCACGTTCACGTTCGGCGGCTCCGCCGACGGCGCAGGCTTCATCAGGAATACCGACGGCAGCTTCACGCTGCTCACCAACCACGAAGACAACTTCGCGGTCTCGCGCGTCCGCTTCGACAAGGACCTCAAGCCGATCTCCGGCGACTACGTCGTGAACTCCACGGCCGGCCGCTACCGCCTCTGCTCGGCCACGCTGGCCACCGTCGAGGAACATGGCTTCAGCGCGTTCATCACCGCCGGCGAGAGCAATGAAGAGTCGGAAATTCTCGCCGTCGATCCGTCGGGCCCAGCCAATACGCCCAAGTACCTGGCGGCGTTCGGGCGCTTCAACACCGAAAACGCCGTGCCGCTCCCCAAGGTCGCGTTCCCGAACCGCACCGTGGTGCTCATCGGTGATGACGACTCGGGCGTGGAAGGCGGTCAGGTGGCCATGTACCTGTCCAACACCGTGGGCGACCTCGACAACGGCAACCTGTACGTGCTGGCGCGCACCGACGACAACACGCGTGAGCGTGACATGGCGGTCGGCCAGACGTATCCGGTACAGTTCCGCCAGATCCAGAATCAGCGCACGCTCACGGGCCGCCAGATCAACCAGGCGGGCGCCACGCTCAACGCCATCCGCTTTGCGCGCGTGGAAGACGTGGACTACCGCAAGGGATCGGCGGCCAACAACCGCGAGATCTACTTCGTGGCCACGGGGCAGAACAATACCGGCGTGAACGCTGATTACGGCCGAACCAAGTATGGCCGCGCCTACCGCCTGCGCCTCGATGCCAACAACCCGCTGCAGGGCACGCTGGAGGTGATCGCCGACGGCGATGACAAGTCGCCGACCAACGCCGCGCGCCTCTTCCAGAATCTCGACAACGTCTACGCCGGCCAGAACTACGTCTACTTCCAGGAAGACGACAACGGCTACGGCGACGAAACGCACGACGGCTACATCTACCAGTACAACATCGCCACGCGCGAGCTGAAGCCGGTACTGGAACTGGATCACCGCCGCACACAGTCGGACGCGGCGCTGTACAACGCGGTGGGTGCACGTCCGGCCGGCAAGGCCGGCTGGGAGTACGG
>JBEILM010000388.1:0-1984 GCA_040379205.1 Gemmatimonas sp.
CGTGTCCATCTGGAGCGTCGGGTTCTTCGCATGATGGGCGAGACCGCCGGCTTGGACAGGCCTGAGCGGCGTATGATCTCGTTCGTCCCGCATCCGTCGGCGGTAGTGATGATCACGTGAGCCCGCGCCGCGTGCTTCTGGCGGGTATTGCGATCGGCGGCGATCGCTTCGAGGCGACTGCGGTCTTTCGGCGTGACCGCGACGACAATGCCAACTCTCATTCCAAGTAATTGCTCACCTGGGGGTATGCAACCCTGAGTTAGCCGCCCATCCAACCCCCTGCAATTCCGTCGGAGGCTTTCCCGATTCTCCTTGACACGGTCATGGGTGGCTCGATTCTAACCGTGGGGTGATTGATGCCCCTGACCTGACCAAGCTGAGCCACGCCGAGAAGGATGCGCTGATCCTGGCGCTATTGCCGCAGTTGGCTGCCGCCGAGGCGCGGATCGCGACGCTGGAAGCACGGCTCGCCGCACTGACCGGCCCGGCGAAGACCCCCGACAATTCGTCCAAGCCGCCTTCTCAGGGGCAGAAGCCGGATCGTCCGGCCGCCGATCGGCCGACCCGCAAGAGCCGCCCCGGCGTGGGCCGGGCGCTGCATCCGAACCCCGATCGGGTGGTCGAAGCCCGGCTGGCCGCCTGCCCGAACTGCGCGGCGGCGTTCCCGGACGCGTTGCAGACCGCGCAACAGGTCTACGAACGCATTGAGTTGCCGCCGATCAAGCCGGATGTCACCCAAATTCGGCTGTATGGTGGTCGTTGCTCGTGTTGCAGCGTGCGGGTGACCGCCGATGCACCGACCGGGCTTGAGCGGGGCTCGCCGTTCGGTCCGTCGATCGCCGCCCTGGTGGTCTATCTGCATTACGCCCACGCCATCGGCATGGAGCGGCTGGCCATGCTGATGGACGAACTTTTCTCGCTCTCGATCAGCGAGGGGGCGATCAGCAACATCCTCGCCCGCGCGCGCGAACCGCTGCTGGCCGCCACAGCGGCGATCGAGCAAGCGGTGCTGGCCAGTCCGGTGGTCTGCTCGGACGAAACGTCGGTGCGGGTGTGTGGCAAGAACTGGTGGGAATGGGTGTTCATCGGCACTTTGGCGGTGCTGCACGTCATCAAGCCCAGCCGTGGCAAGGCGGTGGTGACCGCCCTGTTCGGCGCGATCAGGCCCGAGGTCTGGGTTTCCGACATGCTGGGCAGCCAGCGCGGCCATGGCGTGCTGTGGCAGGTCTGCCTGGCGCATCTGTTGCGCGATGCCAAATACGCCGTCGAATGCGGCGATACCGCGTTCAGCACGCCATTCCGGCGGCTGTTGCTGCGGGCGATGGCGATCGGACGACGACGAGAGGCGCTGAAGGACACCACCCTGAGCCAGTATCTCGCCGACCTCGACCGCCGGCTCGATCGGATCATCGCCGCCATCCCGGTGGGCGAGCCGGGGCGCAGGTTGCACAAGCGCATGCTCACCAACCGAGCGCACCTGTTCGTGTTCGTCACCAACCGGGCCGTGCCGTATACCAACAACATCTCCGAGCGCCATCTCCGCCCCAGCGTGATCTTCCGCAAAGTGACCAACGGCTTCCGCTGCGAGTGGGGCGCCGAGACCTATGCCGCCTTCCGCTCCGTCGTCAGCACCGCAAAGGCCAACGGCGCATCGGTGCTCGACACCGTCCGCCTCGTGCTGGCAGCCAAAACACCCGTAGAGCCGATGACACGGGTGGGGTGAGCAATTACCCTCTGGGGAGCGGTTTTCCCATCCCATGCTTATGGATTTGATGTCATCGCCGGAATTCTTTTCACTTGCAGTGTAACTCACGTTCCAGCGTTCGTTTGCCACTTTTTCCACTTTTTCCACTTTTGCCACGGTCGACAGGCTAGGCCAAACTCGCTTTATTTGGTGGCCATATTCGCCCTTCGATCAAGGCAGTTCGAAGCGCCTTGCATAAGCCATCTAATATGTCATTCGTGTCATCGTTATCCATATTCA
>JBEILM010000389.1:0-1965 GCA_040379205.1 Gemmatimonas sp.
CTCGCCGGGGCGCGACGCGCGACGCGCCGCTTGCACGTCGATGCAGCAGTCGCTCGTCTTCTCTCCCCGCCACTCTCCCACCCCCGGCCCAGCGCGCGCCGCGGGCGCGCGCTGACGCGCACCGATCTCGAGCTGCAAATTTGCGTCTTTGGGCGACTTGCGCAGCTTCGCCTCGAGCTTCTCGAGGTCGGCCAGCGTCATTGTTGCCTGCTATCAGTTTCTCCACCGGAACCCACTCTGCCACCCCGCCCTGCCTCGAGCCGCACTGTTCTTGTACAGTGGTCACGTTCTGGGACGTAGGCAGCAAGCCTGTCAGAGTCTAGCTGTTTACTACACGAGTCTCGTACAAACATAATTGTAAGGATGGACCTACGGTCCCTTGTCGAGCTCGCTCATGACAGCGCAGGTCGCGTAAGCATGCGCGAGGAACTTGACCGGCCTCGGCGCCCGCCAACAGGCGGGGCACGAGGTTTCTTCTGGGGTCCGCGCTCTGGCTACGGTGGGGGTCCGCGCTCCAGTTCCACTGGGGGTCCGCGCCCGACCTGCGCTGGGGGTCCGCGCCCGAAGATCCGCGCCCGACAAGGGGTCCGCGCTCTGGCTACGGTGGGGGTCCGCGCTCCAGTTCCACTGGGGGTCCGCGCTCTGCCTGCGCTGGGGGTCCGCGCCCGAGGTCCGCGCCCGACTGGGGGTCCGCGCTCTGGCTACGGTGGGGGTCCGCGCTCCAGCTCCGCTGGGGGTCCGCGCCCTGCCTGCGCCGGGGGTCCGCGCCCCATGCAGGACTGTTGCCGAGGTTCTCGGCGAACGCCTGCTGACAAGCTTTCTGTGGGCTCCACAGGGTGGCTCGGCTGGTCGCTTCCTCCATCCGGCACAGTTTCGAGCCCCGGCCCCCCCGGATGTGGCTCACGTTGCCATCGGAGGGCCACAGGCGGCGCATGAGATCGGCACACAAGACGGCCCTCCCGGCCGGCGGCTGCCACCCTCTCTCTGTAAGGCGCTTGCCAACAGGCGGTGCATGAGATCGGCACACAAGCCGGCCTTCCCGGCCTGCGGTTGCCACGGCACACAAGCTGGCCCTCTCGGCCGGCGGTTGCCAGCTCTCTGTAAGGCGCCCGCCAACAGGCGGCGCATGAGATCGGCACACAAGCGGCCCTGGAGGCAGGCGGTTGCCACGGCACACAAGCCGGCCCTCCCGGCCGGCGGCTGCCACCTTCTCTCTGTAAGAGACCCGGCGGCCGGCGGCGGCTGCCAGCGCACGTTGGTGCATGCGGCTGTATTGCGCTCGCCGGCACGCAGCGCTGGGCGCTCGCACCTGCAGGCTGACCCTCTCTCAGCGTGCCACTCAGGGAGGCCCGGCTGAGCGCTTCGGCGTGTCTTGACGATGGGACATCCCCACGCTCGCTTCCGCTCTGCCGGACTATGCCGGCAGCCGTAAAGACTGCCATGCCTACCGACTGGGGCCGGCGCGGGATGCGGGCTCTGTCGCAAGGTGCTCTGCCGGGCCCGAAAGCGCTCGGCGCCCCTCCTCCCTCGCGTTTGTGACAAAGCAACGCCCGGGTGGCGCGGTTGTGGGATCTCGCCCTTGCGTCCTCTACTGCGTCGCTCTACGGCCAGTTGCACGTGCGCGCACGTCTGTGGCGCGTGGCCCGCATTGCGGGCAGCCAAATCCTGTCTCCCCCGCATCTTTACGAGCCCGACCTCCCGTAATCGGGACGTGAGCGTCCTGACGTGGGGGGGAGCCCATCTGTCAGTAATAGTCCGTATCTTGCGGGCTCATGACGCACGGGTCCTCACCCCGCTCAACAATCTCGTCTGTTTCCTTTCTCTGTTTAGAACCTTTGGGACTTTTGGGATTCCCCCCTTGGCAGCCCGGCCGGCTATGGCCGTCCCGCCTGCAAAGGGGCTGGATGAGGTCTGCGCCTGGCTTCACAAGGCGGCCCTCACCCCCTTTTCCCACCGGTCACTAAA
>JBEILM010000390.1:0-1944 GCA_040379205.1 Gemmatimonas sp.
CGGGACGCTGCCGATGACTTCGCCAGTGTGGTGCCCTGATGTCGCCGGTCGTGCTCATCACCGGTGTCACCTCCGGCATCGGACGTGCCACGGCGGCCTATCTGGCGTCCAGGCAGATGCAGGTATTCGGCACGGTGCCGGAGCCGGTCGATGGCCTCCAGCAACATCCCGACGGCTACCACATCATGACGATGGACGTTCGGGACGACGCAGCCGTGCGGCAGGCCGTCAGCGCGATCATGGCCCGGGCCGGGCACGTCGACGTTCTGGTGAACAATGCTGGCGTCGGGTTTAACGCACCGGTGGAAGAGACCAGTATCGAGGATGCCCGCCGGGTGTTCGAGATCAACACCCTTGGGCCGCTACGGGTGATTCAGGCGGTCCTTCCCTCGATGCGCCAGCGGAGGCGGGGCCTCATCATCAACACATCATCGATCGGCGGGCAGATCGCCATTCCGTTCGATGGTGTTTACAGTGCTTCAAAGTTCGCTCTCGAAGGGCTCTCGGAGGCGCTGAGTCTTGAGCTGCTTCCGTTCGGCGTCAAGGTCGTCATCATTGAGCCGGGCAACATCAACACAAGCATGACCCTTCGATCGTCGACGAAGCAGTGCCACGATGAGAAGTCGCCGTACTTCCAGTTCCATGAGCACGCCTACGCAGCAGCGGTCGCGAATGAGCGCGAAGGCTCATCGCCGCTGATCATCGCGAGGAAGATCGAGGCGATCATTGCCGAGCGGAAGCCTGCCCTTCGCTATGTTGGAGGCACGCTGATCGAACGTCTGATGATCCCCGTGAAGCACCTTCTCCCGGGGCGGCTGTTCGAGAGGCTCGTGGCGAGGGAGTACCGACTCGACGCAGCGGGCCTAGGCCCCGGCGCCGGAACCTAGGCTGAAATTGGTCGAGTTGGACGCAGTCCAATTCGGCTCGGACTTCGGTCAATGGCCCGCAGAGCCGTCGCCGACTCCGACAGCCCCACCCTCCCTCCACCGCACATCGACTCGACGGTCGGGATGAAGCGTTGGCAACGCGCCTCCACGATGTTGGTGCGGGAATTTGGGTGTACTTGCACATTCTGATCAGCGAGAGACACGGAACCCGCCTGCGCGCCCCATCGCGCGATGTCGGGGCAGCCATCGGCATGCGCGTAGCGCGGCCCCGCGAGCGCCAGGACTTCCTGCTGCAGGGCGTCTTCCACCGCCTGCAGGCCCAGCGGGATCAGCGCTTGGATCATGGCGACCGCCAGGCTGTTCGCCTCGACGGGCGCCGGCGCCGCGCTGGGGGTGGGGGTCGGCGACTGGTTGACGGGCGACTGCGATCGTACGCTTGGCATGGGGGGGTCTCCTGTTGCAGCGCGAATCCTGCCAGGGATCAACGCTTCAGGATGGAGGCACCACCCAAATTTCAACTAGACGGGGGACGGACCCGATCTCCGCGCCCTCGGCGGCCGCCTGCTGCTTGATGCGCGGGTACTCGGTCTTGAGCCACGCGGCGATGGCCTCGGGGCGCTGTTCGTACGCGCGCGTGATCGGCTTCTGCGCCGTGAACCCCCACCGCGCGAGGTAGTGCCCCATGGTCCGCACCGGCAACGTGAATCCGTACTTCCGCTCGATCCATTGCACGACGGCCGCGCGGGTCCACAACGCGAACGGCAGCTTCAATTGATCGGGGGTTGTGTCGGTAATTGCACGCTGCACCGCCTGTTCCTTCTTGGCGGTCAGGCGGCGATGCGCTCCGAGCGCGGCCCACGCTTCTGCGCCACCAAGGCGTCGGCGCCACCATCCTGGTACCGATCCCACCACTTCGACACGGTCATGTCGTGCACGCCCAATGCGCGCCCGATCTTGCTGAAGCTGGTGTCGGCTTCACGCATCGTCATCGCGATCCGCCGCTTCTCGGCTTGCGCCGCCGGCTTCAGGGTCCGCGCATCGGGATGCGTCATGTTGC
>JBEILM010000391.1:0-1940 GCA_040379205.1 Gemmatimonas sp.
AGGGGATGCAGCAGGTGAAGTGTCGGGGCGGGTGGACTACCTGTCAACCTGCCAGGAGGGCTGGAGGGCGCGGAAGATGATGTAGTTGGAGGTGCTGGCGGTGCTTCCGGTCTTGAAGCGGTAGCGGACCCACTGCTTGGCGCTGCCCAAGGTGTTGGTAGCAGACGACGTTCCGACGCCGGTCAGCGCAGTGCCCGTCGCGATGGTCGTGGGGATCGCGCCATCCTCTGCAGTGCGCGTCTGGATCTCCCAGCCCAGGGAGATCGTGCCGCCAACTGCGACGGCTTCCACGGCGAACGTGGCGATGTCACCCCGGACTGGCATCCAAGGAGTGTGGGCCCACGACTCCTCGTCACCGGGAGCATACGGGTTCGACGTATGGCCTTCCCATCCCGCGAATAGGATCTCACCTTGAAGTTGGTTCGTCATTGGTGGTGCTCAGTTGGGGTGCCAAAGGGGTTGGGCGAGTTGCAAGTGGATCTTTCCAGCCCTGGTTGCAGAGACTACGTAGCGGACAAGGTCCTTTGCGTTCGCAAGGTCGAACTTGTAGTTGCTGGGCGACGTCGAGTTGATCGTCACCGCCCCGTGTCGATGGCTGCCTCGAACCGCGTGATTCCGGCGGTCTGCCGCGCTTCTGGTTCTTCCTGAAGCAGCGCAGCTCTTGGGTCTGGTTCCTCGCGATGGCGGCGAAGGCGTTGGCCGCCGGACCTCGCGGGCGCTGGCCGCGTCCTGGTTGTCGGCTACAAAGTGCCGCGACCATCAGGCCGGTACAGACGGAAGCCCGGCGAACGGCGTGACAACCTGCCGGGCTTCCTACAACAAACGCTTCGGCAAGCCGCTACGTCTGCTCGGCGCAGTGTGGTGGACGGAGCGGCCTCTCGTCCAGTGCCTGGTGGCAGA
Organism: Gemmatimonas sp.; assembly: GCA_040379205.1. Lineage (GTDB taxonomy): Bacteria > Gemmatimonadota > Gemmatimonadetes > Gemmatimonadales > Gemmatimonadaceae > Gemmatimonas. The sequence continues at coordinate 901 of JBEILM010000391.1, forward strand.
GAAGTGCCACCGTGGACAGCCACCGCGTGTTCGCCTGCTGCAACTGCAGGGTGTTGGTCAGGGTGTGCACGCGGTGCGACCGCGGCAACCGGTATTGCGCCGGGGGTTGTGCGGTGCAGCGTCGACGCGAGTCGCGGCGGGCAGCGGAACGTCGGTATCGGGAGAGCCCGCTCGGCCGCCGGAACAACGCTGCGAGGCAGCGGCGGCATCGGGAGCGCCGCCGTCGCGGCGCGGATTGCGTAACGCATCCATGTCCCCCCGAAGCTGCGGTCCTGGTTGAAGCGGTGACGAGGCGCCTGCCTCGTCACCATGAACACGATCGACACCTTCGTGCGTCCGCTCGGGCGCGTTCGGATTCCTCTGCGCGCTGCTGCTTCTGCGGTGAGCCGTGCGGCAGCTACGCACGCACCCACAAGCTGCGGCGCCGCGGTGAGCCGCGATGCTGGCCGTGACGGCGACGGGAGGTGGTCATGGTGATCCGCGACGAAGCCGAGGCGGAGATCCTCCGTCTGCACCAAGTGGAGAAGTGGCCCGTGGGCACGATCTCCGCACACCTGGACGTGCACCACAGCGTGGTGAAGCGGGTGATCGCCAGTGGCGGCGCGCCGCCGGCGAGACCGCAGCGGTCGGCGCGGATCGACGCGTACGTGCCATTCATCGTGGACTGGCTGCGGCGGTATCCGGGGCTGTTGTCGAGCCGGCTCTACCAGATGTGCCGCGAGCGGGGCTATCGCGGCAGCGCGGATCACTTCCGCCACATGGTGGCGCGCCATCGGCCGCCGCGGCGGGTGGAGGCTTTCCTGCGCACGACGGCGTTGCCTGGCGAACAGGGTCAGGTCGACTGGGCGCACTTCGGCAAGATCAAGATCGGTCGCGCGGAGCGACCGCTGCTCGCCTTCGTGTGCGTGCTGTCGTACTCGCGACGGATCTTCCTGCGCTTCTTCCTCGGGCAGCGCATCGAGAACTTCCTGCGTGGCCACGTGGCCGCGTTCGCGGCCTTCGGCGGGGTCCCGCGCGTGCTGCTGTACGACAATCTGAAG
>JBEILM010000392.1:0-1936 GCA_040379205.1 Gemmatimonas sp.
CCGCGGCGGTGGCCGCCGGCGCCCCGCCGGCCGCTTCCCGCCCCAGTCCACGCCGCTGCGCCTCGTAGGCGGCGGCGCGCGCGGCGGCCGGCTCAAGGGTCCAGTTCCGGGCAGCATACCGGGCCGGGTCGAGGGTGCCCGCCCGGCGCACCTCCTCGATGATCAACTGCCGGATATCGAGATCCTTGTCCCACACCACCGGGGCCCCGGCAAGCATGGCGTACCCGCCGCCGCCGCCCTGCCGGTAGTTGTTGAGCGCCAGCGTAAAGCTGTCCGTCGGCGCCACCGGCCGCCCCTTCACCGCCAGCCGGGTGATGCGTTGGCCAACCGGCTGGCGAAGGTCGATTGTATAGTCGGCGCCGGCGACCACGTCGAAGTTGAAGCCGGGCACGGCCGGATCGACGATGCCATCCGCCGGCACCTGACCGTCGGGGCCGAGCGAACGGTAGTAGCGGGCGGCGTGTTCGAGGAAGGCCCGCAGCTGGGCGCCGGTAATGCGCACGGCGCGCAGCGTGTTGTCGTACGGATAAAGCCGGGAGAGCGCCGCCTGGGTGATGGCCCCGCTGTCCAGCCCGGCATCGAGGGAGAAGGCGGCGGTAGCCGACAGGTCGGCCCCCGTGGTGCGGCGCATCACGTCGTTGACCAGGTCGGTAATGGGCACGTCCGCCACGCGGGCGCTGTCGGCGTTCCAGGCCACACTGGTGCGCCCCACCGGCGCGGTGACCCATGCCAGCGTGGCGCGGTGCGACGCCGCCGAGGCCGCCAGCACGTCGGGTGACTCCTTGTGACCGGCCGCGCGCACCGACTGCCCCTTCTTACCCACCACCACCCAGCGCCCCCGGCGCTTTTCGAGCGTCAGCGTGCCCAGCGCCACCGACGCCGCCCAGTTGCGCGGCTGCATGACGAGGACGCCGTTGATGGTGGAGTCCACGACCTCACGGTGCGAATGGCCGAACACCACCACGTCGAGCCCCTCGATTTCCCGCGGCAGGCGGGCGGCCACGTTCTCCGAGGGGAGCCCCGTGCCCACCGTATCGTAGCTGGCCGGCCCGTCGAGCCCGGAGTGCACCAGCGCCACCACCACGTCCGCCTTGCGCCGCCGGGCATCGGCCACGCTGGCCCGCACGGCGGGCACGATGTCGCCGACCGTCAGCCCGGCCGCGCGGAGGTTGTCCCGGTCCCACACCATGGAGCCAGGGGTCGTTCCGCCGATGATCGCCACCCGCACACCGCGACGCACCACCATGGTGTATGGCGCCACGAAGGGACGCCCCTGGGCGTCTCGCACGTTGGCCGCCAGGAACGGGAAGCCGGCCTGGGCCACTGCCTGCCTGAGCAGCGACACGCCATAGTTGAATTCGTGGTTGCCCAGCACGGCGGCGTCGTAGCGCATCACGTTCATCGACGCCACGACCGGATGCACCGGCGGCGGCGTGACCCGCGCCACCACGTAGGTCAGCGGGTTGCCCTGCAGAATGTCCCCGCCTTCCACGAGCACCACTCCGCCCGGGTTGGCGGCCCGCACCGAATCGATGATCGTGGCCGCTGCCGCCAGCGAAAAGGCCGGGTCTGCCCGGTTGGCGTTGTAGTCCCAGCCGCGCAGCCGCCCATGCACGTCGGTGGTGGCCGCAATCACGACATCCACCCGCGCAGGCTGCGCCGGCAATGGGGCTGCAAGGGGGGCGGCGAGCACGGTGCCGATGAGCGCCCCCAGCCGAACGGAAGTCTGTCGTCCCATAGGCGAATGCTAGTCGCAGGCCGGGGGGCTTTGGAGGGGCGCGTGCCCCCTGCCGCCCCGGAATCCGCCTTGCCGCGCCCCGCCTGCCCGCGCGAAGTTGCAGCGTTCTCCGTGCATCGGCTCCGGCCGCCGATACCAAGTCGTTACACCGTCGTGGCGAACCGGACACGACCCCCCGACAGGTTGTCCATCGTGTCG
>JBEILM010000393.1:0-1934 GCA_040379205.1 Gemmatimonas sp.
AGGCGGTGAGCACCGCCGACGCGACCCCGAGGAGAAGCAGACGCATGTTGATCATCGGTCAGTTACCCGCCCCCGGCACATACCGGAATCCGAGAGTGAAGGCGGTGTTGAGAGCGGTGTTCTTGGCCGCCGGCGGCGCCGGAATGTCTTCCGGGAACCACTCGTTCGGGAAGCGACCATCCGACGGGTCGAGCCGCTCACGCCGGAAGTCCTGCAGCTGTGTGGCGCGGGCATCGAGCTGGATACCGTACTTCTCGCTGAACTGGAAGTTGACGCCACCGCCCACGCTGAACGACGCGCCGCTCAAGGTACGCGTGCTGCCGTTCGCCTGCGCATCCATGATCAGCACGTAGGTGCCGACACCCGCCATGGCGTACGGCGATACCTTGCCCGGAATGCGCGCGGTGCCCACGAGCGCCAGGTTGAGCGTGTTCACCGGCTGGCCGAGGAACTGGTAGAAAATGGTGTCGCCACCGGCCACCGCCGGATTGCCGAAGCGAAGGCGCTGCACAAAATCCTCGCGGCGGTTGTTGCCGCGCCCGATGTCGAGCGCCGTCCCGATACCGAAGTACTTGTTGAGTGCATACTCGGCATCGAGCCCGATCAGCCCCGCCGTTTCCTGACTGGCGGCGCGCTCCGGGGTCATGACCCCGAGGCGCGTCACCACGGCGAACCGCTTCGGCGAGACCTGCGCTCCGGCAACACCCGCGCCGAGCGCCAGGGCCGCCATGATCAGCGCGTATCGCTTCATCGACGCACCTCGAAGGAGAAGATCTGGATGTTCTGCAGCGCGCCGGCGTTCTGGAACGAGTAGTCGAACTTGATCGAGCGACCCTTGAGGGGCACCCGAAGGCCGAAGCCGCCGGCGAGGCCGTAGGTGCTGGCCGACGCACCGATCCACCGATCGTCGTTGTAGAAGCGCTTGCCGCCGCGCACGAACACCGTGTTCTTGAACGCGTACTCGGCGCCGACGCCGTACTGCGTGGCGTAATCGGTGGCGTCGCTCACCGAGAGCTCGGCGTTCAGCAGGTGCTTGCCCCCCGCGCCGCCGAAGAGCGAATTGGACGTGCCCAACAGGTCGGAGCCGATGGAGAGACGGAACTCCACGGGGATTTCCGTCTCGCGCGTGAAGAACTGCACCCGGCGGTTCTCACGGAGCTGCGAGCCGTCGGCGGTGCTGATGAAGCGGGTGATCAGTGCGCCATTGGCGCTCGACTGCCCGCCGACGTTCTGAATGGCGCCGCCCAGCACCAGGCCGTACAGGCCGGTGTTGAACTGCGTGCCCACATCGAACGCCACCCAGCTGGTGCTGACGTCGGTGATGCCTTCGTTGATGTACTTCACCTGACCACCCACCGAAAGTCGATCGGTGAGCCGCTTGGCATAGCCCGCCGCCAGCGCCGTGGAGGTCCACTGGAACTGGGTGCCACCGAGACGCTCACCGAACGGATTGGCCTCGGTGGTGCGGAGCATGTCGCCCGACGACAGCGTGTTGAGGCTCACGCCCACCACGCCGCCGATGAGCGGAATGGACACGGCGGAGTAGGTCTGACCGAGCCCGAGATCACCGTAGAGGTTCTGGCGACCGGCCACGACCTCGAAGCCTTCCGACGTCGCGGCGCCAGCCGGGTTCCAGTACCACGAGGTCGGGCCGCTGACTGAGGCGCCGACGGAGCCGGCCATGGCCCCCGCGCGGGCACCGATGCCGATGTGAAGGAAGTTGGCACCGCGAGTACCCTGACGATTCGGGGTGTCCTGCGGTGTGGGGAGAATGCCGCCCGGGCCCTGGGCGCTCAGCGGAGCGCCCAGAACGAGGGTGGCGGCGCCAAGGAGCGCCGAAAACAGGCGAGAGGATTGCATCGGCACTCCGTTAGCGGATGATCACGAACTTGCCGCGCTGGACCTGATTGCCACCCTTCTCACCGGTGGCGGTC
>JBEILM010000394.1:0-1910 GCA_040379205.1 Gemmatimonas sp.
AAGCGCCTGCGTCTGGAACGTCATCATGTTGCGCGACAGCACGTTCTGGAACATGCGCCGCTGCGTCTGGTTCTGCAGACGGTCCATCGTCTCTTGGCCGGCCTGCGACAGTGCGTCCTGTGTGGCTTGGAACGATGTTTCAGCCTGCTTGCCGCTGGTCTTCAGGAACCCGTTCTGCCCGCGCAGGATGTCGTTGGCGCGCTCGAGGAACGCCACGTCGCTGGCCTTCGTTTCGGCCTCGTCAATGGCGTCCTGAATCGCCACGCCTGCGCTGAACGCCACGTTGCCAGCCTGCGTCATGGCGCGACCGAACTGCTGCACCTGTTCGGGTGTGGCGTTCTGCATGGGCTGCACGGGCGGTGCGGCGAAGTCGCCGATGTCGCCGCCGCCTGACGGGGTGACCTGTGGGACGAAGGTAGTGGGTACGGTCGGCATGGTTAGATCCTGCGCGTTGACACGCCCTCAAGCAGCTCCTCAAACCGCTGATTGCGCGCCCAGTTTGCGCCGATGTCGGCGGCACTACCGAGCAGGCTAGTCGCAGCGCCGAAGCCCGGCATGATCGTGTTGGCGGTCGCGCTTAGGTTGCTCGCCGTCAGGCCGGCCATCGTCGCCTGCGTGCCGAGGTTGAACGCCTGCAGGCGGGCAGCCTCCTGCGCCCTGACCGTGCTCGCGTTGATGTTCAGTCGGTCGATCTCCTTGACGATGTCCATGCTGGCGATGATGTCACGCGCCGTACCTTGGCCAAGCGCGATACCTCGCCCGGCCATTGCGGTGCGTGCGCCGGCCCGGGCCTGACCCGCCGCCATCGTGTAACGACCCGCCTGCAACTGGCCTTGACGCCCGACCTCGCCTGCCGTGAACTCGGCAGCGCGGCGGTTGATGCGCGACATCTCAGCCTGAAACTGCGCGTTCTGCGCCTGCATCTTGAGCTGATTCTGCTGCGACCGCATGTTGTAGTAGGTGCCGATGGCGCTTGTTGCGGCACCGAACACGGATGCGATCTGCCCGCCAATGGTCAAGCCCTCAGCGACTTGGCTGCCGAGGGTGAATCGCTCGCCAACGGTCGGCACATCGCCAGGCGTCAGCATGGTCGGCGAGCCGTCGTACGGACGTTGCAGCAGGAATGGGATGTTGTATTCAGCCATCGTCAGTCTCCAAGCACGACCTCAAGCGTAAGTCCAACCACCGTCAGGGGTAACGGGTCGGCCTGACGCAGATAGACCTGTCCTCCAGCGCGCCATGCAGGCTTGAGATCCACGTCGATCTCGTCGCTCTTGAGGCTTGGCGGCGTGCCGTAAGGTTCCGTCGTGCGCTGCTTGGCCTCCACGAGTCGATCAGCGGTCGGCCCGATAAAGATGCCGCTCGACTTGAACACGCGGATATACGCCTTGTTGACGTTCTTGTAGCGGCCCTGCCCGTACCCGTCCAAACTCATCACCGCCGGCAGGGTCTGTAGATCGCTCTCGTAGGGCAGGCCGACGTGGATGACCACCGCAGCCCGGTCAAGGCTCACGGAGCCGCCAGAGACGGTCTCCTGCGGCTGCACGGCCCCGTCAGCAAGGATGCTGACCGTCTTGCCGTTCAGGTGCGTCAGACCGCTCACCGTGTCACGAGCAAAGCCCCAGACCGTTGTAGCCGTGTTGCGCAGGGCAACGGGCAGCGTGACGTCCACGCGGGCGGTCGCCACCGTCGTGCTGCTCGTGCCGATGATGCGCAGGCGGTACAGGTTGCCAGCCGAATCGGTCAGCACGATGGCGTCGTTGATGTCGGTCGGCGGGCTGCTTGTAGACGGGAACTGGAAGATGGCGCTACTGGCCGTGATTGTCAACACATCTGACGGACCCCAGGTCGTTCCGCCGCTGACAGTTACGGTCGTGGCCGTCGTGTTGTTGCCGTCGTAGGTCAGGCCG
>JBEILM010000395.1:0-1897 GCA_040379205.1 Gemmatimonas sp.
ACAGTAGAATTGAGAGTCCTCCCCATTCCCCGGAGTCTGCATGTCCCTCCCCCGTCTCGCGCCCCTCGCCCTGGCCGCCGTGGCCTGGTCGGCCGCTGCAGCCGGTGCCCAGCCCGCCGCCCCCGCCGGCGGCGCGGCCAACGCCGGCCTGCCCCTCAAGGCGACCCGCACCCACACGTTCACCACGAGCAAGGGCACGTGGATGAGCGTCGATGTATCACCCGATGGCCAACAGCTGGTGTTCGACCTGCTCGGCGACCTCTACACCCTGCCCATCACGGGCGGCAAGGCCACGCGCCTCACCAGCGGCATGGCCTACGACGCCCAGCCGCGCTACTCGCCCGACGGCAAGCAGGTGGTGTTCGTCTCCGACCGTTCGGGGGGCGACAACGTGTGGGTGATGTCGCTCGACGGCAAGGACACCACGCAGCTCAGCAAGGGCAACAACAACCTGTACGTGTCGCCGGAGTTCACCCCCGACGGCAAGTACGTGGTGGCCTCGCGCTCGGGTGGTCTCGGCGGGACGGCCAAGCTGTGGATGTACCACGTGGACGGCGGCAACGGCGTGCCGCTTTCCGCCACGCCAACGCCGGCCCCCAACCAGAAGCAGCTCGGCGCCGCCTTCGGCAACGACCCGCGCTACATGTGGTTCGCCACCCGCACCGGCGACTGGCAGTACAACAGCATCGGCCCGCAGTACCAGCTGGCCGTGTGGGACCGCGACAACGGCCGCGTCTCGCAGATGACCACCCGCTACGGTTCGGGCGCGCGTCCGGCGCTGTCCCCCGATGGCAAGTGGCTGGTGTACGTGACGCGCTTCGAGACCAAGACGGGGCTCATCCTGCGCGACCTCGCCACGCAGCAGGAGCAGTGGCTGGCGTTTCCGGTGCAGCGCGACGACATGGAATCGCGCGCGCCGATGGACGCGTACCCGGGCTATTCGTTCACGCCCGACTCCAAGGCCATCGTGGTGAGCTACGGTGGTGAGTTCTGGCGCGTGCCGGTGGATCGCAGTGCGCCGAGCAAGATTCCCTTCGAGGCCGACGTGAAGATGGAGATGGGCCCCGAGGTGAAGTTCGCCTACAAGGTGGACACCACCCCGACGTTCACGGCACGGCAGATTCGCGACGTGCAGCCCTCGCCCGACGGCAAGCAGCTGGCATTCACGGCGCTCGACCGGGTGTATGTCATGGCGTTCGCCGACATGAAGCCGGTGCGTGTGTCGAGCGCCAATGTCGGGGAGTTCAATCCCGTGTGGTCCCCGGACGGCAAGTCGGTGGCCTACGTGACGTGGGAAGACGCGCGCGGCGGCCAGATCGTGCGCGCCGACCGTGATGCCAAGGGCGTGTGGCGTACGCGCGCCCTCACGCAGGTGGCCGGGTTGTACACCGACCTCGCGTGGTCGCCCGCGGGTACGCGCATCGTGGCCTCGCGCGCCGCCGCGCGTGAAATGCAGGAGGCGGGTGGCGCCTTCTTCGGGCCGGCGGCGGCCGAGCTGGTATGGGTGCCAGCGGCTGGCGGTACGCCAACGAGCATTCTCCCCGCCGGTGGTCTCACCGCCCCGCACTTCACGCGGGACACGGCGCGCATCTTTGCCTACAGCGCCCGCGAGGGGCTGCAGTCGTTCCGCTGGGACGGCACCGACCTCAAGACGCACCTGCGTGTCACCGGGCCGATGCCGCCGGGAGCCGGCAACCTCGATGGCGCGCTGGTGGCGAAGGAGGCGCAGCTCAACTTCGGCGGGCGCGCCGCTCGTCCGGTGAGCCAGGGGATGCACTTGGATGACGGGCACGACATGGAACCGACCCCGTCGGCGCCGCCGGCCTCGCTCATTCTCATGTCGCCCACGGGCGATCAGGCGCTGGCCACGGTGGGTATGGATCTGTACACGGTGACC
>JBEILM010000396.1:0-1869 GCA_040379205.1 Gemmatimonas sp.
GACCTCCACGTACGTCGGCGGCGCGGGTTGGGCCGCGAGCAGGGAGATCGCGGGGAGGGTGGCGAGGAGCAGGGCAATGCGGCGTGTGGCGGGCATGTGTCGGAAAGATGGTGACACGATACCGGACGGCGCGGTTGCGCCAATCCCCACATTGTCGGCACGAGCCCCGCCGGCGGGGCACACGGTATCCAGTCACACCGTCGTCTCGGCCGGCAACCCGGCCACCGGCTTGCGGAATCGGGAGGTCGAGTTCGTCGAGGTCGTGTGGGTGTTTTTCGAGTCGCGGGTGCCCCGAGGTCTGGAGGCCCCGTCGCCAGCGCGCGCATGCGGCGCGTGTTGGACGACCCGACGCTCATGCCGCGCAACGACACACCTTTCGGGACGGTGGACGGGGCAACGGTGGCGCCCACGGTCCATCCTGGCGAGACCGGCTGTTCATCGTGGACTGAACCAACCGCATCCGACCCTCGTCCGACCCTCGTCTGCCGCGGTCACGAGGGCTATCGTGCTCCCGCCCACGACCCCGGCGAGCTCCCATGACGGTGGTCGACGTGCTCACCCCGCTCGACGCCGAACGCGACGAGCGAGCGATGCGCCATCGCGACGAGTTGGGCGCCCCACCGCCGGCCGGCGGACCCACACCACCTGCGCCCCCGACGTCGCAGCCCGGGGCTATCGCCCGATGGTGATGCGCACCCCGCCGGCCACGTATCGCTGCGCGCCGGTGGCCGCGAGGAGCTCCGCCCCCAGCCCTACCAGACCGCGCACGCGATACTCGGCGGACGCGGACACTGCCACGCCACCCGTGGTGAGGCTTCCGCCATCGCCGTTGGGCGCCTCGTCGCACCTCGCGCCGGTACAGAGCCCGCGGAAGGTCAGGAAGGAATCCGGGACCCGTTCGCGGGAGACGAGGGTTGGCCCAGCCGCGAGGGTAAGCGTGCGGCGGGCGCTGTGGGTGGCGATTCCGGCGGTCAGCATCCCCACGTACGCCCAGCGGTCGTCGAGCACGTCGAACGCCGACAGGAACCGACCGGCCACGACCGCACGACCGCGGAAGCCTTCCACCCCCGCGCCGAATGCGAGGTTGATTGCCTCCTGGGCAGGGTTCACGACCGGGCGACGCGTACTGCCTGCCGTGTACGAAAACGCCGGCAGATGCATGTACAGCACCCCCGCGCCACCGGTCACCCGCACGGTTGGCGTCGCCGCTGGTGGTGCCGCCAGTGGCGGTGCCACGGCGGCGCGGTCCTGCGCCCAAACGGTGTCGGGCCCGGCGGCGAACAGCAGCGCGACCGCGGTGGTACGGACTCGGCAGCGGGACACTGGGCAGAACGGGTGCATGACTCCTCCGAGGAGTGAGGAATGCAGCATGCACGTTCCCGGATCGGCCGGCATCAGGCAGTTCCCTGACGGGCGGCGGCGGGTGCAGCCCCCGCCATTGCGCCGCTGACGGTGCGGTGACCGGCCGATGTCACCGCCGTCACGGCGTCACGGCGATGCCACCGTGGCCGCTACGCTCACCAGCGCGCCGGCAATGAGCGTCACCGGTGCCGGGTTCTCGTTCGCGATCAGCACCACCGTGAAGCGCCGCGCCGTGTCGAACGCGGCCACCGACGAAAAGCCGCGGATCTCCCCCGTGTGCGACCACACGGGGCGGCCGACGAGCTGTCGACGCACGATGCCCAGCCCGTACCCTTCGGGTCCCACCGTGGTCATCATGGCCGCGAGCGACGCGGGGCCCACCAGCTGACCGGTCATCAGCCCCTGCCACCAGCGGGCCAACGCCTCTGGGGTGGCGAAATAGGCCCCGGCGGCCCACGCGGCACTGTAGGTCGACGCGCGCACGTCCATCACGTTGACGGTGCCCCC
>JBEILM010000397.1:0-1858 GCA_040379205.1 Gemmatimonas sp.
ACCGCGAACTGCTCGCTGGCGCCGCGCAGGTCGGCGAACGCCGCGGCCAGCGTGTCGGCGCCGGCCGCCGCCTGCTTCGCCGCCTCGCCGGTGCTTTCGCGCAGCGCGGCGCCGACCTGGTCGATGGCGCCCACCGAGCCGGTCAGGATCGTCAGCAGCGACGCGAACTCGGTGCCGACCAGCGAGACCGAGTCCTGCACCGACAGGCCGGCGGCGCCGAGGTTGCGCAGGGCGCCGGTGAGCCCGACCTTCTCAGGGTTGATCTTCTCGGCCGTGAGCCCGAGCCCGAGCAGGGCGCGCTGCGCTTCCTCGGTCGGGCTGCGCAGCTGGATCAGCACGCGCTGCAGGCCGGTGCCGGCGATGTTCGCCGCGAGGCCGTTGTCGGCGAGCTTCGACAGCGCCGCGACGGTGTCCTCGAGAGACACGCCGAACTGGCGCGCCACCGGGCCGGTCTTGGCCAGCGCATCGGCCAGCGTGCCGACGTCGGCGTTCGAAGAGTTCGCCGCCTTCGCCAGCACGTCGGCGACGCGCGACGCCTGGTCGGCGCCCAGCGCGAACTGCGTTAGCGTCTTGGTGACGATCGCCGAGCTGTCCGAGAGGCCGAGCAGCCCGACGCGCGCGAGGTCCGCCGTCGGCTTCAACGCGGTGATCGCGTCCTGCGCCGACAGGCCAGCGCGGCTCAGCTCGGTCAGGCCGTCGATGCCCTCGCGCGGCGTGAAGCGGCTGTTGCGCGACAGGTCGACGGCGGCCGTCTCCAGCTTCTGCAGCTGCTCGCCCGTGGCGCCCGCGATGCTGCCGAGGATGCGCAGCTTGTCCTCGTACTCCGAGAACGCCGCGACCGCCGCGCTGATGCCGCTGATGGCACCCGCGGCACCGAGCAGCAGAGTGAACTGGCGCGCGACGCCGCCGAGCGTGCCGCCGAGGCGCGTCATGCGGCCTTCGAACCGCTGCGCCTGCTCGCCGCCCTGCTGCAGCTTCGTGCCGACCTCGGCAGCGCTGTCGCCGAGCTTCTTCAGCGACGGAGCCGCGCTCTTCGCCGACACGCCGAGCCGGTCGAGCAGCCCGTCGAGTCGATCGACGACGGCGCCGATGCGCTCGACGGCCTGCGCTGCGCTCTCGACCGCGTCGCGGAACTTGGCCGCGCCCTGCACGGCCTTCTCCGACGAGATGAACAGCTCGAGGCCGGGGACTTGCTCGCTCATGTGGGTGCTCGCTCGCGGACGACCGACGACAGGGCCGAGAACAGCTCAGCCATCCACGCCTGTTCTCCACGCGGGACGTCGCGCATGGCGAACCACGCCTGCAGATCCACGGGCCGCGGGTCGCCGCCGCAGAACGCCGCGAAGGAGAGGAACTCGTGCCACAGCACGATCTCGTGGGTGCGCAGCTGCGGCCGCTTCACCCACTCCTCGGGGAGCCGGCGCGGCTGCACACCGCGCGCGACTCGGGCCGCGTTGTCGCGTTCCAGCGCTTCCATGCCCTCGATGCAGGCATGGTTGACCCGCCACCAGCGCAGGAACGCGGTCAGTTTCCCGCGAGCGCCGCCGGCCGGAAGTTGCCGCGCTTGCTGGCCTCCAGCATCACCCACGGCTTCAGGTCGTCGAAGCCGGGCTCGACCAGGATCGCCGCCATCATGGCCGCGTCGTAGGGCCGCGTGGGGTCGCTGGCGAGGCGCCAATTCGTGATGACGCCGGTGGCCAGGCCCACCGCCTCGCAGTGCTTGTTGCCTTCGGCGGTCTGCGCGGTGCCGGTGCCGTGCTTCGCCTCGTAGTCGATCGCCGCCTGCTCGATCGCACGCAGGTGCTGCGCGCACCACAGGCGGCGGACGCACAGCTGGTCGGCGGTGTCGGGGTGCTTG
>JBEILM010000398.1:0-1857 GCA_040379205.1 Gemmatimonas sp.
CTGATGCGAAGGCTCGAAGAAATCGGAGGGCTTGAGTTCATCTGGGAAAGGGAGCGCGTCACGCAGAAGCACACCGAGAAGGTGGCGTTCCGCCGGCACGTTGTTCGGAGGGGTCATGGAAGAGAGGTTTGGGGTTTGGGGGCGTGGGTGCCCTTGGTCAAGATGCTTTGCGGTAGAGCCGCAGGATGTCGGCCTTCCAGTAGTAGGCGTTACGGTGCAGGCCGATGATGCCTCGGGCCGTCTTAAAGTAGCGGGGCTTGAGTCCGGCGCGGTTGACGCGGCCACGGACGGCGACATCGGAGACGCGCAGCTCGACGGCGAGGTCGACGATGCGGGCCCAGCCCTTGGGCACCTTGTCCTGGTTATGCCGGGACAGTTGTTCGGACGCTTCCTTGAAGGAGCGGTAAGGCGGGAGCGGGCGGTAGACGTAGGCGCGGTGGCATTGGCCTGTGCCGGCCTTGAACTGATGTGGCAGGCGTTCCAGCAAGCCGCGGCGAGTCAGGTCATATGCCCGGGACGATGCGTTGCGAGCGTGGCTGAGTTTAAGTTCCTGTCTGATCTGCTCGACGGTCGAGTATCCCTTGGGCGGCTTGATGTAGTTCTCCTGGCGTAGGGCGTCGATGAGCCCAGCGGGGTCGAAGCGCTTCATTTGCTCTTCGGCGTGAAGACCTTCAGGTCGGTGGTCCAGACCCAGCGGGAGCCGACGCGGTGGACGAGCCAGACCTTCCAGTCCGTGCCGTCGACCCAGCCAGCGGCGAAGCCTGAGCCCCAGCGGGACGTGGCGAGGCGATGCGATGCGTAGGCCATGGCGTCCGTCTGGCAGAGACAGCCGGCGGAGAACGCGGCCCCGCCTTCGGCCTTGGTCAGGTTGACCTGGGCGAGCGTGTGCGTGTGTCCGTGGATCAGAGCTCCGCCGCGGTCTGCGTAGTGCTTGCCCTGCTCTGCGGTGGCGTTGATACCGTGGGCGTAGCCGTGGATGAAGGCGACCGGGCCGAGGCGGTAGACGCCCTTCTCGGCGTGGTAGGGCAGGATGGTCTTGGCTCCGCAGCTCTTCGCGGTGGTCTTGATGCGGGCCTCGAGATCGGCGCAGTAGTCGCGCACCAGGGCGGAGCCCGAGGTATGCTGGAGGGCTTGTGCCCGGTGCTCGTGGTTGCCCATCAGGTAGACGGTGGGCTTGGTGCGCTCGAGGAAGTGTTCACCGGCCTCGATGTCCGAGATGAGGGACTCAGCGCCTTCGGCATCCTGCCCGGCACCCCGACGGAGCGATCGGAAGTCAAAGCAGTCGCCGAGGTGGACGCGGACGGTCGGCTTGTAGTCCTTGATGAACTCGACGAGGGCCTCGACGGCGTTCTCGTCGGCCATGTCGCCGTGGTTATCGCCGAAGGCCACGAAACGGGTCGGGGTGCTCACTTCGTTGAGAGATATGGGATGGGCTTGCCGGCATCGAAGGCCGCGAGCATCTCGTCGCGGCGGGTGCGGGCCGTGGTCAGGTCGCCGCCGATGTTCTCGACGATGTCCTTGCCGCGACGACGCAGGCGGAACCAGTAGCAGTCGCCCAAGCGCTGGAGGTGGTGGTTCGGGTTGTCCTTCACGTTGCGCTCGGACTTACGCTGTCCATGGCACACGGTATACTTCGGGCAGGCGAGCAGGAAGGCCACGCGCTCAGGGGGCAGGCCGACCTTGCGGGCCCACGCCAGCGTCTCAGGGGTCAGAGTCTCCATGACTTGGCGAGCAGCCGACCCTCCGACATGATCTGCTGACGGGCGTCAGGCTTGAAGATATACTCCTGGTCGAACAGGTGGGCGGCGCGTATCTCGGCGATGCTGTCGAGCTCCTCGTCGTTCGCGGGGCCGACGC
>JBEILM010000399.1:0-1842 GCA_040379205.1 Gemmatimonas sp.
CACCAGGTCCTCCAGGGTGACGGTCACACCGGGAAGGCCAAGCACGCCAGCCTGAACGGACTGCGTGAAGCTCAGGTCATACTGCGCCACGGAGGCAGCCCAGTAGTCCAGGGTGTAGCCAGAAGCGGCGTTCAGCGTGGTCTCACCACCGGACGCGGTAAAGACGCGCTGGTAGCTTACATTCGACAGGATGCCCATACGCTTGGTAGCGGAGCCCTGCCCGGAAAGGTCGATGGGTTCGCCCATGAACTGGATCGCGCTGTCGCCGAGCCGGTCCATGATGGCCATCTCAAGGTCTTCGGCGAGCTTGTAGCTGTAGGTAAGCCCGGCGCTGCCCGCCTGGGTGAAGGTGCTGGGTGCGGTGACGTTGGTCGCCATGGTGTAACTCCAAAAGAAGGAAGGACGTTCTTTTTTGGGCTACACCGTTGCGCTGGTGAGGCGAATCCGCCCGGTGACGATCTCTTGTAACGCAAGAGCTGCGAGGTCACCTGTTGCAAGGCTACCCCGCAGCTTTCGCGGCGTCAAGTGGTAACTGAGGCCCCCACGCGGCTGCGGTTGGCGGTGATTTGCTCATCGATAGCCTTTTTGGCTGCTTCATCGCCGCGCATTACAGCCGCGCGCCGTTGGCCCATAAGCTCGCGATTTTGCGCGTGTACCTGCTCGGCGGTCGGCGCGGGAAGCGGTGCGGGCGCGGGTGCGCTGGTCGCCGTGGTGGGCAGCCGGGCAGCGGGCGCAGCAGCCGGAGCCGCTACGGGTGCGGGTGCCGCGTTGGGTGCAGCAGCGGGCGCCGGAGAGGCGGCAGGAGCGGCGGAACGGAAGCGGGCGGCTACGGTATCAGCCGCAGCGCCAGCGTCATCCTGTAGCCACTCTGCGAGGCCCCCGGCATAGCCCGCCTTCGCCGCGCGCTCGTATCGGGCGCCGAGCACCTCCAGGGTGTCAGGATCGGCGTCGTAGCCGGCCACACGGGCGGCGAGGGGGGCCGCTTGGGACGCAAGCGCCTCGGCTTTGATGGCGCGGGCCTCGAAATCCTTGCGCTGTTCGGTCAGTTTTTGCACGCGCTCATCGAACGAGGTCTTGGATACGGCGCCTTCGATGTCTTTTGTGCAGTGGGGGCAGGAGAATGCCATTGGTTAGTCCTCGGTTTCTGTATCAGTGGGGGTTTCAGGGTCCATCTTCTCGGCGGGTTCCTCCGCCGTCGGCTCGTCTTCTTCAAGCATGTCGTTTTCTTCCTTGTTTCGCTCGATAGCGGCCACCGCTTCGGCCCGGGTCAGGCCCGGATGGTCGCGCAGGTACACGTCGACGATAGAGCAGGTGTGGTGAGCCAGATCCCAGTCGTCCTGCTCGCGTGCCGCCTTTGCTTCATCCGGTCCAAGCGGAATAATCCGGTACTCGATAGACCATCCCGCTTCGGGATAGTCGCCGAGCCCGGCCAGCCGAAGGAGAGCGGCAGCCTTCGCGGTCGCCTCCAGATCGCGGCGTCGGAAGAAGGGGGCCACCTGTTGGGCGCGCTCGCGTTTGGCGGTCCTGGTGAGCAGCAGCGCCCCGGCGGACTGCGGGTTGGATGCGCTGGCTTGCTGCATGTCGTCGGCAGAGAGGCCCATCCGAGCAAACTGGCCAGATCCGTAGATAACGACGCTCTGTTGTAGCGCCTGGAGGTTTGCGCCGTTTGAAAGCTGGTGAATGCTGCCCTGTGCTTCGGGGCTGGTCGTAT
Organism: Gemmatimonas sp.; assembly: GCA_040379205.1. GTDB lineage: Bacteria > Gemmatimonadota > Gemmatimonadetes > Gemmatimonadales > Gemmatimonadaceae > Gemmatimonas. The sequence continues at coordinate 1,712 of JBEILM010000399.1, forward strand.
GGGTGAACAGCATCATGCCGGGCACCGTGGGCATACTCTGCACCGTGCCGCTCCCCGCCGGGCCGTAGTCGCCAACACCCGGCACAGCGGCGGACGGCTGCATGAGGTTGCTGGCCACGGCGGGCGGAAGG
>JBEILM010000400.1:0-1834 GCA_040379205.1 Gemmatimonas sp.
TCGGGGTGGGAACCATTGATCAGGCGCTGCTCTCGACCCTGCTGGTCAAGCACGCACACCTTCGCGGCAGCCTGCTGATGCGGCACCTGCTGGTGGTGGACGAGGTGCATGCGTCGGATCGGTACATGCAGACGCTGCTGGTACTACTAGGTTAAGTTAGGACGAATCATTCCATGCCCGCCGGCACGTCGGACACCACGCGCCCCAGCGAATCAGAAGGGCGTGGAGCTGTCGGCGGATCGCGGGGAGGGTGACGCGCGGGTTTTTTTTCTGCGAAGGCCTTCGAGGACCAGAAACGCGTACGCCATCGAGGCGAGCGTCACGTGATGATGCCAGCCCGGCCACGAGCGCCCCTCGAAGTGATCGAGCCCCAACTCGTCCTTGAGTTCGCGGTAATCCTGCTCGATCCGCCAGCGCCCCTTGGCCAGCCGGACGAAGCGGCGGAGACCGAGGTGTTCGCCGCGCAGGTCGGCGAACCAGTACGTGGTGGGGGCGGCGGTGGCTGACGGCCACTCGATCAGTAAGTCGACGGGGGCCGTCGGCAGCGGCCCCCGGCTGCTCACCCCGTGTGCGGGCCAGAACCGCGTGCGCGCGAATCGGGAACGCATGCTGCCCTTCGTGCCCTGCCGCCACGTCAGGGTCCGCCACGCGCGGTCGGGGAGGGCGGCGGCGATGGCGTCCAGCGATGCACTCGCCGGCATCTGCGCCGCCGGAGGGCGGCGCGCGGGACGACCGCGCCCGCTGTAGGGGGGCGCCGCCGGCGGCGCCGTGATCCACCCCTTCACACTGGGCGCGGTTTGGACGCAATACGGCAGCCCCCGCGTGGCCAACGCGGCGCGAAAGTCGTGACTGGTGCCGTACCCGGCATCGGCGAGTACCACGCGGGTGCCGACGCCCCAGGCCAGCACCGTGTCGAGCGCCTCGAGCGCGAGCGCGTTGTTGGTCGCGTACGTCACGTCGTCCGGGACGCGCGCCTGCGCGCGGCGGACGGGATCGTCGATCCACTCTTGGGGCAGGAAGAGGCACCACGTCAGCGGCAGGCTGGTCGTCTCGGTGCCGAAATGCACGCTCACCGCGACTTGGCAGTTCGCCGTCTTGCCGAGCGCGCCGCAGTACTGGCGCGCCACGCCGACGGAGTGCGCCCCCTTCTTCGGAAAGCTCGTCTCGTCGATGATGAAGACCGCTTCCGGGAGCAGGCGATCCAGCAGCGTGCGCGTCAGCGCCGCCTGCAGCGGCGCCCACGCCCACGGGCTCTGATTGACGAATTGGCGCAGGGCCTGGACATCGGCGCCGGGGAGCCGGTCGACCAGCGGACTGATCGACTTCCGCTAGCCATCGAGCAACAGGCCGCGCACGTACTCGCCGGCGTGCACTTGGCGCGCGGCGCGCCCCAGCAAGGGCGTGAGCGTGGCCAGAAATCGCCGTAACCGACCATCGGCAGCCCGCAGGGCGGCAGTGTCCATGCGCCACGGAACCGCCAATGATTTACCCTGTCAATAGCGACTTAACCTAGTAGTACTAGTCGGCTCCTGCCCTACGGCAAATGTCGACGTTTTGACATTCTATCGACAGAAAGCGCTTGCCATGTCGATGACATCGACACATCATCCACCATATGTCGACTGAAGACAATTTTTTCGACACAGAGGCGATGGCGTGGCAGCCCGATCGACCGTACAACGGCCTGCCGGCGCTTCCGCCGCCGCTGGATGTCGAGACCAAGCCGATCCTGAAACAGTGCATTGCGGCCCGCGCGGCGCTCGCCGAGCTCCGCCAGGCGGCGGAGCTGATCCCCAACCAGTCGGTACTGATCGGCACCCTACCGCTCCTCGAA
>JBEILM010000401.1:0-1822 GCA_040379205.1 Gemmatimonas sp.
CTTCCGCCGCCGCTGGATGTCGAGACCAAGCCGATCCTGAAACAGTGCATTGCGGCCCGCGCGGCGCTCGCCGAGCTCCGCCAGGCGGCGGAGCTGATCCCCAACCAGTCGGTACTGATCGGCACCCTACCGCTCCTCGAAGCCGGCGCAAGCTCGGAGATCGAGAACATTGTGACCACGGCCGACCGCCTCTTTCAGCACGTGAGCGACGAGGAGCACGCCGACGCCGCGACTCGGGAAGCCCTTCGGTACCGCCGCGCGCTGTTCGAGGGGTACCGCGCCCTTGCCACCCATCCACTCACCACGCGAACGGCCGAGATCGTGTGCAGTCGCATCAAGGGCGTGGACATGACGGTACGACGATTGCCCGGGACAGCGCTGCGCAACCTGGTGACGAACGCCGTGGTCTACACCCCCCCTGAGGGCGAGCCCCTGCTGCGGGAGAAGCTCGCGAACTGGGAGCGCTTCATGCACGAAGCCACCGAGCTGGACCCGCTCGTGCGCATGGCCATCGGGCATTACCAGTTCGAGGCCATTCACCCATTCACCGATGGCAATGGGCGGACCGGGCGCGTCCTCAACAGCCTGTTCCTCATCGAGCAGGACCTGCTCACGCTGCCGATCCTGTACCTCAGCCGGTACATCAACAATCACCGAGGCGACTACTATCGCCTGCTGCTGGGCGTCACGAGCGCTGCCGACTGGGAAGCGTGGATCCTCTACATGCTGCGCGGCGTCGAGGAGACCGCGCAGTGGACCACGGCGAAGATCGCGGCCATCCGGGCACTCCAGATGCAGACCGCCGACGTTATTCGCTCGGCACTCCCCAGGATCTACAGCCACGAGCTCGTCGAACTGATCTTCGAGCGCCCCTACTGTCGCATCAGCGACGTCACCGACCGTGGCATCGCCAAGCGGCAGACCGCCTCGGTATACCTCAAAGCCCTCGTCTCCGCGGGTATCCTCACCATACGGTCCGTGGGCACCGAGAAGCTGTTCATTCACCCCAGGCTCATGCAGCTGCTCACCACGGAGCAGAACGACAGCGAAACGACATGATGCGCACGGCCCCGGTCGTGTCGGGGTGACGCACGCGTGACCGTGGGCATCCCCTCGCGCCTTGCCGAGGGACCACCCGCACTGCATGCTCCCCGGCAAGGAATTCGGGACGTGTCGTCGCCGGTCCACCATTTGCCCGCGGGAGCAGGCATGGCCACCACGGATTTTGGCGCTGTGATCGCGGCGCTGGTTGGGCAGTGGGAGGGCGTGGAAGTCTCACCGCACCGCTTCGGCGGCGTCGAGTTTCGCGTGGGCCGCCGCGAGATCGGCCACGTACACGTCGACGGGGTCGCCGACCTGCTTGTCTCCGTCCGCCTGCGCCGCGACCTCGTGGCCGCGGGGCGGGCGTCGGCCCACCGCACCCTGCCACACTCGGGGTGGATCAGCTTCCGCGTCCGCAGCGAGCACGACGTGCCGGGCGCCGTGGCACTTTTTCGCCTCAATTACGACCGGCTGCGCGGCACCGCCGTGCGCCTGCTCCCCACCCCGCGCCGCGGCGCGCCCACCATGCTCGGCGACCGCAGCGCGGACGACCTGCCGGCCTGAGCCTGCGCCGTGCCGGAGCGTGAGCGGCCCGCTGACTCTGGCCGACCACCCACTCCGTACGCCAGCTCAGCCGGCCGCGCCGCGCTCGAGCTTCGCCGGCTCCTTCTCCTTCGTGGCCATGAGCTGCGTCACGAACCGCTGTCCCTCGGAGATGCGTTCGATCTCCACCGCCATGGCGTCGATGGCCTGCTCCATGCGCTCGAGCCGGGCCGCACTC
>JBEILM010000402.1:0-1813 GCA_040379205.1 Gemmatimonas sp.
CAGGGGCACCCCCATTCGCTGGCAACTAGAGCGTCAGGGCCATACCCGTTCCCATCCCGAACACGGTCGTCACGCCTGATAGCGCCGATGGTACTCCGGGCGAGAGCTCGCGGGAGAGTAGGCCGTTGCCGGCACCTTTTGCACCGCCCCCGTCGCACATCTGCTGTGACGGGGGCGGTGTCGTTTCCACCGGCTCCACCAAAGAATGAGGGCCGACGGGCATGCGCGCACATGCCTCGTCGGCCCCTTTTGCCGTGCCTGTCCCTGTGCCGCGCCAGCCGCTACCCCCGCGCCCGCGCCACCATGTCCTGGATGCGCTGCACCGCGTCGCGCACACTGGATTCGTCGGGGCCGAACGAGAAGCGCAGATACTGCCGAAAACGCGACGTGTGATCGGCGCGCCGCTTGCCCGGATTGATGTCAAAGAAGATGCCGGGAACCGTGATCACCTGCTCGCGCAACGCCGCTTCGAAAAACGCCTCGCCGTCGTTGAGAGGCGCTGGGAGCCCGGTCACGCTCGCCCACACGTAAAAGCCGCCCTCGGGTTCATGCTCGACCGTGAGCCCCGCCGCCCGCAGGCCGTCGATGAGCAGGCGCCGCTTCCGGGCAAAGGCGTCATGAATGGCCACCACCTCCGCCCGCGCCCGCGCGGGCTCGAGCAGCGCGCACGCCGCTTCCTGCAGTGGGCGATTGCCGCCCCCGTCGAGAAAGCTGCCGGCGCTGGTGGCTGCTTCGATGACCGATGCCGGCCCCACGATCCAGCTCAGCCGCCACCCCGGACACCGCCACCCCTTGGTGAGCCCGTCGAGGATCACCACCGGGTCGCTGTTCACGTCGTCCACGAACTCGGCGGCACTCACCGTGGCCCCTTCCACGAGTCCCTCATCCCACAGGTAGTGCGAGTAGAACTCGTCGAGGATGAGTGTGCACCGCAACTCGCGCGCTTCGTGCACCCACGCCGCAAGGGCGCTGCCCCGCAGCACCCGTCCGGTGGGGTTGGCCGGGTTGGAGAGCAGCAGGGCGCCCAGCCCGCGTCCCGTGATCTCGCGGCGCAGATCGCGCGTGGACAGCGCATATCCACTCTCCGGCTCGAGCAGCAGCGGAATGGCACTGAAGGTCCCGAAGATCTCCAGCAGCTCCTCGTAGGCCGTGTAGTCAGGGAGTACGTGCCCGAGGTTCACATTGCCCAGCGACGCCACCACTCGCGTGAGTGACGACCGCCCGCCGCCGCAGATGCCGACATTCTCCGGGCCGTATTGCGACGCCTTGCCCTGGCGATACCGGGCGTTGTACAGGTTGGCCACCGCACGCCGCAGCGCGTCGATGCCGCCGACCGGGGCGTACTCGTAGTCGTCGGCGGCGATGTGCACGTCGGTGGGCCGCGGCGGCGCCCCGGGCAGCGGGCCGGTTTCCGGTTGCCCCTGTCCCAGATTGCACCACCCTTCGGCGCCGGCGCGAAAGCCGAGGTGGCGCGCCCGGTCCATGACATAAATGACGCCGGTGCGCGGGACGGGGCGGAATCCCGGCACAGAGGGGCGTTCGGCAATGGCTGATTCGCTCATGACCCCAAGCTAACCGAACAGCTCACACGGAGGGCACGGCGAACAGTGAGGGCACTGAGGACTGCCACGGCAGTTCTTCGTGCCCTCACTGTTCTCCGTGCCCTTCTATGACAAAGGTCTTGTAGTCAAGGGCGACGTGGCGCCCGTGCGGCTGGTTCCTGCTGGTGGTGCTGGTGGTGCTGGTGGTGCTGGTGCTGGTGGTGCTCCCGCCGTGTCCCCCTACCACTCTTCTATCCGTACTCTTCGCTGAC
>JBEILM010000403.1:0-1800 GCA_040379205.1 Gemmatimonas sp.
AGGTAAACGGGCGGAGGAGAGGTCATTCGATGGGGTGGATTCAAGTCGAACGCGCGATCTTATCGACTCACAATTTGAGTCGAATAAAGAGTGTATTCGACTACTGGGCGCTTGCTGATGGGGTCCACCCTGGCAAGGGTGGAACGCTGACAGGCAACGGACTAAACCGCTCGCGCGGCAGGGAGCCTGTCCGGAATTTTGTGTGCGGGGCATAGCATGACCATTGGACTAAACCGCTCGCGCGGTAGGCGCTCCGTCGAGAGTGGTGGCGGCCCGTCGTGCCGCTGGTTCTGCGATGTTGGTGATCGAGGCAATCCGCCTCGTTCACCGACTGGAGCAGGATCATGGATGTTTCGACTCCCACCGTTTCGCCGCTGCGTCAACGCATGGTCGAGGACATGCGCATGCGCAAGTTCGAGCCCAAGACCCAATCGGGCTACCTGCGCGCCGTGCGCAAGCTGACCAAGTTCCTTGGCCGATCTCCCGACACCGCCACCGCCGAGGACCTGCGGCGCTTCCAGATGCGCCTGGTCGACGAGGGCGCTTCACCGATCACGCTGAACGCGACGATCTCGGGCCTGAAGTTCTTCTTCGACGTCACGCTCAGCCGTGGCGAGTTGATGGCCAAGATGCAGCCCGTGTCCGTGCCTCGCACGCTGCCGGTGGTGCTCAGCCGCGAAGAGGTCTCGCGCCTGATCGCCGCGGCCTGGAACCTCAAGCACCAGACAGCGCTGGCCGTGGCCTACGGCACCGGGTTGCGTGCCAGCGAAGTCATCGCCTTGAAGGTCGGCGACATTGACAGCCAGCGCATGACGCTGCGCGTGGAGCAGGGCAAGGGCCGCAAGGACCGCTATGCACTGCTGCCGCCGATCCTGCTGCAGCGGCTGCGCGTGTGGTGGCGCGTGGGCCATGCCCAGGGCAAGATCCTGCGCAACGGATGGCTGTTCCCGGGCCTGGATCCGATGGACCCGCTGAGCACGCGCCAGCTCAACCGCGCCATCCACGCCGCGGCCGACACGGCCAAGATCGACAAGCGGGTGTCGATGCACACGCTGCGCCATTCCTTCGCCACGCACCTGCTGGAACAGAAGGTCGACATCCGCGTGATCCAGGTCCTGCTCGGCCACGTGAAGCTGGAGACCACCAGCATTTACACGCACGTTGCCACCGATCTGTTGCGTGAGGTGATCAGCCCGCTGGAGAACTTGCCGCCCTCGTAGGCCGGCTGCCGTGGGCAAGCCTGCCCTGGAAGTCGCCGACATCTTCCGTGCCCATGGGCCCGCCTGGCGCACAGCCCAGCGCGGCCACCTGAGCCTGGGCCAGCTCAAGGTGATGTCGGCCATCGAGCAGTGCCGCAGCGTGGCGCTGGGTGGCCACGTCCTGCGCTGCGGGGGCTGCGGCGCCGATCAGGTCTCGTACAACTCCTGCCGCAACCGGCACTGCCCGAAGTGCCAGAGCAGTGCGGCCAAGCGCTGGCTGGATGCCCGGCAGGCCGATCTGCTGCCGGTGGAGTATTACCACGTCGTCTTCACGCTGCCGGCGCCCATTGCCGACATCGCGTACCAGAACAAGACCGTGGTGTACGGCCTGCTGTTCGACGTGGCCGCCGAAGTGCTGCTGACCAGGGCCGCCGACCCCACGCATCTGGGCGCACGCATCGGCGCCACGCTGGTGCTGCACACCTGGGGTTCGGCGCTGACCCACCACCCGCATGGGCACGGCATCGTGCCAGGCGGCGGGCTCAGCGCCGACGGCAAGACCTGGGTAGCGTGCAGGCCGGGCTTCTTCTTGTCGGTGCGG
>JBEILM010000404.1:0-1795 GCA_040379205.1 Gemmatimonas sp.
CCGCGAACGCAGCCACCCTGCCGCCAGCCCCCGCGTCTCCGGCTGCTGCGACTCCGCACTCAACCCGGTTTTGACAAATCCGGCAGGGTAGCAACTCCATACTGCCATGACCCTAACCAACGCCCGCGCCTCCTTCGGCCTCAATGCCACCGCCACGCCAATCTCGACCGGAGTTTCCGGCAGCGTCCGCATCGGCGACGCAAACGCATCACTCTCATTCGCCGACGCCGACGTGGCCTATGCCGTGCGCGGCATTTTCGCGGGTAGCGGCGATGTAATGGACATCGTTTTAACCACCGGCGTGACCTCCGCTAGCACCGCGTGGGTAGCGGGGACCGCCCAAGTCGAGACGGCGACCGTGACGGCTGCTAGCGGGATCACGTCAGACGGCACCGCGTCTATCACCGTGACGGCGGCCGGAATGACAGGCTCGCCTAAGTCCATTTCCGTTGCGCTCACCATTGCCACCCACACCACTGCGACCTTGATCGCCACGGCCATCGCCGCCGCACTCAACGCTGACACGGCCTATGCCGCGATGTTCACGGCGACGACATCCACAAATACGGTCATCACCACGCGCAAGCCGACCAGCACCTTCACTGTCCCTGGCGGCACGCTCAACCTCTACGCCGCCAACGACGCCACGCTCAATATCGCCATCCCGTCGGGCCTCGGAATCACGGCAGCTGGGACCAGCGTCAACACCACCGCAGGCGTCATTTCCGATGGTGTGAAAATCTACGACAACGCCACCGACTTCGAGGGCGCAGCCCTTCCAACGTTGGCAACGGTGAACGGCCTGATGGTTAAAAACAACGGTGCAGGCACAGTCACAAGCGGGGCGACCGACGACTATCCTGTCCCCGCTGGAGCGACTGCCCTATTTGCAGGGCCAGCGAGCATCCAATTGGCGACAAACCCCAACTTCACGGCCAGCGGAGTCGCAGACATCACAATCACTGTCATCGGTCAAACCGCCTAACCTATGGCAAACGGCCCCGGCATCTACAATTTCCTGCCGATGGTTCGTGGCGACACGTTCCGGGCGCGGAACCTTGCGTCGGACGTCTCGCAAGGCGGTGTCCCGCTAGCACTGACGAGCGCAAGGATGCAGGTCCGCGCCCTTGTCGGCGGGAACGTCTTGCTAGAGTGGGCGTCATGTGAGATCACCGGCGACGATAGCAACACGGTTAGACTGAGCGCGAAGACGGCTGACGAAATGCAGGCACTCCCCACCGGCGCGCACCTGTATGACCTCGAAGTCATTTTCGCCAGCGACGGCGCAAAACTCACCCTGCTTGCCGGCCGATTTCCTATCATCGAAGACATTACCCGAGATTAACATCCCATGGCCATTTCAGTTACCACGCCCGCAGAGACCACCATCCTAGTCGAAATCGGCGGGGTGCTGGGAGATCAAACAGCCTCCGAGTGGGGAGCCATCACCGGCACGCTAGCGGACCAGACCGATCTCGCCGCCGCCCTCGCGCTCAAAGCCCCGCTGGCCTCGCCGACGTTCACGGGGCCGGTGAAGGCAGATACCCACCAAGCCACCACCACGGCGGGGATGGTCGTCAAGAACTCCGCTGGAGTGACATTGCTGACGATTGGGAAATACGACGCGACGACGGGATTCAGCACGGGAGTGGCCGAGGGGTTTGAGACCACGGCATCCGGCACCTCCTCCCACGCGGAGGGGTATCTGACCACCGCGTCAGGTCTCTACTCCCACGCGGAGGGGCGCAGCACTACCGCGTCAGGCACCTCCTCCCACGCGGAGGGAGGCAACACC
>JBEILM010000405.1:0-1785 GCA_040379205.1 Gemmatimonas sp.
CGGATCACGCCGCGCAGCGCCTCAACAATCAACTCGGCCTCGGCCGGCCCATTGGCCGCGGCGATCGACCACACACCCTCTGCGGTCTTGATGCGCACCACATAGTCACCGGTGGCATCATCGAGATGCTCAGTGACAACGATGTTCTGCGTGTGCCGGTGTGAGCCGCTGTTCAGCCGCTTATGGATGCCCGTCGCGGCCTCGGCCATCCGGTCCCTCACCGCCGCGAGCGCCGCTTCCCGCGATGAATACACCTGCCGCATGGCAAAGTTCCCGCCGATGCCCGGGAAGTGAATGAAGACCGCGATCTGCGAGGCGCTGAGCGTCCAGACCGGGTGCTCCGAAGCATCCATGTCCTTGTCCGAATGCAGCACAAAGACCGGCCCTTCATGCTCACAGATCTTCTTCCCACACGCCATCGTCGCTTCGCTGATCTTGCCCATCGTCATGCTCCCTTGACTTTGCTGCTTTGCCCTTTGCTGCTCTGCCCTTTGCTGCTTTGCCCTTTTCTCAGCGTCTACTTCCCCCTGCGCTGCCCCGTGCTCTCCGGCTCCCGCCAGCGCTGAACCCCCGCCCGCTGCTCGATGTGCCACCGGCGCACGCGCGTCGCCGCCGCGGCCGCGCTCACCAGCGCATCGGCCAGCTCCATCGCCGAGCCGCTGGCCATATCCGGCAGCGTCACGTACGCGCGCCCGTCGCCGCCGCTCTCGCTCAGGCTCACGCGCACCATCCCGGGCGCGACGATCCGCACCGTGTGCCCGCTCAAGCTCGCGTAGACCACGCGGTCGAGCGTGCTCAGTTCAATCTTCGCGGCCTGGTCACCATTGACCGCGCGGCCGAGCAGCTCGCTCAGCGATCGTGCCGCATCGGCCAGCACGCGGCCGATCCCCTCGGCCTGGCCGATCGCGGCCCTGGTGCCGCCGGGCAGTTCCGCGGGCTCAACCTCAAGGCTCGCCCGCTGCACGCTCCCGCGCTCATCGGCTTCGCTCGGATCCTCGGTGATCGTCACGGTCATTCCTTCCCGGCCGGGCTCCCGGCCAACATCCACGCGCAGCAGTCCCACCGGCCACGGGCACACGCCCCGGGCCTCGCTGACAGGTACTCGCATGAATCACCTCAACGTCTCGGCGCGGCAGACACGCCGCACGCCATCGTCAATCGCCCGCAGCCGGGTCTCCCCGGCGCGGGCAAACGGAGAGAGATTGCCTTACCGCTTCCGCCCAGGTTTGCACGCGGTCTGAGCGTCGATCTTGCGTCGGTCAAGTTCGGCCTGTCCGCGCTGGCGGTGCTCACTGGTCAACTTCACGCACATGCCAGCCCCGTAAAAGGTCACGGATTCGCCGGGCTTTTTCGGGCAAATCGCAACCATCGCCCTGAGCAGGCGTGTCGGCATGTCGGCAAGTCGAGGCTCGTTGCTCATTGTAAAACCTCACGTCTAAGAGCCCACCCGACCATGTTGCACACGCCCCTTTGCGCAGCGGAGTGCAACACACACTCCGCCGCGCGCCGGTGGCGACACCATTACAAACCCTTCCGCCCCCCGGCCCCAGCCGCGCCCCCCGCCGTTTGCCCCATCCCCGTCGCCCGCTGCTGCATCTCACTGGCCAGCAGCATCAGCCGCCCCGCCTGGTCGGCCAGGGCCTGCGCCTCGTCCTTGCTGATCACCGTGTCCTGCGCCGCGGCGTTCAGCCGCTCGGCCAGCATGCCGACCGAGGCCATCACGCCCAGCATCATGCGGTCAAGGCTCTGCGCCGCCGCGTCGGCCTCGCTCTCGGCCACCAGCGC
>JBEILM010000406.1:0-1767 GCA_040379205.1 Gemmatimonas sp.
CGTCCTGCACGATCTGCTGCTGCGTGGGCCCTTCCGTTCATCGCGCGGGCCCGGTCGCCCGACCACCATCGTGGCGCAGCGGTTTCAGGCGTGGCGTGCCGGAGACCGGCAGCTCCTCCTCCGATGGTGGCGACAGGACCGCGCGCGCGCGGCTCAGCGGCAGGAGGCCAGGAGAGCACGTGGCGCACGGGCACACCTCGAGTCCGACGTTGAGCAGGGCCTCCGGGCGGAGCGAGTACTCGGGTACATCCGTGATGGCGAGATCTCACGGGCTATGCGGCTGCTCCACTCACAGGGCATCGCGGGGCTCACACCGGGGGTGCTCACGCAGCTCAGGGCTAAACACCCGGAGCGGCAGCACACAGTGCCCACCGTGCTCCCAGCGATGCAGCACGCGGCGCCGTCAGTCTCGCTCCGCGAGACCTTCAGGACTCTGCGGCGGCGAGCCGGCACGGGGATGAGTGGGCGGCGTAACGAGTACCTTCGTTGCCTCGCGCGCACATTCGACGACGCCATGGCCGACCGCGTTATACCGGCCTATGACGACTTTGCCTCTTCGATGGTGCGTGTCGAGTTCCCGTCCTGGTTCTACTCAGCCTTGGCGATTGCGGGCCTTGTCCCGCTCGTCAAGGCACGCCTCACGCCGGAGCAGGTCATGGCGCGGCGGGACCCGGACGTGCGGCCTGTGGCGAGAGGAGAGGTCGAGGTGCGCGCAGTGGGCCGAGCGATGGCGGCTGATGCGGCGGAGGACTTTGCGGACACGCTGGCTCCGCAGCAGCTAGCGGTGGGCATCCCCGGCGGCATCTCGGTGCTCATCTTCGGCACACGCTGCATGCTCGAGATGCGGCCGAGATTTGTTGTGGTGCGACTTGACCTTCGCAACGGCTTTAACGCCGTTTCGCGGGCGGTCATGTTGCGGCGTATGGCAGAGCAGCCGCGCCTTGCGCACCTCGTGCCCTTCATGCACGCCCTTCTCCATGCGCCCACGGACCTCTTCGTGAGCGTGGCTCAGCGCCTCTTCTCGGGAGCGGCGGGAGCGACGCGCGGGGACTCGTCCGAGGGCACCCAGCAGGGCTTCGCCATCAGCTCGGGCGGCTTCTCGGTAGCGATCCATCCGGAGCTGAGGGCGCTCGACGAGGAGCTAGCGCCGTTCGGCGGGGCCGCGCGCGCCATCATGGACGACGCGTATGCGATCGGCCCGCCCGAGGTGGTCTTCCCAGCACTGGAGCGCTTTGCGGCGGCGCTGCGTACGGCGACCGCTCTCGAAGTCCAGCAGGCCAAGTATGCCTGCTGGTCTCCCGAGTACGACCTCGAGCGCTGCCCATGGCGCCGGCGCGTAGGCGCTGGGATAGGAGGAGAGGATATCGGCGACCCGTCGAGCCCGAGACATGGCGAGAGGGCGATTGGCATTATGATCGGGGGCGTCCCGGTCGGCGAGGACGACTTTGTGTACGAGGTGATGCGCCGAAAGGCGGACGAGATCGTGAGCTATGTAGACCACACTTTGAGCTCGCTCCGTGATCGTCCCCATTCGGCGTGGGCCTCGCTCTACTACTCATGTGCCTCGCGCCTCGACCACTGGCTGCGCCACCTCCCGCCATACCTCGTGCGCCCGGCCGCGCGGCGCGTCGATCACCGCCTCCGCCTCGCAGCAGACCAGCTGGGATACGAGGGCATGCTCGATGACGACTTTGCGCGGGAGCGCTTTGGCATGCCGGCGCGTATGCACGGCTGTGGTATCCGATCGCGCTTCGAGGTAGCCCCAGC
>JBEILM010000407.1:0-1737 GCA_040379205.1 Gemmatimonas sp.
AACGCGGGCTTCTGTTGCGAGCGGACCGCTCGACGATGGGCATTGCACTGATCGTTGGTCCGCTCGACAACAGCAAGCATCGTTAGGCCCGTACATCGGAGCCGGGCGGCAGAAACAGGTTGTGACCCGAGAGTCAGCGCATCGGCTCCGCCATCGGGCTCAACCCGGGGTGCAAGGCGGTCGCTCTGTCATCGCGTTCGCAGCATGCGAAGTTCCACTTCGTCACGCCATCGCCCTCGTGTCCAGAGCCCGACGGGCTCGACGTAGGCGCTTGTCGAGCGAAGCGGATCGCGCCGAAGCAACAGGACGTGCGCTTCAGATCCTGTGGCGAGTCGACCGAGCCGCGATGCAGGTGCTAGTACCTGCGACGGGCGCAGCGTCGCCGAGCGCAAGACCTCCAGTGGGGAATAACCACTCTCACTCAGCAGCTTCAACTCGAGCACAAGTCCTTCGCCTGCCGCAGCACAAAGCGCGGGGGTATCGCTTCCTGCGAGGATGGGAAGCCCAGCGTCGCGCACGATCTTCATGAGACGGCGTCCAGCGGCGGGTACAGCCTCGGGCTCGTCTGCTCCGGGCCCCTGAAAATCACGGAGATACAATGCGCACGATTCACGGTCGTCGCCAGTGAGCCGCGTGATGACGTCCGCCGCGATGTCGCGCGGGAGGTACGACGTGACAAGTGTCGGGACGAGCACCAAGCCGGCATCGGCCGCCCGGCGCAAGCTCGCGAGACAGCTCTCGGTGTCTGCGTCCGCAGCAAAAGCGGCGAGCAGCGACGGGACCGACTCGCCACTATTGCGAAAGCGCGCCGCGATCACGCGATCAAAATAGGATTCATGGCGCGGCGCGCACTCGGCGAGCGTCGAGAAGTCGAGATGCTCGACGGTGACGACGCCGAGTCTCGCGTGCTGTTCGAGCGTCACTTCGGGTTGCGCGTGACCAGCCACGGTGAGGCTACGTCGCCGCGCCGCCTCCACAAGCAGGCGGAGGCGGTCGCCAGTGAATCCGGCGTAGACCTTGATGAAATCAACGCCCGCGGTGGCGACGCTATCAACGGCGGCTTGCGTCGTTGCGGGATCGGCAACGACCACCTTCGCGCTGGTATCGCCGTACGGGAGCGTGATCGCCCAGAAGAACGGACCGGCGGCGCGAAGCTGCGGTGCCGGCAGATCGTTAGCCGCAAGGCGCGCGCGGACCGCCGCGCGATCGGAGAGGCTAGCGCCCATGTCGCGGGCATGCGTGATCCCATAGCCGAGCAGCCGCGCGGCGCGGCGCAGACTCGGATCGCCCCCGCCTTGGTACACGTGTACGTGGGCGTCCCATAGACCGGGAATCGCGTACGCTCCAAGACCGTCGATGACCGAGGCGTTAGCGGTGGCGCGACCGGCAACGCGATCAGGCACGATGGCTAGGATGGTATCGTGCCGGATGGCGATCGCGTGATTGCGCCGTACCGTTCCGGTCTCAGTATCGACGACATGCACGCGTCGAATCCAAGTATCCGCATTGCGTGGCACGGGGGCGCTCGTGCAGCCAACGAGCGCGAGCAAAATGACAAGAACGCAAAGCTTCGGTCGTGGCATGGTACGGCTTTCTGCGGATGCGCTCAACGGACGTCGAAGTGGCGAAATCGCTTTATGCAATGAATTCGAAGCTTGGGGGTCGGGTGCGGAGTGCCGAGTCAATAGCATCGGTGAAGGGAGCCTCCGGTCAGGAGAAGATTCGCAGACACGTGTC
>JBEILM010000408.1:0-1729 GCA_040379205.1 Gemmatimonas sp.
AGCACCAGTTCCTTGAGTTGTCGCACCTCGATCGCCATGTGGTAGTTGCAGAGATGCGGGCGGTCCGACGAGGCGCTCTCCACCTGGTCGATGTAATCCGTGACCGCGCGCAGCCGCCGCCGCAGCTCGACCGCCTCGTCGCGGCTCAGCGACATCGAGCGGTGCACCTCGACGCCCTCGTCGTCGCGGCTGGCGCCCTGCACCCGCGCGGTCTCGAGCACGCTGCGGCCGTGCTCGACCACCCGGCTGCGGATCGCCTGAGCGGTCTCCGCCTGCATGCGGTCGTCGCGGTTGTAGACGATGACGAGCCGCTCCCGCGCGATCTTGAAGGCGCTGCGGCGGCGGGTGCCGGGCTCGAAGGCCGGCCGCACGAGCCCGAGCGCCTTGAGCCGTGCAAGCGCACGGGCGACTGGCTCGCGCGGCGCCTGCATGACCTCGGCGAGTTCATCGACCGTCGAGGCGCGGGCGCGTCGGCGCAGCAACTCCCAGACCGCGCGGATGAACGGGTCGGTGAGCGCATCTGCGAGTCCCGGGTGTTGGGCCGTGAGCGGGTGTCCTGTGGAAAGATCCATCGAACACATCAATGGAATTCCCGCGGCCCGCTTCCTCGCGCGTCGATCGCATTCGACGGGATATTGCGGTTCTGGGACTGGAGTAATCCGCACATGCCCTACTCGACTCGCGAATCTGGCCGCGCCTAGCGCACGACGGCTCAAGTCGGCGCGCTTCTCCACTCCATCCCCTCGCCCGATGCCTGATCGTTGAACCGCTGCCCGCCGATCGACGGGGACGCCGCGCCACCCGCGCAGCCACGGAACAGGCGGCCGAGGCGCGGGGCGGTCCGGAGGACGCGGGCGAGGAACGCGCCCCGCGGGCCCTACGCCTGCTTGACCTCGACCCACTTGCCCGTGCGCGCGGCGGCGAGCACGGCGTCGCAGACATACTGCGTGCCGAGCGCGTGGCGGAAGTCGGGATAGCGGCGCTCGGACTTCGGGGCGTCGAGCGAGCGGAGGAACTCGTAGAGCGCGTGCACGAACGAGTGCTCGTATCCGAGTCCCAGGCCCGGCACCCACCACTTGCCCGCGTACGGATGATCGCCGTCGGTGCAGTGGATGCTCGACCAGCCGCGGCGGTCGCTCGGCACCCCGTGGTCGAAGTACGAGAGGCGGTTGAGGTCGTGGAGATCCCACGCGAGCGACTTCCTCTCGCCGTTGATCTCGAAGGTGTAGAGCGCCTTGTGGCCGCGCGCGTAGCGGGTCGACTCGAACACGGCCATCGAGCCGTTCTCGAATCGCGCGAGGAACGCGCAGGCGTCGTCGATCTTGACGGGCTGCTTCTTGCCGGTCGCGGTGTGGACGCGCTCCTTGATGAAGGTCTCCGTCATCGCGCTGACCGACACGATCTCGCCGTTGATCCAGCGCGCGGTGTCGATGCAGTGCGCGAGCAGGTCGCCCGTCACGCCCGAGCCCGCGACCTTCGCGTCGAGGCGCCAGAGACCGGTGCCGCCCTGCGGGAGGTCGGCGGAGATCGTCCAGTCCTGCAGGAAGTTCGCGCGGTAGTGGAAGATCTGCCCGAGCTCGCCCGCGTCGACGATGTTCTTGGCGAGCGTGACCCCGGAGGGGAATACATAGGAACTGATCACTTCCGACATCGGTACGGAACCAGCGACGTGCTGCATGGAACCAAACAAGGAGCCAGCCACCCGTAGGGCCTCCATATCGCCGACACT
>JBEILM010000409.1:0-1713 GCA_040379205.1 Gemmatimonas sp.
CGGATCGCCATCGGCCAGGCGGTATGCGGCAGAACAATCGGGCGGAAAACTCACACCTGCCGATCCGGCGGCGAGAGCGAAAGCAGCAGAAGTTCAAGTCCCGAGCCTCGGCCCAGAGGTTCCTCTCAACCCACGCCGCCGGGTCGTGTCCCCGGACGTGGTGTAGGTCCTCGGCGGTAGCAGGCTCGCTCGCGAAGCGCGCCCCCCAATGGGCGCCGTAGCGAGTGAGCGGGGCTGCGGTGGTCATCCACGATCTTCGGTAGGGTTGGGTTGCATAGCTCAACCTGAACCAAGGAACCGTAGATGACCGACGAGATGATGGCCCTGCGCGGGCTGATGGAGAAGAGCCCCGACGCCGATTTTCTGCGCGAGATGATCGGCTTCGCCGCCGGGCGGCTGATGGAACTGGAGGTGGGCGGCCTGACCGGGGCGGCGCACGGGGAGAAGAGCCCGGATCGGCGGGTCCAGCGCAACGGCTACCGCGACCGGGACTGGGAGACCCGGGCCGGGACGGTGGAGCTGCGCATCCCCAGGCTGCGCAAGGGCAGCTATTTCCCCGGCTTCCTGGAGCCGCGGCGGCTGGCGGAGAAGGCGCTGACTGCGGTGATCCAGGAGGCCTACATCCAGGGCATCTCCACCCGCTCGGTGGACGATCTGGTCAAGGCCATGGGTATGAGCGGCATCTCCAAGAGCCAGGTATCCCGGCTCTGCGAGGAGATCGACGAGCGGGTGCACACCTTCCTGGATCGGCCGATCGAGGGCGACTGGCCCTATGTCTGGATCGACGCCACCTATCTGAAGGTTCGCCAGAACGGGCGCATCGTCTCGGTGGCGGTGATCATCGCGGTAGGCGTCAACAGCGATGGCCGGCGCGAGGTTCTGGGCATGGACATCGGCGTCTCCGAAGCGGCGACGTTCTGGATCGAGTTCCTGCGCAAGCTGACCCGGCGCGGCTTGCGCGGCGTCAAGCTGGTGATCTCCGACGCCCATGAGGGCATCAAGGCCGCTGTCTCCAGGGTGCTCTCCTGCACCTGGCAGCGTTGCCGCGTCCACTTCATGAGGAATGCGCTCGCCCACGCCGGCAAGACCCAGCGCCGGGTGGTCTCCGCCTTCGTCGGCACCGCCTTCGCCCAGGACGACGAGGCCGCCGCCAGGGCGCAATGGCGACAGGTGGCCGATCAGCTGCGGCCGCGCGTGCCCAAGCTCGCCGGCTTCATGGACGCCGCCGAGACCGACGTCCTGGCCTATATGGCCTTCCCCAAGGAGCACCGCACCAAACTGCACTCCAACAATCCGATCGAGCGGCTCAACGGCGAGATCAAGCGCCGCACCGAGATCGTCGGCATCTTCCCCAATGAACAGGCCATCGTTCGCCTGGTCGGCGCCATCCTGCTCGAACAGAACGACGAGTGGGCCGTCCAGCGGTCACGCTACATGACAGTGGAAACGCTCGCGCCGTTGAGCGATGATCCCCTCGTCAGCCTGCCCGCCGTGGCCGTCTGATCAACCCGGCCCCGCCGGAGAACGCGGTGACCACACCGCCGCAGTTACACCACGCGGTGGGACACGATCCGCCAGGTCGCCAGGGCTCCGGGTACGGACGAGCGCTCATAGAGGCGATTTGCAGGGCTCACCCAGGCCTGCCGATTCACGCTGAAACGCACCCCGGAGCGACAGGTTTCTATCTGAGGCTTGGCTTTGCCGTGGAGGCGC
>JBEILM010000410.1:0-1712 GCA_040379205.1 Gemmatimonas sp.
GCAGTACGGGCTGGGACGTGTGCCGCCCTGGCCCTTGCCCATCGGTTCCTTCGTTGGTAGCGGCTACCTCAAGCGCGGGCAGACGCTGGATGAACTGGCGCAGGCCTGTGGCATCGATGCCGCTGGGCTTATTCAGACAGTTGCGCGTCTGAATGCGGGTGCTGATCGCGGCATCGACGAAGAGTTCAACAAGGGAGCCGACGTCTACGAACGCTTCAATGGCAGCCGCGGCCATGCGCCAAACCCGTGCGTGGCACCCATCGAGCAAGGGCCCTTCTACGCTGTGAAGGTGGTACCTGGCGATATTGGCAGTTTCGTGGGTCTGCGGACCGACGAGCACGCCCGGGCGCTTGACGTACACGGTAAGCCCATCGAGGGTCTGTATGTGGCCGGCAACGACGCGGCCAGCTTTATGGGCGGAACCTATCCCGGTGCCGGCATCACACTGGGTCCGGCGATGATCTTCGGCCACATCGCCGCCAGCCATGCAGCGCAGCGCCTGAACCCCACCTGAGCACCCCGGAGACCACGCTCATGCTCATCGTCCATGGCAGCGCCCACCGCTTGCACGACCCCAGTTCGGCCATGGCGCGTGCTGGCCATCCACCGAACTTCGACTTGCCAGATCGCGTCGATGTGGTACTGGATGCCTTGCGTGCCTCAGGGGCTCACCAGTTGCGGCCGGCCGGCGACGTTGGCCTGGCACCCATCGCTCGGGTGCACCGGTCTGACTACCTGAATTTCCTACAGACGGCTTGGGAACGCTGGCCGAACGACCGTAATGTGGAGCTGGTGTTACCGCAGTTCTGGCCGGTGCTGGGCAGTCCTGCCGGCGGTATGCCGGCGCGCTGCCCGGACTCTGTCGTGGCCCAGCTCGGATGGTTTGCCGGTGATGCCATCGCGCCCTTGATGGCTGGCACGTGGTTAGCAGCTTATGAGTCCGCGCAGGTGGCGTTGTCAGCGCAGCGTGCAATGGCCGAAGGGGCACGGTCGGCGCTCGCCCTTTGCCGCCCGCCCGGCCACCATGCAGGCACGGAACGCCTGGCCGGGTATTGCTACTTGAACAACGCGGCGATTGCCGCGCAGGCCTTCATCGACAGCGGCATGCGCCGCGTTGCGGTATTGGACGTGGACTACCACCACGGCAACGGCACCCAAGAGATTTTCTACGAACGTGCCGATGTGCTCGTCTGTTCCGTACACGCGGACCCAGCCGAGGACTATCCCTACTTCGTCGGTCGTGCTGACGAAATTGGCGCCGGCGCTGGCGAAGGCTTCAATCTCAACTGCCCGCTGCCCACGGGCAGTGACTGGGCAACCTGGCGTGACGCGCTGGAGACCTGCTGCCAACGCATCGACACTTACGCGCCTCAGGCTCTGGTGGTCTCACTAGGCGTAGACACGCACCGTGACGACCCGTCTGGTAGTTTCAAGCTCGACAGCAGCCACTACGTCCCGTTGGGTCGTCGCCTGGCTGAACTGGGGCTGCAGACGCTGTTCGTCCTAGAAGGCGGCTATGCGGTCGAGGTGCTGGGTGTCAACGTCGCGAATGTGCTGGCAGGTTTCGAGGAGAATAATCATGATTCGTGACATCGAGGACAGCGCAGCGGAATTCATGGCCATCCGCCGCGACCTGCACGCCCATCCTGAGCTGAGCTTTGCCGAAGAGCGCACGGCCTCCCGTGTGGCCGAGTTGCTGGAGGGCTGGGGTA
>JBEILM010000411.1:0-1704 GCA_040379205.1 Gemmatimonas sp.
CAGTTGGCGCTGGCACTCGATCTCCAGGCGCGGGGCGACTCGCTGGTGATGCGTGAGAAGTAGCCCGTATCCGGTCTCCACGTCGCCGACTGGCGATCGATGGCCAACGGCATCTGCCGGTGCGGTGACGCGGCGACCGGAGCACCGCGCCGACGCCGCCTCACCGGCGTGCGGGAACGAGCGGCGCCCTAGGGGGCGAACCGTTCCGCGAGTCGCGCCCCGTACCAGATGCCGACACCCAGGCCAACGACGCTGAGCACGAAGCTCCCGAACAGCCCTCCGGGCGTCCCGAGCCACCACCCCACAGCGCTGCCGAGCGTGGAGGTGACGAGTACCAGCAGCGTCTTCATGGGCAGAGCCTCATTCGGGCGCGTGGAGGCGCAGGAGGCGCAGGAGCGCAGGGTGGAACACTAGCACGCCGCCACTCGCAGCAGGTCTGCATAGTAGGTCTTCACCGTGTCGATGTGCCGGGCATGGAACGCACGATAGAGCACGACGTCCCTGAGCGCATCGCCACGGTGTTTCAGCACCAGCCGATGCTCGTCGTAGTCCGGTCCATCGGAGCTCCTGTGGGGCTGCAACTGCTGCTCGATCCGGGTGTAGTCGCCTGGCGCCGCCCGCCAGTGGCTCGAGCGGAACGTCGCCGCCAGCCGTCCTCGCCACGACCTGTCGTCTGCCATCACCCAGCCTCGCTCACTGACCGTCACCCCCTCGGCGGTGACGGTCACCCGCTTGACCGAAGCGGCCAGGGTGAAGGACACCAGCGCCAGGAACACGAAAACGCCACAGACGGGCAGGCTCATGAGCACGAGGATCGCCGGTTGGAGGGCCACCCCGTGCGTACCGAACTGACGCAGGCCAAAGTTGAGCAGGCCCAACCCGCAGGCGCCGAACATCAGCGCAAGCACGAGGGTAATGGCCACCACCGCGAGGCCAGCACGCTCCGTGGACATGAGCGGCAGCCGCCGTCCCGCATAGAGCGCCGGCCGTCTTTCGGCGCGTTGGTCCTGAATGGTATCCCTGGCGAAGATGCGCCACGGGAAAATGAACCAGATCAGCAGGAACACGCCGAGCCCGATTTCCGCCATCCGCGTGGAGAAGAGCCGGGCCAGCGCGATGCCGACGAGACCACCGACGACCAGAGCGCCAATCATCTTGACCACATGGTCGCCCAGGTACGATGCGGGGGATACCCGCGCCTGTCTGCTCATCCGCACCGCGAACACGAGGTCGACCACGGCCAGCAAGAGGATGGGGGTATAGCGGACCGTCGTGTGCCGGAGCACCTCCAGCGTGTCCGCATTGATGAAGCCGTTGGGGCCAAGCAATCGTGCCGGGTCGTGCGCCGCAAACACGCTGAGCAGCAACCCCAGAATGCTGCTGCCGATCACGACACCCACCGTGCCCATCACCAGCTGGAGCCAGGAGCCGATCCGGTGACCGGAACGATCGATGCCTGCGAGCTGCATGACGATACTCGCGGCCAGGATGGCGCCGCTGGTCCAGACGAGGTTGGTCCAGAGGGCCCACGCGAGGTCCCGGTAGCCCCAGTGCCGTAGCAGCACGAGGAGCAGAAGGATCGCGCCATTGAGCCAATTGCGCACCGCGATCAACGCGTCGATGCGTTGCCAGCTCCTTTCCAGTTCTTCCAGCGAAACGACGGCATTCATGTCGTGGGGGGCGTCGTGTGTTGCATCGTGCGAC
>JBEILM010000412.1:0-1696 GCA_040379205.1 Gemmatimonas sp.
CCTTGCGCCTGATCACCGACGCACGCTGGCTCCGCGCCGGGGCCGTGTCCGCCGACAACGCGACGGGGAACAGCGGCGGCAGCGTCCGGTCACCGCGCTACAATCCGCTGTCGGTGCAGTTCGGGGTGCGGTACGGGTTCTGACGCCACCGGCACGAGGTACCGGGCACCGTCGCCGAAGCGCGCGAGAACCTCGGCGCGACGGCGACGGCTCACCGGCACCCGACGGTCATTGCTCATGACACAAATGGCCCCGCTGGTGGTCCGTCGTACGCTGCTCACGTGGTTGGCGGCCACCCACCACGAGCGATGTACCCGCACGCCGTACACGGCGTCCTCGCTCTCGACGTCGGCCAGCGCCCCGAGGATCAGCGCACACCCGCGCGATGTCCACACCCGCAGGTACTGCAGTTCGGAGGCCACGGCGATCACATCACGGCCGATCTCCGGGGGCAGGCGGTCCCGCCACCCCCGTCGTACCGGTACCGCGGCCGCGGTCATCGCGTGCGGCTCGACCGCGGGGGCGCCGGCCACGTCGGCGGGCTCTACGGGGCCCCGCTGCGAGGCGGCGGCGACCGGCACGGCAGCGGCCACAGGCGCGAACCTCACGGCAGGGGCGATGTCGACCAGTGGGGGGCCATCGACGGCCGACGCCATCGCCACCCCGCCCGGCGTGCGCCCATACAGCAGCGGGGCCACCATCCAGTGCAGACGCGGCAGGCAGATGAGGACCCACGCCGTCGTCACCGGGCCCACGATATCGCCGTACTCGGCCAGCATGTCGAGGCCAATGCTGCCGTGATCGGGGGTGAGGCCCTCCTCGTCCGGGAGGGCGGCAAAGCCCCACCACCGGACCATCAGCCCCTCGCCAATGCCCCAGTACGCCGGGGCGAGCAGGACCGAACCGAGCACGCCGGACACCACCACCAGCGCCACGCTCGGGACACGGCTCGCGCCCATGACGCGCGTCAGCAGATGCAGCGTGGACTGGAGCACCAGCAGTCCGACACCGATCTGCATTGTCCAGAACAGCAGCAGCACGGCGGTCGGTGCCCGGAACCCCACGTCCGGCTTCATCGTCATCACGACCGCCAGAAACACCAGACCCACCACGACCAGATAGCGCGGGAGGCTGCCGGTCGCCGTGTCCTGCCGTTCCGTCAGCGCTCGCTCAGGGGTCACGGGTGCGGGGGCAATTGAAGTGAGAATCGCGGGGGCGTGCGGTCGCGTGCGGTCGCGTGCGGTCGCGTGCCGTTGCGCGCGTGGCGACGTGGCCACGTGCCGACGC
The DNA here is from genome assembly GCA_040379205.1 of Gemmatimonas sp. Classification (GTDB taxonomy): domain Bacteria; phylum Gemmatimonadota; class Gemmatimonadetes; order Gemmatimonadales; family Gemmatimonadaceae; genus Gemmatimonas. The sequence continues at coordinate 1,288 of JBEILM010000412.1, forward strand.
TCTACGAAGTGGGGTCGAAATCGGTTCCGACGAGCCGGGGCCGTGACGCATCGCGCCACAGGTGAACGGCGGTGGCCGCCCCGGTTAACGCGCGCGCCCCCGGCGCGTCTGTCTCCTGGCACGGCGGCGCGCCGGGTGGGCGCAGCGCGTCGCCACTTTCCTCCTTCTTCGGAGTCCGGCCTCATGCCTGCTCGTTCCCTTCCCACGCTGATCGGCGCGCTGCTGGTGGCCGCCGGCCTTGGGCCTATTGCCTGCTCGGGAGCAGCGTCGACCGCGGCGCCGCCGTCGGTCCCTGCGCCCCCGACCGGCACCGGGGACGCCATCTGGATGGCCCAGCTGCAACGCACCCTCGACAGCGCCGTGCGAGCCGTCCCGCTGCGCGGGGCCTCGGCGGCCGTGGTCCTCGCCG
>JBEILM010000413.1:0-1660 GCA_040379205.1 Gemmatimonas sp.
ATTCGAACGGGAAGTGATCGGGGAGCGCATTCGCGACACGGTGTCGGCCTCGCGGGCGCGCGGCATCTGTATGGGTGGCTTTGTGCCGCTTGGTTATGACGCGCGGGACCGCAGGCTGATCGTGAACGAAGCCGAAGCCGCGCTGGTGCGGCGCATCTTTGAGGGTTTTGCTCAGACTGAATCCGGCACGAAGCTGGTGCAGGCATTGCGCGCCGAAGGCGCCACCACCAAACGCGGCCGCCCCTTCACAAAAAGCGACGTCTATCGCGTGCTCAGCAACCGTACCTATCTGGGCGAGGCGATGCACAAGGGGAAGTCGCATCCCGGCGAGCATGCTGCCATCGTGCCGCAAGCGCTGTGGAGCGCCGCCCATGCCTTGCTGACCATCAGCCCACGAACACGCGCCAACCGGACGCGCTGCCAGACTCCTGCTTTGCTGCGTGGGTTGATCTTTGACAGCGATGGGCGGGCCATGTCGCCCACGCATACGCGGGGCCGGCGCGGCCAGCGATACCGCTACTATGTCAGCCAGTCGGTGCTGAAGGGCAGCGCTGCGGACGGGCCGGCCATTGCGCGCATCTCTGCCGGCGAAATTGAGGGCATCGTGATCGCGCAGCTGCGCGGCCTGCTGCGCCAGCCAGAGATAGTCCTGGGCGCCTGGCGCGCGGCACGGTTGGCGGCGCCGGGCCTGACAGAGGACGAGGCCCGGTTGGCGCTGGAGCGGCTCGACCCGCTTTGGGAGGAGCTCTTCCCCGCCGAACAGACGCGGATCCTCCGGCTTTTGGTGGATAGGGTGGACCTTGGGCCTGATGGCGCGGATGTGCGGATGAAGCTGGAGGGGCTGGCCAGCCTGGCGCGGGAATTGGCCGCCCCCGGCAGGGACTGGGCGAGGGTTGCCGCATGACCGCCGAGGCGCAGATGCTGACCATCCGCGTGCCGCTGGCTCCCCGGAAGCTGCCCAGTGGGCGAAAGCTGGTGCTCACGCCAGAAGGAAACGCGATCGAGGCGCCGGCAAATGTGGATATCACGCTGGTCAAAGCCCTGGCGCGGGCCTTTCGCTGGCGCCGGATGATCGAAACAGGCCGGCACGCAACCGTTGCCGAGCTCGCGGCGGCGGAGAAAATCAATCCATCCTATGTCAGCCGGGTGCTGCGGCTGACGCTGCTCTCGCCCACCATGGTCGAGGCGATACTGGCAGGGCGCCAGTCGGAGGGGGTGACACTGCCAGATCTGCTTGAGCCGTTTCCCGTGGAATGGATACAACAGACAGGCTGCCGATTGCGGTGACCTGCGCCGCTTATCGGCGGCCCAACGACGGGCGGCAATTGTCTCGGACGCATGCGCCAGGCTAGGCTTCTCATCAACGACAAGGACCGGAACAGAGCATAGAAAGCGCCATGCCGTCTCATCTCTCCAGTCTCGTCCTGGCCCTGTTCGTCGCGCTCACGTGCAACGCTGTGGCCCAATCGGCCAGAGAGCGCCCGCTGGTTATCGCCCATCGCGGCGCCAGCCAATACTTGCCCGAACACACGATGGAGGCCTATCGCATTGCCATCCAGCAGGGCGCCGATGTCATCGAACCCGACCTTCTGCTGACCGAAGATGGCATCGCGGTGGCCCTACACGACCGCGCGCTCGGAGCGAACACGAATCGTGCAGC
>JBEILM010000414.1:0-1657 GCA_040379205.1 Gemmatimonas sp.
CGACACCGCCCCGGCCGTACTGCTGGCCTATGTGGCGGCCGGGCTGCTGCATGCCTTTCTCCCCGCCAGCAGCCTGACGTGGCTGAGCCGCGGTTCCCGGCTCCGGCAAGGCATGGCCGGCATGGCGGTTGGGCTGCCGTTACCGATCTGTTCCTGCGGCGTGGTGCCGCTCTACCAGCAGATCGTGCAGCAAGGCGCGTCCACGACCGCGGCGATCGCATTTCTCGTGGCCACGCCCGAACTGGGTATCGATGCGGTGCTGCTGTCCGTTCCGCTGCTCGGCGCACCGTTCGCTGTCGTGCGTGTGCTGGCGGCCGTTGCGGCCGCATTGACGGTGGCGCTGATCATGGGACGCTATGTGCGCAACCGCGGACGCGCCTTGCCCGTGGCGGCGCCGGTGACCGCCCAACCGACAATTCCCGACCGTATGCGCCGGGCGGTGCAGACCGGGTTGGGTGAGATGGTCGACCACACCGCGCCGTGGATTCTGGTGGGGCTGCTTCTGGCCGCCCTTGCGATGCCCTTGCTGGAGGGCTCGTGGCTGACGCGACTGCCGACCGGCGTCGATGTCGTGGTGTTCGCCGTGCTCGGCCTGCCCCTCTACATTTGCGCGTCGGCGTCGACGCCGCTGGTGGCCGTGCTCGTCGCCGCTGGTGTCTCCCCGGGCGCTGGTCTGGCGCTGTTGCTCACCGGACCGGCCACCAACGTGGCCACGTTGGGTATCCTCACCCGCATGCATGGGCGCCGCTTCGCCATTGGCTTTGCGGTGGCCATGAGCGTGAGCGCGGTCGTGCTCGGGTGGCTGACCAATCTGTTTCTGCCCTCGCTCGGTGCCTCGCAGCCGGCGATCGATGCCGAGCAGCTGGGAACGCCCTGGCAGGTCGCTGCCGTCGCGCTGGTGGCGCTGCTCTACGCGGCGTCGATCGTGCGGCGCGGTATACGAGGCTTTCTCGGCGAGCTTCGGCTGGCCGAGTCGCACTGACTTACGGAATCACCTGGCCGCGATCGCGGCTGATGGTGGCGCCCACCTGCGCCGTGTCGGACACCAGCTGGATAGCGACCCGGTCGATCCCCGGGAACGCGGCGCTGAAGCCGAAACGGATCGGTTTTCCGGCCACCGGCTTCTTGCAGGCAATGCGGTACTGCGCCCGCACCTCGCCGTGTCCGGACTTCTCGTCCACCACCCGCACCTCCTGCGGCGTGACGGTGCAGCCGAGCGTGGCATCGAAGCGCAGCAGTTGCGCGCCCTGCGTGCGCAGGCGCTGGAGCGCGGCCTCCTGCTTGGCGCGCTCGGCGGCGGTGCGTGGGGCACGTTCGAAACCATACAGATCGTCCCCGGCGCCGCGAAACTCGGCCGTACCGCCGGTGCCTTCCATGCCGACGATGAGCGAGGCTTGACCGTGCACGTGTTGGGCGCGCAGGGACGTCGCGCCCAGTGCGCTGAGGGTGAGCAGGGCGCTTCCCACGGTGAAGGAGCGAGTCAGGGTGCGCGTGGTCAGGGCCATTTGCCGGTCTTTTCGTAGGGGACGATTCGGTCGACCCGCATCTGGAAGCCGGCGACGCCGTAGACGGACTTGTATTTGATAACCTGCAGTGTGCCCTCGATCCAGACGGGTTCCATCGTCGATATCCGCGTCGTGCTCTGCAGGGTCACATA
>JBEILM010000415.1:0-1654 GCA_040379205.1 Gemmatimonas sp.
ACGCTTGATGACGCGGGCCTCGAAGCCGCGCGCCGATACAGCGTGGGCGACGTGTCGCGCCTCTTCGGCGTGCCATCCTCGTACCTGTCCGAAGCCGTGGGACCGACGTACGGCACGCTTGAGTGGCTGTCGCGCATGTACGTGGATTCGTGCCTGCAGGCGTGGCTTCAGGTCTGGCGCGCGGAGATCGTCACCAAGTTGGCCACGCCGTTCGACAGCGTGGCATTCGACACCGACGCGCTCGTGAAGCCCGGCATTGCCGAGCAAATGGCCGCGCTGCGCACTGGCGTGGAGGGCGGATTCATCACCCGCAACGAGGCGCGCGGAATGCTCGACATGGAACCGCTCGAAGGGCTCGACGATCCCATCGTCGCCCTCAACATGGGCACGGGCGGCGGAACGTCCAACCTTGGCAGCGACACCAGCGAAGAGGAGGGAAGCCCCAATGATTTCTAGGCGTTCTGTCGAGGCCACCGAGCAGCAGGTGACGGGCCGCACCCTCGCGGGCTATGCCGCTGTATACGGGCAGGATTCGCGCGAGATCGTTGAGAACGGGCGCAAGTTCACCGAGCGCATCGCGCCGGGCGCGTTCAACGAGACCATCGGCAGCGGCGGCGATGTGAAGTTGTTCGTCAATCACCGCACCGACGAGATCCCGCTGGCGCGCACGCGCGCGGGCACCCTCACGCTCAAGTCGGATCGCAACGGACTCGCGTTCACCGCGGATCTCCCCGAGACCGTGCGCGGCGAAGAGCTGCGCGTGGCCCTCGAGCGCGGCGACTTGTCCGGCGAGATGTCTTTCGGCTTCTTCGTGGTCGAGGACAGCTGGAACAAGGACCGCACGCAGCGCCTCGTGAAGCGCGCGCAGCTTGTCGAGATCAGCGCCGTGACCGACGCGGCCTACCCCCAGACCAGTTCGAGCCTGCGGAGTGTGTCCGCGGCCTACTCCGATGCCGCGAATCTGCGGCTCGCACTTCATTTCAGAAGGATGGCAGATCATGGATGAGAGCAACGAGCTGCACGAGATGCAGCGCCTGACGCACCAGTACCGCAACTCGCTTGCCGCCTACGAGGCCCGCACCGGGCGCGTCGGCCAGCATGTCGACTTCAAGGGCAGCGGCGAGGACAAGCAGCTCTTCGCGCGCATGGACGCCGACCTGACCGCCATCGAACTGCGCGCGCAGCTCAAGGCGACCGAGGAGCGGCTGGCCAAGCTCGAGTCGCAGCCGACCCTCGAGTCGCGCGCCACCCTCGCGCGCGGCGATGCGAACGACCCCGACAGCGCGGCCTACGCGGCGCGCTGGCTGAAGGCCGTCGTGACGGGCAATCAGCCCGAGCTGCGCGTGCTCACGCTGGCCGCGACCAACGCGGGCATCCCGACCGACATGGAGCGGCGCATCGTGCAGAAGCTGCAGGATGCGAACGTGCTTCGCCAGATCTCCGTGGTGACGCAGATCGACAGCAAGCGGACCATTCCGGTCGAGAACGCGCTGCCGACCACTGCTCTGACCACCGAAACGACCAGCATCACGGCGTCCGATCCGACGTTCAGCGCGGCGATCGCCGTGGTGCCCTACAAGTACGCGACTCGCGTGCTCATGTCGCAGGAGTTCATCGAGGATGCCATCGGCAACGGCGGACCCGGCAGCGCGCT
>JBEILM010000416.1:0-1649 GCA_040379205.1 Gemmatimonas sp.
AGCGGTATAATATTTTTGCGGGTAACTACTGATGCAGACGCCTATTCTCGGCTCCGCGTACGTTGCTCGCAGCGTCAATGCGGCCGACAACCGGATGGTCAATCTGTTTCCGGAAGTGCTGCAGGAAGGCAAGACCGCCGCATACCTGCAGCGTGTCCCCGGCTTGGTTCTGCGCGCGACGCTGGGCGTCGGGCCGATTCGGGGCATGAATGCTTTTGGCGACTACCTTTATGTGGCATCCGGCAGTTCGCTTTACCGCGTCGATCAAGCCTATAACTCAACGCTGATCGGCACGCTGGCCAACGACGGCCCGGTGTCTATGGCCAATAACGGCACGCAGCTATTCATCGCGTGCAATGGCCCCAGCTACATCTACAACACCAGCACGCTGGCCTTTCAGCAGATCACCGATCCAGACTTCCCCGGCGCGTTGACGGTCTCGTACCTCGACGGGTATTTCGTCTTTATCGAGCCGAACAGCCAACGGGTGTGGGTGACCAGCCTGAACGATGGCACGATGATTGACCCGTTGGACTTCGCCAGCGCCGAGGGCGACCCCGACGGGCTAGTGTCGTCGATCGTAGATCATTCGGAGGTTTGGCTGTTCGGCACTAACTCGGTCGAAGTCTGGTATAATTCCGGCGCCGCCGATTTTCCGCTGCAGCGCATTCAGGGCGCGTTTAACGAAATCGGTTGCGCGGCGACGTTCTCGGTCGCCAAGCTCGACAACGGCCTGTTCTGGCTGGGCGCGGACGCGCGCGGCAAGGGCATCGTCTATCGCGCCAACGGCTACACCGGCCAGCGCATCAGTACGCACGCCGTCGAGTGGCAGATCCAAGGATACGCCAACATCGACGACGCAGTGGCGTACACCTACCAGCAGGACGGCCATTCGTTCTACGTGCTGAATTTCCCCTCGGCCAACGCTACGTGGGTCTACGACGTTGCCACCGGCGCGTGGCACGAACGCGCGGGTTTCGATAACGGCATCTTCACGCGCCAGCGAGGAACGTGCCAGGCTTCGTTTGCGGGCGACATCCTCGTCGGCGACTATCAGAATGGGCGCGTGTACGCCTACGATATTAACTACCATCAGGATTACGACCGCCCGCAGCGCTGGTTGCGGTCGTGGCGGGCGCTGCCCACCAACGCGAACAACTTCAAACGCACCGCGCAACACAGCCTGCAGATCGACATTGAGAGCGGCGTCGGGCTCGACGGTTTGGTGCAGGGCTCCGACCCCCAGATCATGCTGCGCTGGTCCGACGATGGCGGGCACACATGGTCAAACGAGCACTGGGCGGAGATGGGTAAGCTCGGCCGGTACAACACCCGCGTGTTCTTCCGCCGGCTGGGCATGACCATGAAGCTGCGCGACCGCGTCTATGAGCTCTCCGGCACCGACCCGGTCGAGATCAACATCATGGGCGCGGATCTGATTCTCGGGCAGACCAATGCTTAACGACACGCAGATTCCCGCCCCCCGCGTGGCCATCGCCGACGAACGGCAGGCGCCGACACGAGAATGGTTTCGCTTTTTCGCCAATCTGTACGACTTCATTGGCCTCGGCAGCGGCGCGGTCCCCGCCACTAGCGGGGGCACTGGCCAGACGACGTACGTCGCGGGCGATCTCTTGTACGCCAGCGCG
>JBEILM010000417.1:0-1635 GCA_040379205.1 Gemmatimonas sp.
CGCCGTCATCCCGTTGTCGAGCGTGACCGTGCCCGCCGCACCCGTGACGCCCGAGGCGTCGTTAAACGAGAGACTTGCCACTAGCCCACCCTCCCTCGGCTATTCGCCTTCGCCATCAACTCCTGCATCGCCCGCTGCGCGCTCGGATCGTTCGGCCCGATGATGGTCACGTTGGTCGCGCTCCGAGGTTGCATCCCCGCCGCCGTCGTCGCCGAGGTCGAGCCGAAGATAAGTTGCGTTGTCTGACCGCTTGACACCCCACCGCCGAAGCTAATGCTTGAGAACGCAGCCCCGCCGCCACCTCCACCACCTCCACGTCCGAACGCCGCTCGTGCCGTACCTTTCAAGGCCGCGCCGAGTCCAATCATTGCGATAGATGCCGCAATAGCACCGCCCGGCAAAAATCCAGCGAGTGCTTTTTGGATCTTGTCCATTAACTGTGACGCAGCCAGCGAAGCGATGCCAAACTGCACCATCGCGTCGCCTAGACCAGCCAGCATTACGGCTGCCAGCGCCTTAAATCCTTCACCGATGTTTCCAGACGCGATGGCGTTTTCGATACCTGCGACAACTCCCGTCGTGAGCGCCATCGAGACGCTCATCGCAAACGTCTGCTCTAACTGAACCGCAAGTTCAGCAGCCGATCGCTGCGCCTCGGTCAGTACGGGACCAATCGCCTGTGGGATACGACGCCGCATCGCCTCAATCATATCCTCTGGTCGCTGGCCGATGCCCGTCGTGCCAGTCCCCGCCGTTGGCAGACGCCCAAGCGTTCGCGCCGCCACCGCCGCTTCTGGCGCACCAGCCGCCGGAGCCGCAAAGCGTGGAGCCAGTTCTCGCGCTCGAAGCAAGCGACGCTCGTCCTCCTCTAACTGGCGAATCTGCCGCCCAAGTTCCCGCAGCCGCTCAATCCGCGCTCGGACCTCGTTCATCTCCTGCATCGTGCGCCGACGTTCGCTAGTACGGGCTGCGTCCGCGCCTTCCGTGATTTGCCGGTTCAGCTTTTCATATTCAACGCGCAAGTCATCCAAGCCACCAATAAACTCGCCAGACGTAATATCAAGAAGCCCTTGCTGAACGTCGCGCAGTTTCTTGTCAATCGCCGCAACATCACCCGCCAAGACCATCTCTCGAATAGCCTTTTGCACTTCCTCGGCTGTCTTTTTCGCTTCGGTCGCCGTTCGACTAAACGCGGTCACGGCGGCAACGCCAAAGCCAAGCAGGGCACCGACCGCCAGACCAGTCGGACCGAACATCGAGCTAATCTGCGAACCCGCCTCAATAATCCGGGTTCCCATATCGGCGGTGATAGTACCGGTTCGAGCCAGCGAGTTACCAACCGCCGCGAACCCGATGGCGGCCTTGGCTGCGCGATCGCCGGCAATCTGCGTTCCCGCGCCAGCGGTCTGCATCGCTCGCCCGGTCGTCGTCACCTGCGACGTCGTGACCTTCATCTGCGTGGCGACCGCGTTGGCCTCGTTCTTGAGGCGCTTGAGCGCGGCTTCGACAACTGCCGCGCCCTCCTCCTTCACCAGCATCTCAACGCTAAAGACCCGCATCGCTTACTCCTTCTCGTTGGCCTTCGCGACGGCCTGCGCCATCCGTTGAGACAATGCGGTGAGCCGTTCCCGCGTC
>JBEILM010000418.1:0-1625 GCA_040379205.1 Gemmatimonas sp.
CAACTATGCCATCAGCATCGACAACAGCGCGGGCTACTACACGTCCATCTCGTCTGGTGTTTATTCCATAGTCAATGCCGCCGTCGAAGTCATCCGTCTTTCTGGCAGCGGCATCAAGTATCCCGACGGCCTTACCCAGGAAGTCGCCTACCCCGGCCCGACTGGCTTCCTGCTCAAGGCGGACAACCTGAGCGGTCTGGCGAACACCGGCACGGCCCGGACGAATCTCGGCCTCGGGACGATGGCGGTCGAGACGGCGAGCAACTACCTGACCACGGCCACGGCAAGTGCCACTTACTTCACAATCGCCAGCGCCGCGAACAAGGCCGACCTCGCCAGCCCTGCCCTGACGGGAACGCCCACCGCGCCGACGGCTGCCGCCGCTACCAACACCACGCAGATCGCGACTACGGCCTTCGTCACCACGGCGGACAACCTGAAGGCCGACCTCGCCTCGCCGACCTTCACGGGAACCCCTGCGGCTCCGACCGCCACGGCTGGCACGAACACCACGCAGCTGGCGACGACGGCTTTCGTGACCACGGCGGACAACCTTAAGGCCAATCTGGCCTCGCCGACTTTCACCGGCACGCCGACCCTGCCGACTGGCACGATTGCCACGACCCAGACCGCTGGCGATAACACCACGGCAGTCGCCACGACGGCCTTCGTCCGCACGGATAACAACGTCAAGGTCTGGGTGAACTTCAACGGCACGGGAACCATCGCCATCCGAAATTCTTTTAACGTCACAAGCCTGACAGACAATGGAGTCGGAACGTATACAGTGAATTACACTAACGCAATCAGCAGCAATGCGGTCGGTTGCTGTATGGTTAGCGATGATGCGGCGAGCTACCGAGGTAGCAATCTTCAAGGGACTGGAGCAAACAACGCGACTACATCCTACCGAATCAGCTGCTGGGCAATTCTTGGTGGAACAAGTTTCGCTCAAGTCGACCCAATTAACGTAATGTTCGCCGCCATCCGATGAAAAACCTTCGCATCATCTACCCGACCCCCGAAGGCGGCGTCGCCATCATCATCCCCGCCCCCGACTGCGGCCTGACCATCGAGCAGATCGCCGCGAAGGACGTCCCCGCCGGTGTCCCCTTCCGCATCGTCGACGTCTCGGAAGTACCGTCCGACCGCACCTTCCGCAACGCCTGGGAGTTCTCTGCCGAATGAGCATCCGCATCAACATCGACAAAGCCAAGGCCATCAAGCTCGACCAGTTCCGGGCCGAGCGTGCGCCTAAACTCGCCGCCTTAGACGTGGCCTTCGTCCGTGCGCTGGAGCAAGGCGACACCGCCGAGCAGTCCCGCATCGTGGCCGAGAAGCAAGCCCTCCGCGACGTCACCAAGGTCGCCCTCCCCGACGACGTGGCCGTCCTCAAAGACTTCAAACCCGACATCCTCAAATGATTACCCACCTCCTCGCCCTCCTCGTCGGCTTCGTCGCCGGCGCCCTCGTCTTCCGCAAGCACGCCGCCAAGGCCAGCGAGCTCGAAGCCAAAGGCCGTCAGGCTCTCGACGCCCTCAAGGGCAAGTAAGCCGTGCGCCTGCTCCTGGTCATAGCCCTCGCGGCCCTGACCGGGTGCAGCCTGTTCCGCTCGTCGCCGGCGG
>JBEILM010000419.1:0-1612 GCA_040379205.1 Gemmatimonas sp.
ACTCTTCACCCGGCCCAGAAAAACGTGTACACCGCCGTCGATCACTACGAGTACCGGCTCGAGTCATTCTGGGCGAGTCGAGCGAGTTCGAAGTCCGAACTCACGACATCAGCGAAGGAGGTCTTGGCCTGGTCGCTGCTGGAGCCTGTCCGGAATTTTGTGTGCGAGGCATAGCATGACCAAACGGAGCATGTATGCCAAGCAAGACGAGAACGAAGAACGCTGCCATTGCCGCCAAGTCGGCTGCGCTGCCGAAGATCCCCAAGGAACTGCTTGACCAGTTCGTCCAGGGACCGATGACCGCGGAGGCGATCCAGGACGTCTCGATGGCGTTCAAGAAGGCGCTGATCGAACGGGCGCTGGGCGGCGAACTCAGCCATCACCTGGGCTACGCGCCTGGCGGCGACAAGCCTGCCACGGCGGACAACCACCGCAACGGCAGCACTGGCAAGACGGTGCTGACCGATGACGGCCCACTGCGTATCGAGGTACCGCGCGATCGGGAGGGCAGCTTCGAGCCGCTGCTCATCCCCAAGCACGAGCGCAGGTTCACCGGGTTCGACGACAAGATCGTGGCGATGTACGCGCGCGGCATGACGGTGCGCGAGATCCAGGGCTTCCTGGCCGAGCAGTACGCCACCGAGGTGTCGCCCGAGTTCATCAGCTCGGTCACCGACGCCGTGATGACCGAGGTCGGCGCCTGGCAGGCCCGGCCGCTGGAGCCGATGTACCCCGTGGTCTTCTTCGACGCGCTGCGCGTGAAGATCCGCGAGGATGCCGTCGTGCGCAACAAGGCCATCTACCTGGCCCTGGGCATCCTGCCCGACGGCACGCGCGACATCCTGGGCCTGTGGATCGAGAACACCGAGGGAGCCAAGTTCTGGATGAAGGTCTTCAACGATCTCAAGACGCGCGGCGTGACCGACATCCTGATCGCCGTGACAGACGGCCTGAAGGGCATCGGCGAGGCCCTCGGCGCGGTGTTCCCGGCCACCACGCTGCAGACCTGCATCGTGCACCTGATCCGCAACAGCCTGGACTACGCCAGCTGGAAGGACCGCAAGCTGCTGGCAGCGGCCCTGCGACCCGTCTACACGGCGCCCAGCGCCGAGGCCGCAGAACAGGCGCTCAACGACTTCGAGCGCGGGGCTTGGGGGCAGCGCTACCCCACCGTCACGGCCGCCTGGCGCCGGGCCTGGGACAGGGTGATTCCGTTCTTCGCCTTCCCGCCTGAGGTGCGGCGCGTGGTCTACACCACCAATGCCATCGAGAGCGTGCACAGCCGACTGCGCAAGATCATCAAGACGCGTGGCCACTTCCCCAGCGACGACGCGGCCAGCAAGCTCATCTGGCTGGCACTGCGCAACATCACCGCCGACTGGAGCCGCGCGGCCAAGGAGTGGAAGCTGGCGATGAACCAGTTCGCGATACTCTTCGAAGAGCGGTTCACGCAGGCTGCCCACGGCGCAGGCCGTTGAGAGGGGTTGAACCATGGGTACATGGGCTCAACCGGGGCGCCTCCGGCGGCCTGGCAGGGGCCTGAAGACAGTAGAGAAATCAGCCAACAGCCAATTCAGCAAACCGCCTCACACACAGAAATTCGGACACCCCC
>JBEILM010000420.1:0-1608 GCA_040379205.1 Gemmatimonas sp.
CCGGTCAGGCCCTGCACCTCCAGATCCATCAGCCGCTGCGCAGCGAAGCCGATCATCTCGCGCAGAACGTCGGCGTCGGTGCCCTTCTCAAGCATGCCGCGTAACGCCATCATCTCGTCGGTCATCGTGGTGCTCCTCGTGGTCACGTCACAGGTTGTGGTGACCAGACGCTACCCGAGATCCACGATGACCACCCCAGCGAGGGGCGCTCCGCTGCGCTCAGCCGGGGGCTTCGCTCCGCGCCCCTCGCTCAGTTCCTACACCACATAGCCTAACTTTTGCTGAGGCCTTCCGAGGAAAGGCGGCAGCCCTCCACACTGATCGTGTGGATGGATCGGCGCGTGCCGAAGCACGAAGGAGAGCTGCCATGAGGAAGTATGTCGGGCTGGATGTCTCGATGGAAGAAACCGCGGTGTGCATCGTCGACGAGGACGGGCGCATCCTGGCTGAGCGGAAGGTCGCCACCCTGCCGGAGGCGATCGTCGCCTTCATCAGCGATCATGCAGGCACGGTCGACCGGGTCGGGCTGGAGACGGGGCCGCTGGCCGTCTGGTTGTGGAACGAGCTCAAGGCGCTCGGTGTCCCGGCGATCTGCATCGATGCCCGCCATGCCAAGGCGGGGTTGTCGATGATGATCAACAAGACGGACCGGAACGACGCGGTCGGCCTGGCTCAGATCATGCGCACCGGCTGGTTCCGGCAGGTGCATGTCAAGTCCGGGCCGAGCCACCTGACCCGGGCGCTGCTGACGTCGCGCGGGCTGCTGGTCGGCATGCGGGGCGATATCGACAACCAGATCCGCGGCCTGCTCAAGACCTTCGGCATCCTGTTCGGCAAGAAGGTAGGCGGTTTCATGAAACGTGCGCAGGATCTCCTCTCCGGCGAGCTGAAAACGAGCCCGGAGTTGAGCCGGCTGGTCGCGACGCTGCTGAAGGCCCGCGCCGAGATCCAGCGTCGGATCCTTGACTTCGATCGGGACCTGATGCGCCAGGCCAAGGCCTCCGACGTCTGTCGCCGGTTCATGGGGGTTCCTGGCGTCGGGCCCGTCACCGCCCTGTCGGTGTGGGCGGCGATCGACGATCCCGGCCGGTTTGCCAGTTCCAGCAGCGTCGGTGCCTACCTGGGACTGACCCCCAGGCGCTATGCGTCCGGTGAAGTGGACCGCTCGGGACGCATCTCGAAATGCGGCGACCGGGAGGTCCGGACCCATCTCTACGAGGCAGCCAACGTGCTGCTCACCCGGATCAAGAAGCCGTCGGCCCTCCAGGACTGGGGGCTGCGGATCGCCAGACGGTCCGGGTTCAAGAAGGCGAAGGTCGCCGTGGCCCGCAAGCTGGCCGTCGTCCTGCACCGCATGTGGCGCGACGGATCGGACTTCCGCTGGTCACCGGCCACCGCTGCCCACGCCTGAGTACCAGTTCCGGGGCGAAGCCGCCCCCGGGTTCGTCCCCGCCGGGACGAAGGCCAGAGCAAGGTCGCTCCCCTGGATGCCGTGCCGGACAACGGCAGCAGACGGCGGACACCACATTGACCTGCTCCAGCCATCCAAGGCCATGGTGTGGCGCAGAGCGACCACGTAGAGAACCGTGAGCCCGGCGGTGATGTCTC
>JBEILM010000421.1:0-1599 GCA_040379205.1 Gemmatimonas sp.
GTGCACCAAGGTGGGTCCTCGGTTGCCCCAGACGGCCAGCGCCATCGTGTGGCCCGTCGCGTCAATCACGGCGGGCAAACGCTCGCGCGCCATCTTCACCAGCAGCGGCGTCATCAGCATGGCGCCGGGCCCCGAGCCCATGCCCACGCGCAGCACGCCTTCCTCTTGCCGACCGCCCTGCTTGCCGCTGGCGCGCAGGTCGTCGGCGGCCAGCACCAGCTCGCAAGCGCGCTCCAGCGCCTGGCGGCCGTAGGGGGTGAGCTCGCTCGCGCGGCCCACGCGGTCGAACAGGCGCTGGCCGAGCTCGTCCTCGAGCGCGCGGATGCTGCGGCTCAGCGCCGGCTGCGTGAGGTGCAGCGCCGCGGCCGAGCGCGCAAACGAGCCGGTCTGCGCCAGCGAAAGAAAGTGCCTCAGCTGCACCAGCGTCATGCGCGATCTCCTGTTCGGGGCCCTGGAAGCGGACTAACGTCAAATTCATCGTAATGCAACGAACCAGGGCTCTCCATCTAACCGGACCGCCACGGTCGACCGGCCGCTTTGCGGTCGAGGCTGGCCGGCGTGCCGCGTGAGGAGGGAGGCGTCGGTGGCTTCTTGCGCGGCCGATGGCCCGCGGTGATGTCTGCGTAGCGCACGGGCGCGTGCCGCACCGCAAGCTCGATCACTCGGTAGAACACCATTCCCCGGCTGCGGGAGTGCCGCCGGTTGAAGCGGAACACGAACTCGTTGAGGTAGTCGTGCAGATGCGCGTGGTCGATGGCACCTTGGTGGGTGCCGAGAATCCACCGCTTGGCCAGTGAAGCGACTCGATGGACGGCGGGCAGCATCTCCGCAGCCTGCTCGTCGCCTCGAAGCCGGGCCGCGCGCTGACTGCGCGCTTCATGCGTGTAGCCGCACCGGTCCAGCCCAAGGTAGCCTTTCCAGCCGTCCGTGATGACCGTGGCGCCTGGCTCGACGTGATCGGAGACGAAGGCGCGCAGTGATGCAGCCGAGGCGTCGGCCAGCGGCGCGAGCCTGCATCGGCCGTAGCCGCGGGATTCCTTGATCTCCACCGCGATGCCCGTCAAGACCTTGTCGGCCCTGCCTTTGCCGCGAGCTACTCCAGGATCTCGACCGCCGATGTAGGTCTCGTCGACCTCCACGGTGCCGACCAGGCGCTCGCGCCCTGGACGAACGAGCACGGCCCTCAGCCGGTGAAGCATGGCCCACACGGTCTGATAGGAACCGACATCGAGCGACCGCTTCAGGCTCAGCGCAGCGATCCCGTCCTTGCCGGTGGCGAACAGCCAGCAGGCGGTGAACCACAGGGTCAGGGGCGTGCGTGTGCGGTCGAAGATCGTTCCGGCGGTGACGGAGCAACGCACACCGCACGCGGTGCACTTGAAGCGCCCGTCGCCAAGACGCCAGCCGTCACGCCCCAGACAAGCCGGGCAGACGAAACCGGTAGGCCAGCGAAGCCACTCGAGGTAGTCCAGGCAGTCGGCATCGGTTCGAAACCAAGCTTGGAACTCGCCGAGTGACCTTGGGTAGTGCTGTCCTGCGCTTGGATGGCCCATCCTCGGCAGTCTACCGGTCAGTCCGGTTAAATGGAGAGCCCCGGAA
>JBEILM010000422.1:0-1591 GCA_040379205.1 Gemmatimonas sp.
CCTAAATCCGGCAGTTACCCCGATGCTGGCAGGCTGGTTGGAGGCCTGAACGGGCCGAGTGTCGACGCGATCTTGTCGCTGACGTAGCGCAGCATAAGAGCCCATCGGTCCGTCGCCTTGAACTGCTCCGCAGCCGCCCTGACGTGCTGCAAGGCCGCGTGGATATTGGAGATCAGCGGTTTGAGGATGTTCGCCTTGCCGTGCAGCGGAGTCAGGTACAGCGTCGTCTGCCCGCCGCTGTGCGCGGCCCGGCCGACCGCCGCCAGCAGCAGCGGTCGGCTCGTGATGGCTTCCATGCGTGCCGCCGGGTTGGCCGCACGGCAGTACCAGCTCCACCAGTTGTAGACCAGCGCGCAGGCTCTGGCCGTCGTCTGGCAGCGGTTGATGTCCTGCGTCGTGAAGCCGCTCATTCCCCACTGGTTCTTCAGCTCGTCGAAGCCGTTCTCGCAGTCGGCACGGTCTCGGTAGAGCTGCCCCACGGCTTCGATCGGCACCTTGGCGTCCGTCACCAGCACGGCGTACTCCCACAGCCTCTCGCCTTCGTGCACGCTGGGACCCGCCAAGTCCAGCTTGAGCTGCTTGCCGTCCACGCGGCGCTCGCGTGCGATCCCGCCCCGGATGCGCTGGCGCACGACCACCACCCGGCGCTTCTGGCTCCAGCCGTGCAGCTGCAGCCAGTCCTCGACCATCTGGCAGCCCTGGTTGTCCGGCCGGCTCCAGTCCTGCCGCGCGAACTGCTGCGCCACCAGGCGCTGCACGTTGGCCGTCTGCCTCATGCGCAGCAGGTAGGGCTGACCTCGGCTCTCCAGTTCCACCAGGATGCCTTCGTTACCGTAGCCCGAGTCGCCTCGCACGAGCGCCGGGCGCTTGTCACCCAGCTCGTCCAGCAGCCTCGCCAGCGCCGTCTTGGCGTGCACGCTGGTGTGCTGCTTGCCGGAGCTGACCTGCACGTCCAGCACCAGGCGCAGGTTGCCCACCCAGAAGGTGTGCAGCACGTGGCTGGGTCGCATCGGCTTGCTCGGGTTGTAGCCAATCTCCGCACCTTCCTGGCGCCCGTACAGGGGCTTGATGCTGGCGTCGATGTCCAGCACCCAGGGGCGGTCGAGTGCCTCGCGCACCGAGTGCATCAACGCCGGACGCATCCATGCCGTGCTGGAGGGCTCGTCGATGCGCTCCAGCGCCCGCCGTAGCGCGTCTTCGCTGACGACCTTGTTCATGCCCAGGGCCTGCGCGGCCACCGCGTCGCCGCGCAGCGCGGTGATGTGGGCGTAGCGCCGGTGCCCGGCCAGCAACCCCAGCATCAGCGTGCCGAGCACGTCGCGCTTGTCCGGCGCGTTGCCGCTGCGGTATTCCAGCGGGCACGCCGAAACCCAGCGCTCGAACACCCCGGTGGCGCCCAGGAACTCAGCGAAGAAGACCAACTGGCCGTGCGGCGTGGCCGCCGCCCCCGAGTCCCAGCGCACGTGCATGCGCCCGCCCAGGGTGTCGACCACCAACGGCTGTTCAGCCCCGCTGCCACCCTGGATCAGGGCCCCTTGTCGTCTGCGTCTTGACTCACCCATCGGGTGAGTCTGCCAAACCTGCTGTTCAC
>JBEILM010000423.1:0-1579 GCA_040379205.1 Gemmatimonas sp.
GGTCATCGCTGCGGTTGGTCCCGCTCAGAAAGAACCCGGTGCCGGTGAGCGGCGAGGGGAGCAGGCGCGCCTCGCCCACCACGTCGGTCGGCGCCGTGGCCGGCGCATAGTCCGCCTGGCCGATCGTCCAGCCGGCGATCCGCTGCCCGAAGTCGAACGTGCGCGTGGTGATGCCCGGGACCGAAACGGGGCCACCCGATTGGCAGGCGGCAAGGGCGAGGATGGCGGCGAGCAGAACAGGCGAGCGCCATGTCATGGGGGGAGGTCCCGTGAGGTGATGGGTGCGCCATCGAGTTAACGCCGGCAACCGTCGGCGCGTCTGCCTGACACCGTTGGTTGCATTCAACACGAACAAGCACGCTCATGAGCAAATGCGGAAGGCGTCGCCGGCGGCGAACGCACCTGTGGCCTCTTTTACTGGCGGCATGTGGTGGCACCGAGTCCCCAGGGCCGCCGAATACCCCGACCGGCCCCACGGGACCGACAGGCCCCACCCCACCGGCGCGTGCCGCCGCGTGCGGGGGGGTCGGGGGCCCGATCCGCTCCACAACGGTGACGGTCACCGAACGGGGCACCGGCGCGCCGCTCCCGGCGCGGGCGTTTGCGCCGGCCCCGGCGCTGCTGACCGGACCCTGTCCGATCGTGTCGCTCCTGCCGGGTGGCGGCGCCGACATCACGAGCGTGAGCTGGGCCGCCGAGCGGCTGGCGGCAAGCGGGTATGTGGTGGTGGTGACGCTGCCGTCATCGGGCGCCAGCACGGCCGCGTACCACCTCGCGGCCGTCAGCGGCATCGACTTCCTGCAGTCCACGGCCAATCCGTATCGTGCGGACAGCGACACCGGGCGTGTGGGCGTCGCTGGCTGGTCGCTCGGTGCGCGCAGCCTGACCCGCACCCAAGAGGAAGACCGCCGGGTCGACGCGCTCGTGGCGTGGGACAACCTCGCCGTCCGCGAGTCGGGGGATGAGGGGTCGCCGGCGTGCACCTTCACCGGCACGGCGGTCCGCACCCCGCGGGTCCCCGCACTGGGGCAGGCGTCGGAGACGTGCCCCGGCGAACCGTCCGACGTCAAGCTGCGCGCGTTCGAGCACTGGCGTGCCGCCGGCGTGGCCACGATGCAGGTGGTCTTCCGGGACGCGACGCACTTCTGGTGGGGCGGCCCCGGCACCGAGGCGCAGCGCGAGCTGAGCCACGCGTACACGCGCGCGTGGTTCGATCGGTGGCTCAAAGCCGATTCGACGATGACGGTGGCGTTGCTGGGCCCCACGGTGCCCTTCACGGGCGCGGCGGCAGCGAGTGTTCTCAGCCCGCGCTTCCGGTCGGCGGCGGCGTTCGACGGACGGCGGTGTACGGACATGCGCGTTGGTTGCTGAGCGGCCGGTTCGCGGCTTCCTCGGGTGGCTCCAGCTCCTGCAGTTATGGCCGTGGCTTCGGGAAACGCCCGACCGGCAACTCGGGCGGATTCTTGCGTTATGCCGTCCGGTCGACAAAGACGGTCTCCGCGCCCAGCTCTTCGAAACAGAGATTCACGGTCCGCCCGATCGCTCTCGTGCGGTGGATCGTCCGGGCAGCAATGGTCAC
>JBEILM010000424.1:0-1577 GCA_040379205.1 Gemmatimonas sp.
CGAGGCCTCGCCCGACGATCACGCGCGGCTCGCCGCGTGGGTGCGCAATGACGCCGACCGCGCCGCGTGGCTTGCGTCGCTGCGGGCAACGGTGGATGCGGACCGTCCCGAGGTGACGTGGGACGTGGAGCGTGCGTGGCAACAGGTCGCGGCGCGGCGCGCGGCCAGTGCTCCGGTGGTCGCGGCGCGTCGCGACGCCGGTGCTCCGGTGATCGCGCCATTCCGGTGGCGACTGGGAGCGGCGGCGGCGGTGGTGGCCGTGGCGCTGTTGGGAGTGGTGTCGCGTGGGTGGCGCAACCAACGCATGATGCCCGAGGCGGTCACACGGACGTGGATCGAGGCGCCGATTGGAACCGCGCGGCGGGCTACGCTCGATGATGGCACGGTGGTCACTCTGGCGGCGGCGTCGTCACTTACCTACTCGGCGCAGCGTGATCGTCGGGAAGTGGAGCTGGTGGGGCGTGCGTCGTTCGAGGTGACCGCCGATTCGACGCGCCCCTTCGAGGTACGCGCGGCGTTCGGCACGGTGCGCGTGCTGGGGACCGGTTTCGACGTGGCGGCGTATGCCGAGGAGGCGACGGCGATGGTTTGGGTGCGACATGGACGCGTGGCGGTGCGCAGCGCGGCGCACAATGCGGTGGTGGAGCTGTCGGCCGGCGATCTGGCCTCGATTCGGGCGGGCGTCGTGACGCGCGAACGGGCGACGGATATCGCGAGCGCAGGCGCCTGGCGGGATGGCATACTGGTCTTTCGCGATCAGCCGTTGTCGCAGGTGGCGCGAGAACTCGCGCGCTGGGGGCAACCGCTGATCGTCGACCCGGCGCTCGCGTCGCGACGGGTGACGATCACGTTGCGCGTCGGGGCCCTGCGGGCGGCGGCACCCCAGTTGGCGCTGGCGCTCGATCTCCAGGCGCGGGGCGACTCGCTGGTGATGCGTGAGAAGTAGCCCGTATCCGGTTTCCACGTCGCCGACTGGCGATCGATGGCCAACGGCATCTGCCGGTGCGGTGACGCGGCGACCGGAGCACCGCGCCGACGCCGCCTCACCGGCGTGCGGGAGCGAGCGGCGCCCTAGGGGGCGAACCGTTCCGCGAGTCGCGCCCCGTACCAGATGCCGACGCCCAGGCCAACGACGCTCAGCACGAAGCTCCCGAACAGCCCTCCGGGCGTCCCGAGCCACCACCCCACGGCGCTGCCGAGCGTGGAGGTGACGAGTACTCGCAGCGTCTTCATGGGCAGAGCCTCATTCGGGCGCGTGGAGGTGCAGGAGCGCAGGGTGGGACACTAGCGCGGCGCCACGCGCAGCAGCGTGGCATAGTACGTCTTCACCGTGTCGATGTGCCGGGCATGGAACGCACGATAGAGCACGACGTCCCTGAGCGCATCGCCACGGTGTTTCAGCACCAGCCGATACTCGTCGTAGTCCGGTCCATCGGAGCTCCTGTGGGGCTGCAACTGCTGCTCGATCCGGGTGTAGTCGCATGGCGCCGCCCGCCAGTGGCTCGAGCGGAACGTCGCCGCCAGCCGTCCTCGCCACGACCTGTCGTCTGCCATCACCCAGCCTCGCTCACTGACCG
>JBEILM010000425.1:0-1576 GCA_040379205.1 Gemmatimonas sp.
GCTGAGGAGGCGGAGTCCGAGAATTTCCTCCGCCACGAACAGGTGCCGGATGTAGGCCCGGGAGAACCGGGCGCAGGCCACGCAGGTGCACGACTCGTCCAGCGGGGCGCTGTCGGTGCGCCACTGGGCGTTCTTGATGTTCCGGCGGCCGGTGGGGGTGAAGAACGCCCCCGTCCGTCCCATGCGGGTGGGCGCCACGCAGTCGAAGAGATCGACGCCGCGGGCCACCCCTTCCACGAGGTCTTCCGGAAAGCCGACGCCCATGAGGTAGCGCGGCCGGTCGGTGGGCAGCACCTCGTTGACCACGTCGAGCATGGCGTACATGTCGGGTTTGGCTTCCCCCACCGACAGTCCGCCGATGCCGTACCCCACCCAGTCGCCGGTGTTGCGGATGGCCTGGGCGGACGCCCGCCGGAGGTCGGCGTGGATGCCGCCCTGCACGATGGGGAAGAGCGCCTGAACCGGGGTGGGTGCGAGGGTGTCCTCAGCCTGCAGCCGGTCGAACTCGGTGCGGCAGCGCACGAGCCAGCGGATGCTGCGTTCCATGGCCTCCCGGGCCAGGTCGTGCGGCGACTGGCCGGGCACCACGTGGTCGAACTGCATGATCACGTCGGCGCCGAGGTTGCGCTCGATGCGCATGACCGACTCGGGGGTGAACTGCTGCAGCGACCCGTCGAGGTGGCTGCGGAACTCCACGCCGTCCTCCTCGATGGTACGGAGCCCCTCGAGGGAAAACACCTGGAAGCCGCCGGAGTCCGTGAGGATGGGGCCGTCCCACTGCATGAAACGATGCAGGCCGCCCATGGTGCGCACGAGGTCATCGCCGGGACGCAGCCGCAGGTGGTACGCGTTGGCCAGGATCATGGTCGCCCCGAGCCGGTGCAGGTCGTCGGGGTCGAGCGCCTTGACGCTGGCCAGCGTGCCCACCGGCATGAACTGCGGGGTCTCGACGGAGCCGTGCGGGGTGTGGAACACCCCGGCGCGGGCGTGGCCGCCGGTGTGCTGGACCTGAAAGGAAAAGGAACCGGTCACCGAGGTGCTGCGCGAAAGGCTACAGCAGACACATCGCGTCGCCGTACGAATAGAACCGGTACTGTTCCGCGACGGCCGTGCGATAGGCGTGCATGGTGAGGTCGTAGCCGGCGAACGCGGCGACGAGCATGATCAGCGTGGACTTCGGCAGATGGAAGTTCGTGATCAGGTGGTCGACGGCGCGGAACGTGTACGGCGGGCGCAGGAAGAGATTGGTCTCCCCGCGGAACGGGTGCACGACGCCGTGCTCATCGGCCGCCGTCTCGAGGGTGCGCACGCCGGTGGTGCCCACCACCCAGAGCTTGTTGCCGCGGGCCCGCACCGCGTTGAGCCGGGCCGCAGCGTCGGCGGTGACTTCGCACCACTCCTCGTGCATCACGTGCAGCGAGGGGTCGTCGTCGGCGATGGGTCGGAAGGTGCCGGGACCCACGTGCAGCAGCACCTCGATGCGCTCCACCCCCTTGGCGTCGAGTGCGGCGAGCAGCTCGGGGGTGAAGTGCAGACCGGCGGTGGGCGCCGCCACCGAGCCGTACTGCTCGGCGTA
>JBEILM010000426.1:0-1565 GCA_040379205.1 Gemmatimonas sp.
CGGGGATACACTCCCGGCATGACGCACACCATCGACTCCCCGTACGCGGTGCGGACGGCAATCCTTGCCGCCCTGCACGAACAGGGGCGCACCCGCTACGCCTTCGCCAAAGAGTGTCACGCCGCCGACTTGTGCAAGGTGCAGACGGTGGACGCGATCCTGACCCACCCCGAGAGCCTGACCAGCACCACCCCCACCCTGCCCACGGCCATCAGCCTGCTGAACGCCGTGGGCTATGACCTCGTCGCCGTCCCGCGTAAGGTATCCTGACAGGAGGGCATACACATGGAGAACCCCACCGATACGCCGGGGGGCATGGGGGGCGACCGGGCAGCGCGTTGGGAACAACGCCAACACCTGCGCGTCATCGAAGAAGCCGTCTACGACGGGTGGGAGGTTCCCGTGGAGGCTTCCAAGGCCATCCCCGGCACCCTTCGGTCGATCATGGATGATCCGAATGCCAGCACCCGTGACCGCATCCGTGCTGCCGAATGCCTTGCGCACCTGCGCCGGGAACGCATCGACGCGGTGCTGCAACTGGACCGAATCGCACGACTTGACGCTGGCACCGCCACGGAGCGCGTGGAAGTCATGGAGGGGCTGACCGACAGCCAACTCGCCGCCGTTGCACGGTCCATCGCCGCCCCCGCTGCCCCCACCGCGCCTAAATCCCCCAAGCCGTGCCGAAAGCGCAAGCGCAAGCCCTGACCCCGGAAGCGGCGGTCGCCGCCGCCCGCGAGAACCCCGCCGCCTTCATCGCGCTTGCCATCGGCAAGTCCGTGTCCGGGCTGCAACGGGAGATGCTGCACCACGCCCTGACGCACCACGATTGGTACGCCGAAATCCCCCGTGGGCACGCCAAGACATCGACCTTCGCCTACCTGACCGCATGGTGGCTCGGGGTCCGACCCGACACCCGATTCAAGATTGTTTCACAGAACGATGAAACGGCATCGGCTACCAGCCGCTTCATCCGCGACATCATCCGCAGCCCCATGTACCGGGCTACGTTCCCCGGCGTGACGCTCAAGCCGGGGGAGGACACCGTCACCGCGTGGTCCGTGGTCGCGTCCAACATGGCACCCCGCCGCGACCCGTCCGTGCAGGCCAGCGGCGTGTTCGGGCGCACGGGTGGCCGTGCGGACATCCTGTGGTTCGATGACCTGTGCGACCTCCGCAACTCCGTGCTGCAACCCGCCCTGCGTGAGCAGGTCAAGGAGGCCGTGAGCAACGTGTGGTTGCCGATGCTGGACCCATCCGGCGTGCATCCGTCCCGCGTGTGGCGGTCGGCTACCCCCTTCCATGTCGATGACCTGACCGCCGATTGGCGCAGGGAAGCCGAGGCGAAGGCGACGCTGCTGCGCCGCCCGTGCAAGGGACTGCAAAGCCCGTGGCCCGAGGTGTTTACTCCGTCGATCCTGACCCTACGCCGATCCGCGATGGGGCCGATGGGCTACGCACGCGCCTACGAACTCGTCCCGCTCTCGTCGGACCTGCTGGTGTTCCGGCCCGAATGGGTGGGGTACTACCGCCCCGACGCGCTGCCCAAGGTGACCCGGACCATC
>JBEILM010000427.1:0-1564 GCA_040379205.1 Gemmatimonas sp.
CTCATGGGCTTCGGCCACCGCGTGTACAAGAGCTACGACCCGCGCGCCCGCATCGTGAAGCAGCTGGCCGACGAGGTGTTCGCGCAGGTGGGCATGGACAAGGACCTCGAGATCGCGCTCGAGCTCGAACGCATCGCGCTCTCCGACGACTACTTCATCGCCCGCAAGCTCTACCCCAACGTGGACTTCTACACGGGGCTCATCTACCGCAGCATGGCGTTCCCCACGGACTTCTTCACGGTGCTCTTCGCGGTGGCCCGCGTGGCCGGCTGGATGGCGCAGTGGGAAGAGATGATCCTCGACAAGGAGCAGAAGATCGCGCGCCCGCGGCAGATCTACATCGGCGCCGGCGAACGCGAGTACGTGAACACGCTTTCGGACAAGTTCCCGAAGGCGCGAAAAGACAGCATCCGCAAGTGATACCGCCGGGCGCGTCCCTGCCGGTGCCGGTCTTCACGGTGGATGTGGAGGACTGGTTCCAGGTGAGTGCGTTCGACGCGCACGTGGACCGCGCCCGCTGGGACACGTACGAGTCGCGCGTGGAGCGCAACACGCATCGCGTGCTGGCGCTCTGCGCCGACACGGGCACGCGTGGCACCTTCTTCACGCTGGGGTGGGTGGCCGAGCGCTTCCCGGCGCTGGTGCGCGCCATTGCCGACGCGGGGCACGAAGTGGCCGCGCACGGCTACTGGCACCAGCGCATTCCCACCATTTCGGAAGCCGCATTCCGCGACGATGTCCGTCGCGCCAGGGCGGTACTGGAAGACGCGTGCGGGCGGCACGTGGTGGGATACCGTGCGCCGAGCTTTTCATTGACGGACGATGTGCCGTGGGCCACGCGGGTGCTGGTGGAGGAAGGCTACACGTACGACTCCAGCCGCTTCCCCATTTCCCGCCAGGGGTACGGCACCGCCAGCGGACAGCGGCAGCCGCATGTCATCGACACGCCGAGCGGCCCGTTGCTGGAGTATCCGCCGGCGGTGTGGATGGTGGCGGGGCAGCGGGTGCCGGTGGCCGGCGGCGGGTGGTTTCGGCAGCTGCCGCTGCCGGTCATTCGCACGGGGCTGGGCGCGGTGCTGGCCAGCGGCATGCCGGCGGTGTTCTACATCCACCCGTGGGAGGTCGACCCGGGGCAGCCGCGGTTGCCGGTGGGCATGCTCACGCGGGTGCGGCACTACCGCGGCCTCGGCGCGGCCGAGTCGCGGCTGCGCACGCTGCTGCGCACGTGGCGCTTCCAGTCGTTTGCGGGGCTCATGCGCGGCGAGACGGGCGCAGCGGTGGCTGCGGTGCCGGCATGAGTGGCCAACTGCAGATCAGCGAAGCCACAGCGGCCGACACGGCCCGCTGGAACAGCTTCGTGGAGCAGGCCGATGGGGGCAGCACCTTTCACCGGTGGGCGTGGCGCGACGTGTACCGTGACTGCTACGGACACGACGCCCCGTATCTGGTGGCGCAGCGCGACGGTGCGGTGGCAGGGGTGCTGCCGCTGGTGCGCGTCAAGTCGCTCATCTTCGGGCATTACCTGGTGTCGCTGCCCTACGTGAGCTACGGCGGGCCGCTGGGC
>JBEILM010000428.1:0-1550 GCA_040379205.1 Gemmatimonas sp.
AGATCGTCATGGCGCGCTGTAAGCCCATCGACACCCAGCCCACGCGGATCCCGGTCGACCTCGCCGCGCAGCTCCTGCCGGGCACGTTCGAGCATGCGCGGCACCACCTGCTCGAGCATGCCATCGACCGGACCCCGTTCGATGCGCGGTATCGGCATGACACGACCGGCGCGCCGGCCTACCCACCGGCCATGCTGTTGCGGATCGTCCTGTTCGCCTACGCCCGCGGGATCGTGAGCAGCCGCGCGATCGCCCGGGCCTGCGAGGACCACATCACGTTCATCGCCCTGAGCGGCGACTCCCGGCCCCACTTCACAACCATCGCGCACTTCGTATCGACCCTGGGCGATCAGATCGCGCCGATCTTCGCCGCGGTGCTGGCCGTCTGTGACCGCCAGGGGCTGATTGGCCGCGAGATGTTCGCCATCGACGGCGTGAAGCTCCACAGCAACGCGTCGAAGCACCGGAGCGGGACCCGGGCTGACTTCGAGCGCCAGGCGGAGAAGATGGAGCGGGCGGCGGAGGCCATGCTGGCGCGGCACCGGGCCGAAGATGCCCGCGAGGTCGAGCCCACCCTGACGGCGAAAGACACGGCGCGCCGGGAGCGGCTCGTGCGCGACGCGGCCGAGCTCCGCTCGTGGCTGGCGCAGCATCCTGACGATCGACGCGGGGCGAAGGGCGCGGTGCGCAAGAGCCATCGCACCGACAACGAGAGCGCCAAGATGGCGACTGGCAAGGGCGTCATTCAGGGCTACACGGGTGTGGCGACGGTGGACGCGTCGCATCAGATCATTGTCGATGCGCAGGCGCATGGCGTCGGGGCAGAACAGGAGTTGCTCCTGCCAGTGATCGAGGCCACCGCGCCACTCCGCACGGCGGAGACGGTGATCACCGCGGATGCCGGCTACCACAGCGAAGCGAATCTCCGGGCGCTGGCGGCGGCCTAGGTCCCCGCGCTGATCGCCGATAAGGACATGCGACGCCGAGATCCCCGCTTCGCCACGCAGGACCGGTACACGTCGCTGCCCGATCCGCTGCACGATACATCGAAGTCGGCGCGGAAGCCGCTGGCGATCTTCGGGCCGGAGCACTTCCAGTACGATCCCGCCGCGCGTACGTGCGTGTGCCCGGCGGGAAAGTCGCTCTCTCGCCGCGGTGCGGCGCGCGTCACGCGCGATCATGTCGGCGCGCACTTTCGGGGCGCGAAGCGTGATTGCGGCCCGTGTACGCTCCGCGCGCAGTGCCTCCGCACGCCGAAGACGACGCCGGTGCGCAACGTCGCGTTCTTCCATGGGCGCGTAAGTACGCGACACGTGGATCACAGCGCCGCCATGCGGGAGCGCATCGACTCCCCCGCGGGCCGTGCGCAGTATGGACAGCGCTTCGCGACGGTGGAGCCCGTCTTTGGCAACCTGCGCGCGAACAAGCGACGCGATCGCTTCACCCTGCGCGGTCGCACGAAGGTCGACACGCAGCGGAGGCGGTATTGCCTCGTGCACCACATCGGGAAACTGGCTCACGCGGGATACGCGGCGTAGGCGAGGGACACG
>JBEILM010000429.1:0-1541 GCA_040379205.1 Gemmatimonas sp.
ACATCGCGGCCCTGCCCGTTGCGCCGCAGCACGCCGAGCACCGGCGTGACCACGGCCAAGTCCTGCCGCGTGGTCTGGGTGGGCATCGGCCGCAGCACATCGGCCACATGCCACCCCCCGCCGGTCTGCGTCACGCGGAGGCAGAACGGCCGCGGCGAGTTGATGACGTACCGCCTGATCCCTTCGCCGATCCGCGCGAGCGTCTTGTCCGCGAGCGGCCTTTCCCGCTCGAAGATGCTCCGCCCGAGGTCTGTCCAGTCGATGACATCGGCCGCACAGCGGGCATCGGCGGCCTTGCCCCGCGCAGCGGATGCTTCCGGCCACGCCGGAGCGTGGCCATCTCTGCGTGCGATCACGTACAGCCGCTTCCTTCGGCACGCAGCACCGAAGTCCGCGGCATCCATCACCCGCCACTCAACCTTGTACCCCAGCCTCCGCAGCATCGCCGCCCACCGCTTGAACGTCTGGCCCTTTCGCCCGGGCACGGGCTCGAGCACCGTGCGTCCCTGCGCATCGCGCACCGCGCGGCCGTGTTCATCGGTGCGCGCCCGCGTCGGTCCCCACTCAAGGAACTCCGGCACGTTCTCGACCATGATGATCCGCGGCCTGTGCCGCTCATCGAGCTCGCGTGCCCACTTGATCACCACCCACGCCAGGCTCCGCACGCGGCCCGATACCGGCGCGGCCCCTCGCGCCCGCGAGAAGTGCCGGCAGTCGGGAGAAGCCCAGAGCACGCCGACCGGCCGCGGCTTTCCGTCAGCCCCGCGGACGACGCTGGCCGGTGCCTCGGCCCAGACATCACCGAGCCGGTGGTTCGTGCGCGGGTGGTTGCGTGCGTGCGTCAGCACGGCCACTTCGGAGTGGTTCACGCACTCGTGCACCAGCAGCCCGGCATCTTCCATGCCCTGCGTCGCCCCACCGCCGCCGGCAAAGAGATCAACGTTGATCTCCCCGGGCAGGGGTCCGCCGCAGACCGACTCGGCCAGGCTCATCCTGACCGCGCCGTCAAAGTCCAGCATGTCCATCATGTCCGCAGGGGCAACGCTCACGCGTCACCGCCTTTGACTCGGTCGGCCGCGCCGACCGTCGCCGTCAGTTTCCACTCCAGACGAGCCTCCACGGTCCACGCCTTGCCCGTCCACGCCGTCACACGAAGGACCACCGTGCAGGCTCCACCGCTCTGGTCAGTCTCTTCGTACCACGCCTCGGCGGCTTCCTGGGCGCACACGCGGGCCGACGATTCGCACACCGCCAGGCGTGGAAGAATGACCTCGGTCCACCACTTACCCTGTTCGCCGGCAACGCCGGTGCCGTCAATGACGGTGACGACCTCGGCCAGCCACGACCCATCGTCGAGTTTGGCGGGCTTGGCCCCAGCACTCCGCGCCGTCCACGCCGGCCGGGGCTCGCGTTCAACGCCGTTGATCATCACGCCGCGCACTCCTTTGGCCCACCCCAGTAGAACTTGGCCCCATCCGCCCGCACACACCGTCAACCACCGCTTCAACCATCAGGTACACCACCACCGCCGCCGCGGCACA
>JBEILM010000430.1:0-1539 GCA_040379205.1 Gemmatimonas sp.
CTCGCGGGCTCATGCCGCTTGCTCCTCATTCCCGAAGCGGCGACCGACTATGTCGTGCCACTTTCCGTTCTTCCTGATCTGGATGAAGTCGGGGGGCGTTAACTCTGCCCACCGTTCCAGCGCCTCGCCGACGCACGCGGGCACGGGTTCCGCCCCGCCGTGTGTTCGCCACCACCGCTCGGCGCGCAGTCGCATTGGCCCGAAGTGCTCAAGCAGCACCCATTCGGGGTGGCTCATCAGCCCGGCCGCGTAGGACACGCGCAGACTGTCGGGTGACCCGGCCTTCTGGTGCCGCCGCGCCGTCCATTTCACCACCGGCAGATCTTCCGGCGGCTGACGCTTCAGATCCCGCGACAGGATCGCCACCTCGTCCGCCTCAGCATCGTGCCGGGCCTTGTCTATCGTCCATTCGTGCCCGCACACGGCGCACGTCCGGGCGTTGAGCGCGGCCAGGGTCTTGCAGTTCGGGCACTCCTTCGCCCGCACATCGCTGACCTTGGCCGCCTCGGGAGCGCCGTCGCCGCGCTTGGGCCGGCGGTCGATCGTGATGGTGTCGACCGGGCCAAGGCGGCGCGCAGTCCCGGTGAAGTCGAGCACCAGACAGTTGTCCTTGCCCTGCGCCAGACGCGTGCCCCGGCCCATCATCTGAACGTACAGGCCCGGCGAGAGGGTCGGGCGCAGCAGGGCGATAAGGTCGGTGCCCGGAGCATCAAATCCGGTCGTCAGGACGTTGGCGTTCGTGAGCGCGCGAAGGCGGCCGGACCTGAACTCCTCGATGTGGCGAGCCCGCTCGGCCGCAGGCGTGTCGCCCGTGATCGTCTGCGCGTTGACCCCCTGCCGCCTGAACTCCTCGGCGACGTGGTGAGCATGCTTGACCCCGGCGCAGAACGTCAGCCACGAACGGCGGTCGGCGCCCAGCGCGATGATCTCGGCCACTGCGGACCTGGTGATGGCGTCCTGATCCGCAGCCGCTTCAAGCGCACCGCTGACAAACTCGCCGCCGCGTTTGGCCACGCCCGAGACGTCGATCTCGGTCACGCCCATCTTGGAGATAAGCGGCGACAGGTATCCGTCGTCGATCCCCTTGGATATCCCGTAGGAATAGACGATCTCGTCAAACAGCCGATCGTCGCCTGCATCCAGCCGCCCCGAGTCCATGCGGAAGGGCGTGGCGGTAAATCCGCAGACGCGAAGGTCGGGCCGTCGCTCGCGCAGATTGTTCAGCAAGGCGCGGTACATCCCCTCGCCGGCTGACGGCACCAGATGCGCCTCGTCGATGATGACCACATCGAAGTCGCCGATCTCGCGGGCGCGCCGGTACACGGATTGCACGCTGGCGAACAGGATCCTCGAGGAGGTGTCGCGGCGACCAAGCCCGGCCGAGTAGATGCCGATCGGGGCTGACGGCCACAGGCGCAACAGGGCCTGCGCATTCTGCTGGACCAACTCGCGGACGTGAACCAGCATCAGCGCGCGCATGCCGGGGTAGTTGGTCAGCATGCGCCGCGTCAGCTCGGCGATCGTCACGGACTTGCCCAG
>JBEILM010000431.1:0-1520 GCA_040379205.1 Gemmatimonas sp.
GCGTGCGGGCGCGTGCTCGGGGGCGCTTGATCCCGGGGGTTATTGCCGCGGCGCCTGCCACCGCCCGCCCCCTACTTTTCCCTCGCGCTATGTTGGTGGGGCTGTCTAGTTCGCGCCTTTTAGCTCGCGCCGTTTAGCTCGCGCCGTTTGGCTCGCGTAGTACCGCCCCAGCCGCCCACGTCCATCTCGCCCAGCGTCTACCGCGACCAGTACAGCCACACCGCGCTGCCCAGCCCGATCACCGACACCGCGCCGCGCACCCACGCCTGCGGCACCCGCTGCGCGAGCCCCGACATGGCATAGCCGCCGGCGCTCGACCCGATTGCCATCACCAGAGCGATCGGCCAGTTCACCAGCCCCTTCGCGGCGAACGTCACGGCCGCGATGCCGTTGAAGCAGATGCCGTTAAAGTTCTTGAGGCCGTTCATGCGGTGGATGTTGGTCATCCCCATCAGGCCGAACGCCGCCAGCATCACGATGCCCGCGCCGGCGCCGAAGTAGCCCCCATAGATGGACACCAGGAACTGCACCGCCATCATCCCGCGCGTGGGTTCGATGGGGCTCTCCTTGTGCGCGGGGTCCGATACGTGGCCGCGTAGCCACGTCATCATCCGACCCTGCACAGCAAAGAGCAGCGTCGCCCCGAACACCAGCCACGGCACGATGGCGCGGAACTGCTCGTCGCTGGTGGCCATCAGCAGCAGGGCGCCGGTGAGGCCGCCCAGAATGCTCGGAATCGCCAGCCGCAGTGCCCACCGCTTGGCACCCACGAGTTCTCGGCGGTAGCCCAGCATGCTGGCCAGGGAGCCCGGCCAGAGGGCCACCGTGCTGGTGGCATTGGCTGCCACCGGGGGCACGCCGAGGCCGAGCAGGGCAGGGAAGGTGAGCAGGGTGCCGCCGCCGGCGATGGAATTCACCGCACCGCTGAGGGCCGACACGGCGGCAATGGCGGCCAACTGGGCCACCGTGGGGTCGGTCACTGCGCGCGGGCGGCGAGTGCGAGGCAGACCCACCCGGCGATGAAGCACACCCCGCCAATGGGCGTGATGGCGCCAAGGGCTCGTACGCCGGTGAACACCATGGCGTACAGCGAGCCGGAGAAGATCACGGTGCCGGCCACGAACAGCCAACCGGCCGCCGTGCTCATCGAGCCCGGTACGCGGCTGGCCAGCCAGGCCACGGCCAGCAGGGCCAGCGCGTGGTACATCTGGTAGCGCACCGCCGTCTCGAACACCTCGAGCAGGCGGGGCTCGAGGCGCGCGCGCAGGGCGTGGGCACCGAAGGCGCCGGCGGCCACACCGAGTCCGGCCGAGAGGGCACCGATCATGAGGAAGAGGCGATCCATGTCGGGAATCTAGCGAAACGGCCGGGCGCGCCGAACAGTAGAATTGAGAGTCCTCCCCATTCCCCGGAGTCTGCATGTCCCTCCCCCGTCTCGCGCCCCTCGCCCTGGCCGCCGTGGCCTGGTCGGCCGCTGCAGCCGGTGCCCAGCCCGCCGCCCCCGCCGGCGGCGCGGCCAA
>JBEILM010000432.1:0-1518 GCA_040379205.1 Gemmatimonas sp.
GGGCGCCGGCGTCCCGGTCGACCACATCCTCGCCAGACGCGCCAAGGGCGCCGCGATCCGCGCTTATACGTTGAACCGCGCGAGTTACGTAGACGCGCTTTCGGCGGCCCATGCGGTTCTCGGCGGTGTTCCTCTGCCGATACCGGGGGATGCGGCATGAGCCCCGCCGACATCGCCTGGTCGCTGCTGATCGCCTACGTCGCCGGAATGTGGGTCGCCGTCGCGCTGGCCGAGTGGAAGGAGCGCCGCCGTGGCTGACCTCGCCGACACCGCCCGCGTCCTGTTCGCCATCGGCTGCGGAACGGGCCTCGCCGCCGCCATCCACTTCATCGCCGACCGTCGCGAGCGCCGCAAGTGGCGCGCCGCACGCAAGCGCCTTCCCTACATCACGGAGTGACCATGTCGAACCTCGTCGTTTCCCAGGCGCAGAACCTTGCGCGCAATCTCAACATCGCGGCCGAGAACACGGCCGAACTCGTCGCCACGTTGAAGGCCACCGCCTTCAAGGGCGGCGCGAACGATGCCCAGCTCGGCGCGCTGCTGCTCGTCGCCAGCCAGTACGGCCTAAACCCGTGGACGAAGGAGATTTACGCCTTCCCCGACCGGAACAACGGCATCGTGCCGGTCGTCGGCGTCGACGGCTGGTCGCGCATCATCAATTCGCACGGCATGTTCGACGGAATGGACTTCGAACAGGACGACGAGTCCTGTACCTGCATCATCTACCGCAAGGACCGCAGCCACCCGATCAAGGTCACGGAGTGGATGGCCGAATGCCGCCGCGAAGGCGTGCAGCCGTGGAAGACCCACCCGCGCCGCATGCTGCGCCACAAGGCGATGATCCAGTGCGCCCGCCTCGCGTTCGGGTACGTCGGTATCTACGACCAGGACGAGGCCGAGCGCATCGCGGAGGCGCCGACGGGATCGGCGGGCCAGCAGGCCGTCGCCGCTGCCGAGCCGCAGGACACGCCGGAGCGGCGCGAGCTGATCGCCCACCTCGAGGCCGTGGCGAACAGCGGATCGAAGGCGCTGGCCGACGAGTGGACGGCCATCGGCAAAGACAAGCGCGGCATGGTCGGCACCGTCGATCTCGCCCGCCTGAAGGCCATCGCCGACGCCGCGAACACCATCGACGGCGAAGCGCGCGAGGTGGCCGCGTGACCGTCCAGCAGAACACGCCCGAGTGGCTGGCTTTGCGTGCGGGCCGCTTCACGGCCTCGCGCTTCTCCGACCTGCTCGCCTTCGGCAAGAAAGACCGGAAGCCGCTCAAGGCGCGGACGGACTACATCGGCGAGGTCGTGGCCGAGCTGCTGACCGGCCAGCCGCGTGAGCAGGTGCGCGCGAAGCCGCTGGACTGGGGCCACGATGTCGAGGCCGCAGCGCGCGCCGCCTATGAGGCCGAGACGGGCCTCCTCGTCGACACGGCCGGCTTCGTCATCCACGGCACGCTGCCCTTCGTGGGCTGCTCGCCCGACTTCCTCGTGGGCGACGACGGCATGGGCCAGATCAAGTGCCCAC
>JBEILM010000433.1:0-1517 GCA_040379205.1 Gemmatimonas sp.
AGGCGAGCCAACGAAGTTGTCCCCATCAACTGACCCACCACACCTGATCAGAGTCTCCTTAGTACTACTAGGTTAAGTCGCTATTGACAGAGCAGCGCGCAGGCGGTACCGTGGCGCATGGACACCGCCGCCCTGCGGGCCGCCGATGGTCGGTTACGGCGCTTTCTGGCGACGCTTACGCCCTTGCTGGGGCGCGCCGAACGCCAAGTGCACGCGGGCGAGTACGTGCGCGGCCTGTTGCTGGATGGCGAGCGGAAGTCGATCAGCCCGCTGGTCGACCGGCTCCCCGGCGCCGATGTCCAGGCCCTGCGCCAGTTCGTCAATCAGAGCCCGTGGGCGTGGGCCCCGCTGCAGGCGGCGCTGACGCACACCCTGCTGGATCGCCTGCTCCCGGAAGCGGTCTTGATCCTCGACGAGACGAGCTTTCCGAAGAAGGGGGCGCACTCCGTCGGCGTGGCGCGCCAGTACTGCGGCGCGCTCGGGAAGACGGCGAATTGCCAGGTCGCCGTGAGCGTGCACTTCGGCACCGAGACCACGAGCCTGCCGCTGACGTGGCGCCTTTACCTGCCGCAGGAGTGGATCGACGATCCCACCCGCCGCGCCCAGGCCCGCGTCCCGGACGACGTGACGTACGCCACCAAGAACGCGTTGGCGCTCGAGGCGCTGGATACCGTGCTCGCGTGGGGCGTGGGGCCTCGCGTGGTGCTCGCCGATGCGGGCTACGGCACCAGTCACGATTTTCGGGCGGCCTTGGCGGCCCGTGGTCTCCCGTACTGCGTCCAAACGGCGTCCAGTGTGAAGGGCTGGATCACGGCCCCGCCGGCCCCGCCACCCTACGGCGGGCGCGGCCGGCCGCGGCGCCGTCCCCCGCCCGAGCAGATCCCGGCGAGCGCGTCACTCGACGTCATCGCGACCGCGCTCTCGGACCGGGCGTGGCGCCCCATCACGTGGCGCCAAGGCACAAAGGGCAGCATGCGCTCGCGATTTGCCCGGACCGCCTTCTGGCCCGCCCACGGCGTCAGCAGTGGCGGCACGCTGCCCGCCGCGCCCATCGAGTTGCTGATCGAGTGGCCGCCGGACACCGCGGCCCCCACCAAGTACTGGCTCGCCGATCTTCGCGGGGAGCATCTCGGCCTGCGCCGCTTCGTCCGGCTGGCGAAAGGGCGCTGGCGGATCGAGCAGGATTACCGCGAGCTCAAGGACGAGTTGGGGCTCGATCACTTCGAGGGGCGCTCGTGGCCGGGGTGGCATCATCACGTGACGCTCGCCTCGATGGCGTACGCGTTTCTGGTCCTCGAAGGCTTGCGCAGAAAAAAAAACGCCGCGCGTCACCCTCCCCGCGATCCGCCGACAGCTCCAGGCCCTCCTGATTCGCTGGGGCGCCTGGTGTCCGACGTGCCGGCGGGCTTGGAAAGATTCGTCCTAACTTAACCTAGTAGTACTAAGGGTTCTTCCAGCGACTCAAACTCCCCATCGGACGTCATGTGTTCGACGCGCAGCACAACAGGGACAAGGGC
>JBEILM010000434.1:0-1513 GCA_040379205.1 Gemmatimonas sp.
CGAGATCCGCAACGACGGCCAGGTGTCGGGCAGCGTGACCACGGGCGCGTCGGCCGGCGGCACGATCAACGGGCTGTTCAGCCTCGACACCTACGACGACTACCTGGCGAGCATCCTCTACGCCGCCGACGTCAACGACGCAGGCACCGGGCGCGAGGACGGCTGGCGCCAGGGCGGGTTCACGCCGCTCGCCGACATCCTCGCGATCGCGGGCACGGTGACGTTCCAGGTGTCCGACGGCTCGTTCAACGGCACGTTCCTGCGCGCACCGGCCGCCGGCGAGCGCATCTTCGTGCGCGGCTTCGGCAACAAGAACCTCGACACCGTGTGGGTGGTCGCCGCCGGCGCCACCACGTCGAAGATCGTCGTCGAGAACGACACCGGCATGGCGACGGTGGCGGACTACGCAGGCGTCGCGGCGAACGTCGCGTCGACCGCGGTCACGATCACGCCGGTGAAGGGCTACACGCGCGCCGGCACGTTCCAGCGCCCGTTCGGCTTGGTGCCGATGTACTCGGACACCGAGGCGGCCGGCACCGCGGGCACGACCGGCCTGAACGCCGTCGACTGGGCGCTGATCCGCAAGAGCGTCCCGACCGGCATCCAGATCGCCGTCGCGCCGGGCACCGCCGGCATGACGATCAGCATCCCGTTCCTGTCCTCGGACGAGATCATCATCGAGGACGCGACGTCGGCCTCGAACATCGGCTCGTTCCAGATCCAGAACTGGGACGAGCTCGAGCCGCTGAACAGCAACCCGCTGACGAACGCGATCCAGAGCGTGCTGATGGTGCGCCTGCGCAAGGTCGGCGCCGCGGTGACCACGGCCACGCGCACCGACCCGCAGTCGTTCAACATCAACGTGACCAACGGCTCGACCGAGGTCACGGCGACCCGCAACCTGGGCGCGATCGAAGTGATCGGCCCGGCGGTCGGCGCGACGGTGCAGCTGTCGCTGCTCTACATCGACCCGACCTACCACAAGGCGATGATCGCCGAGGACCGCTACGAGCTGGAGATTGCCATCGGCGACTCGGACGGCCGTGCGCAGCTGTGGCGGTTCCCGCGCTGCAAGATCACGAGCCAGCGCCCGAACCCGGGCCTGAACCAGCCGGTGCTGCAGTCGCTGACGTGCGACAGCGAGCCGGGCGGTGCGGGATTCATCGGGACCGGCCGCACGGTCGAGATCCTGAGCAACTACCTGCGCGTGGCGTGACGCGGGTTCGCCGGTCGCGTGCTCTGGCCGGTAGACCGCCTGCATGACCGAGAGCACCGAGACCGTCCCCGTTCCCCAGGCCGCGCCCGCCCCCGCGCTGCGGCCTTTCGCCTCGCTGAAGGTCGACCCGCAGAAGGTCGCCGACGGCGTCTGGGTCAAGCACCCCGACACCGCCGACCAGCTGTGCGTCCGCCGCCTGTGGTGCGCGCAGCACCTGCGTGCGATCGAGCAGGCGGCGATCGACTACGAGGCGAAGCACGGCACCGGCACCGCGCAGACCGCCGAAGGCAACAAGCA
>JBEILM010000435.1:0-1474 GCA_040379205.1 Gemmatimonas sp.
GACGCCCGCAGGCGTCGCCGCTGTTTCGGTTGGTGTCGGATCATCTGCAGCGCCTGCAGACCGTCTACGACGACCGCTTCGCCCGCGAGTACGGCCCGTGGCGGCCCGTCGTCACGCAGGTGGCCGACAAGTTCCTCGCCTGCGGCGGCCTCGACCACGGGTTCGCCCGCATTCGCGGCGATGCCTGCACGCACGCTTATCTGCTCGCGCCCTCGTGCAAGTGCCGCCACTTCTGTCCGAGCTGTCATGCCAAGCGGTTGGCGATCTGGACCCAGTGGCTCGACACCACGCTCCTCGCGCCCGTGCCGCACCGGCAAGTCGTGCTCACCATCCCCAAGCGGCTCCGCGCCTACGGTCTGTATCGCCGCCGCCCGCTCGGCGGGATCGCCCGCGTCGCCGCCCGCACCGTCACGGCCGCCATTCGCACGCGGACCGGCGAGCGCGACCTCGCGGTGGGCATCGTGGCGTGTTTGCAGACGCATGGCTCCCGCGCCAACTGGCATCCGCACCTGCACCGGCTCGTCACCGACGGCGGGTTCCGGCCCGACGGGACCTTGGTGTCGTGGCCCGCCCACGACACCGCGCGCTTGACCGAGGCGTTTCGCCGCGCCGTGCTGCGGTTGTTCGTGCACGTGGAGCTGTTCGAGGAGGACCAGGCCGCGGGCATGCTCACGTGGCCGCACTCCGGCTTCCACGTGCATACCGCCGCGTGGGAGGGCCCCTTCGGGTCCCCGAGGACGATCGCGCGTTCGCGACCCGGCTTGCTCGGTCCTGCGCCCGCAATCCCGTCGCGCTGGAGCGCGTGACGTACGACCGAGCCGCGAAGGCGGTGACGTACCGGTCGGACAAGTCCGAGGGCCCAACGTCGGGCACCGAGACCGCCGCCCCGCTCGAGTTCCTGGCCCGGGTGCTCGGGCACATCCCCGACCCGGGCCACGTCACGACGCGGTACGACGGCTGGTCTGCCAGCCGCCCCCGGGGCGGGCGGGACACGGCGGCGCCCGCCGCCGGGGGGCGGCGCTGCTCCAGCAGCGCGTCGAGGTCGACCCCCTCGCGTGTCCCGCCCGCCAGAGCGTGATGCGGGTCGTCGCGCTCATCGGGCAGACGTCGATGATCGACCAGCCCCTCGCGCACCTCCGTGCCCGCGCCGCCCGAGCATCGCACGCCGGGCCACGGCGCCCCCCAGCGACGCGGGCCCGAGCGAGCCGGAGCCTGGCACGTGCCCCACGCCCGTCCACCGACGCTCCACCAGTCACCTGCGGACGGCCCCGACGCCACCACCACGCGGGGACCGTCGGCGTACGCGGCCGTCCCACCGGCGCGACGGATGGGCCCCCGCCGGCGGCGCTCCCCCCACGGTGACCGCCGGTCCCGCGGCCCTCGGGGCGCACGAACGCGTCAGCGGACCCGCCGCCGCCCGCCAGTCGGTGCGCGCGCAGTCGGTGATCGCGTCGTCTGCTCGATGGATCGTAGA
>JBEILM010000436.1:0-1440 GCA_040379205.1 Gemmatimonas sp.
CTCGTCTACATCTCGGAATAAACAAGGCCTGTTCACTCGAAAACTCGGCCCAACTAAATGCGCTACCTAGCCGCCGACGCCGCTCGCGCCCTCACACGGGAGCCATGGCACATGCTTGCAGATCGGCTGCCTGAGCGCGACGATGTCCGCGTCACCTACTCCCGCAAAGTTTTCATCCCGCTCACGCGCCTCTGCCAAGATCGATGTGGCTACTGCACCTTTGCGGCACACGGCGGCGTGGCCGATGCCAAGCGGGCGTACCTGACGCCCGACGAGGTGCTGGACATTGCTCGTCGCGGCGTGGAGGCCGGCTGCACCGAGGCCCTTTTCACGCTCGGCGACCGGCCCGAGGCGCGCTGGCCCGTAGCGCGCGAGGCGCTCGACGCCATGGGCTTCGAGAGCACAGTGGCCTACCTCGCCTCGGTGGCGGCGCGCGTGCTCGAGGAGACGGGGCTGCTGCCGCACACCAACCCCGGCGTGCTCGGCGTGCGCGAGATGGCTCGCTTGCGCGAGGTCGCTGTCTCGCAGGGCCTGATGCTCGAGACGGTTGCCGAGGCGGCGAGTGCCCCCGGCGGCGCGCATGCGGGCTGCGTGACGAAGCTGCCCCGCACGCGGCTGCGCCAAATCGAGCTGGCGGGCCGGCTGCGCGTGCCTTTCACCACGGGGCTGCTCCTCGGACTCGGCGAGACGCGCGCCGACACCGTCGAGGCGCTGCTGCGCGTGAGGCACTCGCACGAGCGCTGGGGACATGTGCAGGAACTCATCGTGCAGCCGTTTCGTCCAAAGGCGGGAACGGGCATGGCGAGCACGGAGGCCTTCCCCGAGGAAGAGCTGCTCTGGGCGGTTGCCTGTGCTAAGCTCATCCTCGGGCCGGTTGGAGTGCCTATTCAGTCACCGCCCAACTTGAGTGCAGACGGGGCCACGCTGCGGCGGCTGCTGCGCTGCGGCGTCGACGACTGGGGCGGTATTTCCCCAGGTGATGACTTCTGCTGACCTCTGGATGACCTCTGATGACCTCTGATGACCTCTGATGACCTCTGATGACCTCTGATGACCTCTGATGACCTCTGATGACCTTTGATGACCTCCCTCATCAGGTACTTTTGGACGGACGCTCGACGGTATCTGTGCTCAAGCGTCGGATTGCCGCGAAGCTACGGAAGCGTGCGCGGCTCGATCCGAGTGCAAGCGGGGCAGCGGCGGCGGATGGGCGCGGACAAGGATTGGGCGCTGGACGTGTGCGCCAGGCCGTCCTGCTCACCCCCCCCGTGGCACTCTCGACGCTGCCGTTACACCCACTGCGCATGCAAGCCAGCCCACTCATCCCCGTGCTCGCGGAGACGTTACGACTTCGTCATTCCAAATTAGGTGCGCTCGCCGAGACGTGACGACTTCGTCATTCGGCGCGAGGTGCCACTGATTGCCACTGATTGCCACTGA
>JBEILM010000437.1:0-1437 GCA_040379205.1 Gemmatimonas sp.
ATCATCCGGAAGTGTTTCGCTGGAGCGACCCGATGCCATTTGCCGCCGAACTGGTGCGCTGGCTGCGGCGCGCATGACCGATAGCCTTGACGACATGACGCTGATGCTGAGCCGGTTCGGGAAGCGACGGAAAGGAGAAATACGCTGGTGGAACTGATGGGGTGGGTGCTGATCGCCGCGCCGGTCGTGCTGGGCGGGTATGCCTTCGTGGTGTACCCGGCCATCGTGTGGGCATGGGCCAAGCTCAGGCCCGCATACGTGCCGCCGCCGGAGCCGGCCGAGTGGCCGGAGGTCACCATCCTCATCGTGGCCTACAACGAGGAGCGGCGGCTCAAGAAGACGCTCGATCACGCGCTGGCCACCGACTATCCGGCCGACCGGCTCAACGTGCTCGTGGTGTCCGACTGCTCGTCCGACGGCACCGACGCCCTGGTCACCAACTACGGCGATGCGCGGGTGCGCCTGCTGCGCATGCCCGAGCGCAGCGGCAAGCCGGCGGGGGAGAACGCCGCCGGCCCGCATCTGCGCGGTGACATCGTGGTGAGCATCGACGCCAGCATTCTCATTCCGCGCGACTCGCTCAAGCCGCTGGTGCAGGCGCTGCTCGACCCCGAGGTGGGGCTGGCGTCGGGGCGCGACATCAGCGTGGGCGACGAGGCGCGGGAGGGGAACAAGGCCGAGTCGGGGTACGTGGGCATGGAGATGACGCTCCGCAGCTACGAGACGCGGGTGCACAGCATCGTGGGCGCCAGCGGGTGTTTCTATGCCAACCGCAAGCATCTGCAGATGGTGCAGCTGCCGCCGGAGCTGGCGCGCGACTTCGCGGCGGCCAGCGTGGCGCGGGCGCACGGCTATCGGGCGGTGAGTGTGGACGCGGCCACCTGCCTCGTACCGCGCACCCCCACGCTCAAGGCCGAACTGCGGCGCAAGAGCCGCACGATGGGGCGCGGGCTCAGCACACTGGTGTATCTGCGCGGCATGATGAACCCCTTCAAGTACGGCAGCAACGCCTTCATGATGGCGTCGCACAAGCTGGTGCGGTGGATGCTCTTCCCGGCGCTGCTCGGCTGGCTGGTGGGGCCGCTGCTGCTGGTCCGGTCGGCCCCGTACACGCTGGTGCTCACGCTGGGGATGATCGTGGGGCTGGTGCTGGCCCGCCTGGTCGTGACGTGGCCCGACGACAAGCGGCTGCCCCGGCTGATTGCCTTTCCGGGCTACGTGTTCATCAGCATCGTGGCCGGGTGGAAGGCGTGGCTGCACCTGCTGCGCAACGAGAAGAGCGCCATGTGGGAGCCGACGCAGCGGCCGGTGTCGGACCTGCCGGCGGCGGGATGACCCGTGCGGGAATGACCGACAGGTCACTGCGGGTGCTGCATGTGACTGCGCCCGCACTCATGGGCGGGCTCGAGACGGTCGTGCTGCAGTTGGCGGAAGGTA
>JBEILM010000438.1:0-1434 GCA_040379205.1 Gemmatimonas sp.
CGCGGCCGCGGCGCGGGCCTTGCGGTCGGCATGCAGCGCCGCCGCCCCGGCCGCCAGCGCGCCGGCCAGAGCGCCCGCCACCATGTACCAGCCGCCGGACAGCGCGTTCTTGGTCAGGCAGGCAACCAGCGCGGCCACGAACCACGGGAGCAGGTCCACGCGCGCCGAGCGCCACAGCGCGATCAGCAGGCACAGGAACACGCCGAGGATGGCGAAATCGAGCCCCCAGCGCCGCATGTCGGCCATGTCGAGCGCGGCGAAGTAGCCGCCGATGTTGCCCAGGGTGTAGGCGCTGATGATGACCAGGCTGCCCCCGAACAGGAACGCCGGCGTGGTGCCCTTATTGCGCCGCTCATCGGCGATGGTCATCGCCCAGCTGGAGTCGCTAGTCATGTGCAGCGCGAAGGCCTTACGAAAGAACGGCAGTTCGGCCAGCACGCCACGCAGCGAGGCCGCGATCAGCGCGTACCGCAGGTGCACCGCGAAGCCGGCGACCAGGATGGGCATCAGGTCGGCCGAATTGCTCCACATCTGCAGCGCAATCGCCTGCACCGACGCACCGGTAATGCCCAGGCAAAAGGCCACGAGATAGGGCAGGCTCCATTGCGCCTGGTGCGCGAGCGCGCCCATCACAAACGAGAATACGAGCACGGCGAGGCCCGGCACCAGGCAAGCGCGCGCGCCGCGGCCCATCTGGTCGAAAGATAGCAGCGATGCGCTCATTGCTGTCGGGAGGCCAGGTGTCACGCCGGCTCCAGGCTCTTTTCCATCACGATGTTGCAGCGCGCGTACAGCGGGTGCGGGCCTTCCGACACAGTGCGAAAGCCGAACTTGCGGTACAGGGCGACGGCGGGGCCGAGCACCGTGTTGGTGTAGAGGCGCACGTCGGTCGCGCCCATCTCCTTGGCCCGCTGCAGGGCT
This sequence comes from Gemmatimonas sp., assembly GCA_040379205.1. GTDB lineage: Bacteria > Gemmatimonadota > Gemmatimonadetes > Gemmatimonadales > Gemmatimonadaceae > Gemmatimonas. The sequence goes on from JBEILM010000438.1 coordinate 922, forward strand.
GCTTCCATCAGCGCGTTGCCGTAGCCCTTGCCGTGGGCCTCGGGCTCGACCGCCATGCGCGCAAGCTGCAGCAGCTTGGGGTTGTCCTTGTCCCGGAACAGCGCGCAGACGCCGACGATGCGGCCGCTGTCAGTTAGCGATAGAATGTGCCCGCCGTCCTCGACGATCTTGAAGGGGTGCTTGGCGAGGTTCCGGTCACCTTCTTCGAGCGCGAAATACTTGGTGATCCACTGCTCATTAAGGCGAATGAAATCTTCCGAATGACGCTCCTGGTCAAATTCGATCTTCATGGATTGCGAACTCCCGCTTTCTGCTTTTTGCCTAGACATTGCAATGTTGGTGCAGCCTAATCGTAATTGCTCTCTAGGTAAACGACGGGATAGCCGGCGGCGAAGCGGCGCTTCATCTTCTCGTACTCGCGCTCCCAGCCCGGCGCCCTCCGATGCAGTCGGTGAACAGGCCCACCGTCACCGGAGTATGCGCTTGCGTGAAGATAGTGCCCCAGGAGGTGCA
>JBEILM010000439.1:0-1433 GCA_040379205.1 Gemmatimonas sp.
CCTGGGCGGCGGTGGCACGCTGCTCGACCCGGTAGCGGCGCTCAAGCACCTCTTCGAGATCGACCCCGTGCCCGAGGAGCAGATGGCGACGACGCCGCTGTTCCGGCACGGCGGGGCGGCGTTCACGGTGGAGGGAGTACGGGCGATGGTCAAGGCGATGATGGCGAACATCGGTCTCGACCCAGCCCGCTTCGGAGCCCACTCGCTCCGGATCGGAGGCGCCACAGCCGCGCTGGCGGCAGGGCTCTCCCCGGCGGCGATTAGGGCGGCCGGTCGCTGGGCGAGCGACGTCTACATGCTGTACACGCGGTGCAACATGCAGGCGTCGCAGCGCCTCGCGACGGTCATAGGATCTACGGCGTTCGAAGACCTACAACGCGGTGTGCACTTCGCGGATGAGGAGCTACTGCTCGTCCCGGATGAGATGCCCATCGGCGGGGTAGGCGAATTCGTTGAGGACGATATGGTTCGAGACGCGTTCGAGCTGGAGGACGAGTAGGGGGTAGGAAGGCGACGCCCGTCGGCTGGCGATGGGAGTGTTCAGGACGGAGGGGCGGACAGGCCGGCAAGCCGGGCCAGCTGTGCGGGCGGTGGCTAGTGGGTGTGTGGGGGGATCCGACGCGTGCGTCGCCCTCCTGCCCTCTGGTCGCACCGCGGGGCCGGTGCGAGGATGCCGATCCCTCTAGGTGAGGAGAGCGCGTGAGCGCTGACGTTACGTGGATGGTGTGAACAGGCACGGTGTTGTGTGAACGCCCACGGGGGCGCGCGTAGCGCGGTGTGAGGGGCGCGTCCGACGTCGCTCGGCGGAGGTCGCGCTCGTCTCAGCGCGGCTGCGGGGGCCTGGGGTGGGGGTGTGAGTCCTCCCGACCTCCCCCTCTCGGGGGGTTCGGGGTTCGGCGCGGATCGGAGACTCCGGCATGCATGCGAGGTTTCGTCCGGCTCGGCCTTGGCGCCCTTAGCTGTCGCTCTGGATCGAAGCGCCGTGCGTGGAGCGCGACTGAGTGGGGAGAGCTGCCCGGGGGGCGGGCGCGGTCAGCGCCCGCCCCTCGGGGAGCCGGGGCCCCGCGGTTCCGAAGGCGGGGGCGCAGCAGCCGCTCATTGGTTGCCCACCCGCCCGCCCTCAACCGGAGCGGCTGCTGAGATGATTTTCTGGGAGAGGACTTCCGGCAGGGATGCCGTGCGATGATTGTACTGGGTGGATGTACTGTTGAGGAGGACTTCTGCCGGCTTGGGAGCCGTGCCGCTTCGGTACCCCGTGTGTGTGGGTAGTGGGTGGGGGGGATCCGACGCGTGCGTCGCCCTCCTGCCCTCTGGTCGCACCGCGGGGCCGGTGCGAGGATGCCGATCCCTCTAGGTGAGGAGAGCGCGTTAGCGCTGACGTTACGTGGATGGTGTGCACAGACACGGTGTAGCGTGTACGTGTGAAGAGTGAA
>JBEILM010000440.1:0-1432 GCA_040379205.1 Gemmatimonas sp.
ACGAGCCGCTCGGTGCGCTTCGCGTTCCAGGATTCGTCCTCGACATAGAAGCCAAACGACATTTCGCCGGTGAGGTCGCCGCGCTCGAGCAGCGCGCGCACATCGTTGCCGAGGCTCGTCTCAGGCAACGCCGCCTCGAAGGCGAGGCCGTTGCGGTCGCTGCGCAGCTTGAGGGTGCCGCTCTTCGTGCGCGCCAGCAGCGCCGCGGGGTCGTGGTTGTAGAGAAGCTTCACATCGGCGCCGGAGCGCAGCGTCTCGCCGAACGCGCCCGGCGCGATGCGCTCGACGAACGCGCGGCCCTGCTCGACGATCTCGCGCGATTCCTCGCCGTAGACCGCGGCGTAGCCGGCGAGCGTGCGGCCGTCGAGCTTCTGCTCGGTTGCGTCGAGCAGGCGTCTAGAAAGCATCATTTGCGGTGCCCTCCTGCGCACTGGTGTCGGTTCCGATGTTGGTCGATCCGCCTCCAGTGCCCATGTTCTTAGCGACGATCGGGTCGTCGAGGCCGTCGATGGGCGCCATGTCGAGCCGCTCGCGCGCTTCGTTGCGCGTCATGAAGCCTGCTTCGACTGCGGTGCGGAGCGCGGCCATCTGCTCGGCGATGCCTGGGCGAAGAAGCGCGTCGAGATCGAATCGCATTTCGGCGAATGGCGCCGTCTTGGCAAGCCACTCGGCGCGCCAGGTGGCAAGCCAAGTCTGCAGGCACGAGTCGACATACATGCGCGACAGCCATTCCATCGTGCCGTACGCGGTGCCGACCTCCTCGGAGAGATAGGACGCAGGCACGCCGTAGATGCGCGATACATCGCCGATCGAATACTTGCGCGCGGCCTCGAGGCCTGCGTCCTCTAGCGTGCTCGAGATCCGTTCGATCTTGATGCCGTCGGACAGCACGATCGGCTCGCCGGCGTTGCGGGATCCGGCGTGACGCTTGCGGAATTCCTCGGCGAGCTTCTGCCGGTTGGCCTCGTTCGTGATGCCGGGATGCACGAGCGCGAGGCGCGGGTTGCCGCCGTTCTTGAAGTTCTGGAGCGCCGTCTGCTCCTGCGCCGCAAGCGTCGTGACCGCCGTCGAGCACAGGCGGATCGGCGACTCGCCCCACAGCCCGGAAAGACCAGGCGCGCGAAGATGCAGCATGTTTTCCGGCGCGATATCGCCGTACATGCGCGTCTTGTAGACGGGCGCCGGACCTGAGAGATCGAGCGACACGCCGTCGGGATCCATCGGCATGAGCTCGAGCAGCTCGCCGCCGCGCGTCTTGTTGATCACCGCGAACGCGTTGCCCCACAGCAAAGCCTGCAAAGTCATGCTGCGGCGAAACTCAAAGGCCGACATGTAGCCGCTGGGCGCCATCCAAAGCGATTCGCTGCGCGAGTCGGTGATTTCGCACGGCAGTCGCGCGATGTCGCCGGCAATGAGGGTAACTGCGCGATAG
>JBEILM010000441.1:0-1418 GCA_040379205.1 Gemmatimonas sp.
CACCGGCGCCATCTCCGTGCGCAAGGTGCTGTACACGGTGCCGTCGCGGCTCGTGGGCTGCCGGCTCAAGGTGCACGTGTACGACGACCGGCTCGTCTGCTGGCTGGGAACCACGTCGGTGCTGACCCTGGTCCGCAAGCATCTCAAGGGGAAGCAGCGAGGCCGCGTCGTTGGAGTTGCCCCGGTTTGGTGGACAGTTTAGGCGCTTTCGTCGTCGGTCGGCTTTGCGTTGGCCCTTTCGTACTCGATTGGGGACTTGTAGCCGAGGGCCGAGTGACGGCGAGACGGGTTGTACCATCCCTCAATGAAGACGAAGACGCCCATGCGGGCCTCCGCCTTCGTCTGGAACTTGCGGCGTTGAAGCAACTCGCATTCGAGCGTCGCAAAGAAGCTCTCGCACATGGCGTTGTCGTAGGCGTCGCCGACGGATCCCATCGACGGACGGACGCCCGCTTCCTTGCATCGCAGGCCGAAGGCCACGGACGTATATTGCGATCCCTGGTCCGAATGATGGATCACGTTGCCGGGCCGGCGCTGCTGGACGGCCATGTTCAGGGCGTCCAGGACGAGATCGGTCTTCAGGTCGGTCCCCATCGCCCAGCCCACGATGCGCCGGGAAAACGCGTCGAGCACGACCGCCAGATACAGGAAGCCGGCCCAGGTGGGGACGTAAGTGATATCGGCCACCCAGAGCACGTCGGGCTTCTCGGCGAAGAAGTTCCGGTCCACCAGATCGCTGGCCGGCCGTAACCGGGCGTCACGGATCGTGGTCCGCGGACCGCGACGCCGGCTCACGCCGACAAGCCCGGCCTGCCGCATCAGCCGCGCGACCCGCTTGCGGCCGACAGCCTGACCGTCGGCATGCAGGTCGGCGCGGATGCGCGGCGCGCCGTAGGTTGCGCCGGAGCGCGCGTGACTGGCGACGATCCGCTCGCTCAGCGCGGCATCAGCCTTCGCTCTGGCCGATGGCCGGCGATCGCGCCACGCATAGTAGCCGCTGCGCGAGACGCCGAAGGCGGCGCACATCGCGGCGATCGGGAATTCGGCCTGGTTCGCGGTCATGAACCGGAAGACCTCGGCGACGTCGCGTCGCTCCGAGCGAACCAGGCCGCCGCCTTTGCCAGGATGTCACGCTCCTGACGAAGCTGGCGGTTTTCGCGGCGCAGACGCTGGAGCTCCTCGCGCTCGTCCGCGTCAAGGCCCGAGGCTGGCCTGCTGGGCGTCACACCGGCGCGGCCAGCAGCCGCAAGCCAGGAGCGGATCGTGTGGCTGCACGGTTCGAATTCCTTGGCGAGATCCTCGGGCGAGCGGCCGGCGCGCGCCAACTCGATGATCCGGGCCCGGAACTCGGCGGGGTAAGGGGGGCGGCTTCGAGGCATACAGACACTCTCCTTCGTAAGTCAGAGGGTGTCCACCAA
>JBEILM010000442.1:0-1411 GCA_040379205.1 Gemmatimonas sp.
CCTGCGCGAAGACGGCGGGCGCGTTATCACGTTTGACTGGGAGAGCCACCGGAGAAAGCAATGAACATCCCCAACATGCCCACGCCGCACCGCCTCGCCGTGCTGCGGCAGTACCCGACCGACATCGCCGACGGCGAGGTAGTCGCCTTGATCGACTTCGTGGAGCGGCAGCTCGCCGCCCGCGCGCGGCGCAGCGATCCAGAGACGAGCCACGAGGCCGCCGCGTCGGCCGTCAACATGACCGAGAAGCGCCAGGCCGTGCTCGACTGCCTGCGCGCGATCGGCAATGGCCACGACCAGGCCATCCTCGACGCCTACCGCAGCATGTCGCTCCCCGAGCAGTCGGACAGCGGCATCCGCTCTCGCCGCGCCGAGCTGGTCAGCGTCGGCCTCGTCATCGCGCGAGGCGTCGAGCGCATCGACGGGCGGCTGCATACCGTGTGGGGGATCGCATGAACCTCAACGACCACACCGCCACCGGCCGCTTCAGCGCCGAGGGCGTCCCGAAGCCGCAGCCGAGGCCGCGCGCGGTCGTCAGAGGCCGCCACGCCGCCGTCTACAACCCCGACAGCGCCGACGCCTGGAAGGCCGCCGTCCGCAAGATGGCGCTCAAGTTCGCGCCGCCGAAGCCGTGGAAAGGACCGGTCGCTCTTAACCTCGCGCTGTGGCTGCCGAGGCCGAGGCGTCTCCAGGTCGCCGGCGCGTCGGACTACGACGCGCACGACGGCAATTCGGACATCGACAACCTTGCCAAGGCCGTCCTTGACGCCATGAACGGCTGCGGCTGGTGGATCGACGACCGGCAGGTTTCCAGACTGATGGCCCAGAAGTACTGGGCGATGGCACCCAAAGGCCCGGCCGGCACGTGGTGGACGGGTGCGACCGTCCAGGTCTGGCCGGTACATCGCAGGATTTTTGACGCCGCAAGCCCTGGAAAGTAGGCCACTTGCGCACTTTTGGCGGAAATCGACAACAGTAGCTTGACGGAAATGTCGATGATCGGTCTACTACCACACATCGGCGGCAGCTACCGCCGGCAACGCAGGAACTGAACATGACCACGACCGCCAAGAAGTCCATCACCCGCTTCCTCTCGACCCGCAACGGCCAGCGCGCCGTCGCGGCTTTCGTCGGTGTCCGCTCGACCGACCCGGCGCTCGACGCGCAGGCGCGCGAGACGGCGCTGCATTTCTGCCCGGTGCGATCGGCGCGCAACTGGACGCTGGGCGACCTGATCGCCGCGGCGATCGTCGTCCTGCCCTCGGGCGTGTACGCGCCGAAGGAGGTGACGCTGTGAGCGCAAACGCCAAGAAGTCCCTCGCCCGCTTCCTTAGCACCCTCAGCGGCCAGCTCGCCGTCGCCTGCTTCATCGGCGTCCGCTCCACCAACCACTTTTTGCGCACGACCGCCC
>JBEILM010000443.1:0-1400 GCA_040379205.1 Gemmatimonas sp.
CGCACCGCCCCGTGGCCGGCCGAGTAGGCGGTGAGGGTGAGGCGGCGGATGCGCACCGGGCGTGTGGTGCCTTCGCCAGCCGCCCGCGTCACCACGGCCAGCAGCGAGTCGAAGGCGGCCGGGTCGCGGTAGGTGCGATCGTAGATACCGGAGCCCGACCCCAGGTTGACGACGACCGCCACCGCCGGCACCCCGAGGTCGGCAACAGCCTGCTGCGGTAGCCATGCCGCGCCATGAAAGTGCACGACCACGTCGAAATGGCCGTGCCGCCGCAGCGCCGCCTCGGCCTTTCGTGAGATCCACAGATCCACGGGGCGGCCGCCTGGGCCCACCACGCGGCGCGTGACCCCGTCGAGGGAAGCGGGCGCGAGCCGCGCATGCAGCCGCGTCCGTTCCTGCATGGGCGACGGGTGCTGGGCGGCCGGCGGTGGCGCCGTGGATGACGACGGCGGCGCGCCCTGCGCGGCCGCGACCACTGGCCACACCGCCGGCAGCACCACTTGGGCCAGCAGCACATGCCGCACCCACATGCCCACCGCGCACGTCGGGCGAAGGACCGCCGGGCGGCGCCGGAGGGACCAGCGGGGCATCGGGACGGGGCTGAGGGGAGCCATGGATGCTGGCGGGCGTCGGGGATACGCATAGATTGAATCGACACTCCTTGCGAGGCAATGCCCGATGCGCGTGACCCTGTCGTCTCTTGTCCTGGTGTTGGCGGCCGGCGTGCCGGTCGCCATGGCGCAGCCGCCGCGTCCCTCGGTGGCGGCCCGGCCGGCTGTCGCGATGGCGGCCCATCGCAGTACCGCCGCAGCGCAGCCCACCAGCAGCATTGCGGGCATCGTCTACGACAGCCTCTTCGGGGCACCGGTGCGCGGCGCAGGCGTGCAGCTCGTCAGCGCCGAGGGAGCGGTCCCGCGGACACGGACCGTGACCACCGACGCCGACGGCCGCTACGTCCTGCACGACGTGCCATCGGGGCAGTACACCATCGGGTTCTTTCATCCGAAGCTCGATTCACTCGGCCTGGCGCCCATCGCCGAACCGCTGACGGTGTCGGCGGTCTCCTCGGAATCCCTGCGCCGCGATCTGGCCATTCCCTCGGCGCCGCGCATTCGCGCCGCGTTGTGCGGGCGCGGCTCGGCCGAGGCCGCCGGGACGGTACTCATGGGGATCGTGCGCGATGCCCGCACCGGTGAACCCGTGGCCGGCGCCACGGTGGCGGTGGAGTGGGCCGAGTTCGTGCTGGGCAACAACTCGCTGCAGCGCCGCACCCCGCGCACCACGGTCGCGTCCGGCGACAACGGCTGGTACGCCTTCTGCCACGTGCCCAGCCCCGGCACCGTGGTCCTCGTGGCCAGCCGCGGCACCGACAGCACCGATTTCGTGGAGACGCAGCTCGC
>JBEILM010000444.1:0-1394 GCA_040379205.1 Gemmatimonas sp.
CATCGCCGCCTGCCGCGCGAACTCATCGAGACCGACCTGCACCTGCAGGCCTGGGGCCGCTGGGCGCGCGGCGAAGAGCGCCGCCCCGCATGGCCGAAGGAATCGCCGATGTTTCGCGCGACCCGCGAGGCGCGGCTCGGCATCCGCGCGCGCTCGACGTCGACCGGACTCGAGGCATCGGCCGAGGTCGTCGCGTGCGACAAGATCGTCGCGCGGCTGCCCGAACGCCAGCGGCGGGCGTTGTGGGCGCACTACATCGGCCGCGGGGAGACGCGGCTGCATTGCGCGCGGCAAGCGCAGCAGTCCGAGCGGGAGTTTCGCAGCAACCTCGAGCGCGCCCGCTGGATCGTCTGGTCGGCGCTTCCCGTCTACGTCGCGACCGACGAGAAAAAAATTCTGCAGGGGGCTTGAAGGCGCCTTTTGCGTGTAGAGAATTGCAACACTGGTCGAACTCACTGACCGGTGTTTCTCCTTCGAAACCTTGCCCGGCCTCGCGCCGGGCTTTTTCTTTTCCGAGGTCGACGAAATGGCTTTACAGCTCTCCACCGCCGTGCGCAACGCGCGGCTTGATTCGATCGAGACCGCGGTCGGCACGTCGGCGATCCTCCGCATTCGCACCGGTTCCGCGCCGGCCAACTGCGCGGCAGCCGATGCCGGCACCGTGCTCGCGACCGTTAACTGCCCGTCGGACTGGATGGCCGCGGCTTCCGGCGGCACGAAGTCGCTCTCGGACACTTGGCAGGACTCCAGCGCCGACGCGACCGGCACCGCCGGGCACTTCCGGCTCTACGCCTCCGACGGCACGACCTGCCACGCGCAGGGCACCGTGACCGCGACCGGCGGCGGCGGTGACATGACGGTCGATAACGTCTCGTTTGCGTCGGGGCAACAGTTCACGGTGACGACCTTTGCGCTGACCGAAGCCAACGCCTAGCAGACGCGCCGGCATGGTCTACAAGCGCGCCAGATCGCTGATTCTCGACGGCGATCTAATCGCCGTTCGCGGGCGGCGGGGGTTTATCCCGATTTTGACGCGGCTGGTTACTCGCAGCCCGTTCACGCACACGGGCATTGCGCTGTGGCTCGACGGCGGACTGTGGATCGCCGAGATGAACTTTGGCGGGAATCACCTGATCCCGGCCTCGCAACTGCGCGACGACTTCGACGTTTTCGACTGCCCGTGCAGTCGTGCTGCCGTGCGCGATGTCGTGCTGCGCCGACTGCGCACCGCGCGCCGGTACGGCGTTCTCGACCTGTTCAGCATCGCGGCGCGCCGCCTGCTCGGCTGGCGGCTTGGAAACAGCGCGCACGAGATCTGCTCCGAGTTCTCCGCACGCGCGTACATCGAAGCCGGTGCGGTACTGAAGCTGCCGATGCTGCCCGCGCCCGACGAG
>JBEILM010000445.1:0-1371 GCA_040379205.1 Gemmatimonas sp.
CACGGCCGCCACAGGCCGCGCGCCGAACAGCTCTTGCCCTTCCCCTCGCGTCGGATCAGTCGTCTCGGTGTTCATGCCACCTCAACGGCCCACCCCGCCCACGGCTGTCGGGGTTTGCCCAAATCTTCACAAGCTCTCAGTGGGTGTGAACGAAATAGTGACCTCGCGCGCTGTGTCTTGACGAGACAAGCGCGCGAGGCATGGAATGAAGAGCAAGGCTGGAGACATCGACCGCAAGGGCAAGCCCGGACGCAAGCCGTTGCTGGGCGCCGAGCATGGGGAGGTGCTTCGTGTCATCGTCGCGGAGATGCCGCACGCGGCGTTGGCTGAAGTCACGGCGGAGTTGGCTCGGCGCTGCGGTGTGGAGGTCAACCCGGTCACGGTGCGCAAGGCGCTGCGCGAGGCTGGCGTCGTGCGACTGAAGCCGCTGCGGCGCTCCTCGGCCGAGCGGGGTGAGCAAGGACGTGGTGCGGGGCCGCGCACCGGCTACAACGCCATGCACCGGCGCAGCAGCAGCCCCGAGGGCCAGCACACCGATCTGACCGACCCCGAGTGGGCGCTGGTGGCCGACCTGTTCGAGCGCGATGGGCAGCCGGGCGTGCCGCCTCGCTACCCGCGCCGCGTGATGGTCAATGCCTGCTGCTACGTGGTGCGCACGGGCTGTGCCTGGCGGCTGGTGCCCAAGAGCCATGCGCCTTGGCAGGCGGTGTACATGTCCTTCAAGCGCTGGGCTGCGGCCGGTACGTTCGAGGCCATGCACGAGCGGCTGCGCCAGCAGTGGCGTCGGCGCGAGGGCAAGTCCCCCGAACCTACGGCGGCCGTCATCGACTCGCAGAGAACGCGCAGCACACCCCAGGGCGGCAACACGGGCTTCGACGCGGGCAAGAAGGTCAAGGGCCGCAAGCGCAACCTCGTGGTCGACTCGCTGGGCCTGCTGCTGGCGGTCACGATCACGGCCGCCAGCGTGCAGGACCGCGACACCGCCGCCGACGTGGTGGCCAAGGCCTATGCCAAGGCACCCACGATCAAGAAGCTCTACACCGACGCCGCATACGCCGGGCAGCGCGCAGCAGCCATCGAGAAGGCTCACGGCATCACCGTGGAGGTGGTGCGCCGCCCGGGCAACCGCGCCACCGGCACCTGGCGCGACGCCCAGCAGCCCTTGTGGCCCGAGGATTCCGCCAAGCCCTTCGTCGTGCAGCCCATGCGCTGGGTCGTCGAGCGCACCCACGCCTGGCTTGAGCGCGACCGCCGTCTCATCGGCCATCACGATCGCTCCGAATGGGCGCCGCTGGCCTGGGTCTGGCTCGCACAAGCGCGTATGCTCGCAACGAGACTGGCGAACTGAACATTTCGTTCACACCCTCTCAG
>JBEILM010000446.1:0-1370 GCA_040379205.1 Gemmatimonas sp.
CTAGTGGGGCGTAGTTGATTTTCGTGTAGCAGGCATGCGACGGGTGACGTCGCGGTACCGCCACACAAACGGCTGGCAGGTTTCGTTGTGGAGCTTGATGTACCGAAGGAGCTTGCGCGTGAGATCCGTCGTCGAGGTGAAGATGCCGCGTGCAATGCAGTCGCGTTCGATGCGCGCGAACCAACTCTCCACCTGATTGAGCCAGCTACTATAGGTCGGGGTGTAGTGCATCGTGACGCGCGGATGCGCCGCGAGCCAGTCTTTCACCGCCTGGGTCTTGTGCGCGGACAGGTTGTCGACGACAAAGTGGACGGCCTTCCCGCGCGGCGCGGAGCGGGTGACCGTGTCGAGGAAGTCGACGAATTCCGCGCTGGTGTGCCGCACGGCGACCTTGCCCTGCACGTGCCCGGTGCCCACGTCGAGCGCCGCGTAGAGGGAGCGCGTCCCGTGCCGGACGTACTCGAACCCGTGGGTCTCGGCCCGCCCGGGGCGCAGCGGCAACACCGGATCCGTGCGATTCAGCGCTTGGATGGCGGTCTTCTCATCGACGCAGAACACCACCGCATTCGTGGGCGGCGCGATGTACAGGCCAATAATGTCCGCCGCTTTCGTCTCGAATTCCGGATCGGGACTGCCCTTGTATCGTTCCAAGCGATGCGGCTTGAGGCCGTGCAGCTTCCACACCTTCGTGACGGTCGTGTGCGCCACGCCGAGCTTGGCCGCGAGCCGCCGGCTCGACCAATGGGTGAGGGGCGCGGGGGGCTTCGTCTGCAGGGTCAGCCGCACGATCTTCGCCTCCAGCGCCGCGCTCATGCCATGCCCGCGGCCCGCGCGCGGCGCGTCGGCCATGGCGAGGACGCCGCCCTCGAGGAAGCGGCGCTTCCAGATCGCGATAAAGCGATCCGTACACCCCGCGCGCGCCGCGATGGTGGCGTAGGTGTCCCCGTCGGCCAGCGCCAGCACCACGCGCACCCGCTTGGCGATGGCTTGGCTCAGCGTCGTCTGTCGCAGGAGCTGCTCGAGCGTGCGACGGTCATCGGGGGTAAGCACGAGATGCATGGCAGGAGTAAACATACGCCATCCGGCTGCAATTCTCGTGCTATCCACATTTCAACTACGCCCCACTAGTAGCATTAGTCCCACGTGCCGGAAGCGTCCCATCGCTGCTCCTCGAACAGGTTGACACCCTCTCCAGCTCGCGTACTCCACCTAAAGTGCTCGACGAGTCTTAAGCGCCCGTCGGTCAGGCGCGTCAGTTCACATCGCGAGGTTCCCGCGTGTAACTCTCCTGAAGCTTCCCGCTGCACAAATCTGAACTGCACGTTCGCGCCAACGAGCGTGCCGGCCAAGCACCCGCGCACAACGCTGCC
>JBEILM010000447.1:0-1370 GCA_040379205.1 Gemmatimonas sp.
GGCTGCGGCTGTTGAGTCGGCTGCGGTTTCGGCGGTCGTCGTGCGGTCGTGCGTGTGGGTGCGTTGGTGGGTTGAGATGGTTGTGGAGGTGTGAGGTTTGTCTGTGTGATCCGTGTGCCCGTGTGCGCCCGTGTGTCCCGTGCGTGTCCCGTGTGTGTCCCGGCTCCCCCCGGTGTCTTTTTACCGGTACAATACTTGACATCTCTTCGGCCGATAAGGACAGTACTGTACACAGTGTCGGGTCGCTCCGCCTCAGGCGTTTGCCCAGCGATAGCTCCTGTGCACGCGTGCGGCAACAAGGAGGGAACACTCTCAATGCAGGTTGCCACCGACATGTTGCCGCTGCTGGCGCGTAAGCTCTCTTCCGACAACCAGACGGTGCTGATCGCGGGCCTGGATGCCCTTGCCACGCTCGTGCAGCAGAATGCCACCGTGCAGGAAGCCGCCCGCCGTCACGGGCTGCTGGGTACTGCCATACTGCTGCTCAACGATGGCCGGCGGCGCCACGAGGCCGAGTGCGGTGCCGTTTGCGGTGCCGTCGGCGCGCTCGTTTGCGCGCACCGGCCCAGCCAGGAAGCGCTGCACGCGGCGGGCGGGATCGCAACACTCGTCCACCTCGCAGCGTACTCGATCTTTGTGAGCGTGCGCGCGCGGGCCCTCTTTGCCTTGGAGTGTGCGGCCATGTTGCACAGCGCAATACGCGACGAAGTGGTGGCACTGGGCGGCATGCACGCTGCAGTGGCACTCGTGCGTACTCAGGCGTGCGCGGACGCGCCGAGCCAGCGAGTGGCATGCCAGGCTCTCGCGGCGGTGCGCGGTTGGGCCACGGGCGATTGGGCGTCGCAGCAGACGCTTCTAAGGGTGGGCGGTCTGGCGGAGGTGCTCACCAAGCTTCGCGCACCGGCCGCGGTGGCGATCGAGGCCTGCGCCACGCTGCGCGCCATGTGCGAGGGATGCGCCGAGGCGCGGCACGCCCTGCTCGCGCCGGAGGGGTGGCATGGGATTGCGGCGTTGCTCGAGCTTCTGGGCACAGCACCGGCGGACGCGTGTGCGTCACGAGAGGACGTGGGCGTGAGAGAGGGGATTCGGAAGGGACGCGTGGGAGAGGATGGCGCATCGCCGCCCTCGCCGAGCTCCGCGTGGATGGCCTCCGCCGCGTCCGCGCTGCCGTGGGCGAGGGCGGCGAGGCAGATTGGGATGGCAACGCGCACTGTGCGTGGGTGGCCGCACCCGTCACGGCGCTCGATGGCCGCATCAGCTCGAAAGGCGGCCGTGGAGCGCATGCGTTCGAACCAGGTGCCAGAGGCGCTGCGGCGGGCGGTCTGCGAGGTGCTCGGATGCCTTCTGGCCGAGGCGGAGGTGGAGGCGGA
>JBEILM010000448.1:0-1368 GCA_040379205.1 Gemmatimonas sp.
AGAAAGCGCAGCACCTGCGCACTCGATGGAAATGCGTCGGTGGCCGTGCCGCCCGCTCGCAGCTTGGCGCGGCGGCCCGTGCGGGCGATGACTTCGACCAACTCGTCGAGATCGTCACGCACCGGCACTTCGATGTACGTGATGAGGTCGTGCGGCACGGAGGCCCCGAGGCGCACGATCTCGTCCACCGAATGTGCCTTCACCTCGTACACGTCGGCCTTGGCGCCGCACTCCTCAAAGCACACCCGATGGCGCTCATTGAACGCCGCGATGGCCTCGAGGTCGGCTTCGATATCACCGCTGCCGGTGACGGCGAGGCGCCACGGAATGGCGCCGGCATCGCGCGGGAGCAGCGGATCGGCCTTGCTCGAAAAATCGGCGAGCGCCGCGGCCGGACAGACAAAGCGGCCCAGCATCCACCCGGCACCGCCGGCGCGGTAGTGCGCGTAGTTGCGGACCGCCGCGCGCATGTCGAGCACGGCCGGCGGATAGAGCCCGGCGTAGTCGACGAGCGCTTCCAGCAGAATGCGGGACGCGGGTTCGGTGAGCGGAAGGAGTCGGACAGGCATGATCAGCACCACACGGCAGCGAGACAGGCTGCCATCAGGGAAACCCGCGCCTCGTCAGAGGCCGTCGAAATCGAGACCGAGGTCCAACGCCGGCGCCGAATGCGTCAGCGCACCAATCGAGATACGCTCCACCCCCGTCTCGGCAACAGCACGAACCGTATCCAGCGTCACACCGCCGGACGCCTCGGTGATCGCCCGCCCCGCACACCGGGCGACCGCCTCACGCAGCAGGTCGAGCGACATGTTGTCGAGCAGCACCCAGTCGGCGCCGGCGGCCAGCGCCGCGTCCACCTGGTCGAGCGTGTCGCACTCCACCTGCACCGGCGTGCCGGGCATCGCCAGCTGGCGCGCCCGTGACACCGCCATCGCGATGTCGCCGCCGATGGCCGCGAGGTGGTTGTCCTTGATCAGCACCCCGCTGCGCAGGTCGAGGCGGTGATTGGTGCCACCGCCGGCCCGCACGGCGTACTTCTCCAGCTTGCGCCACCCGGGTGTGGTCTTGCGCGTGTCGAGGATCTGCGCCCGCGTGCCCTTGATGGCATCGACGAACTTGCACGTCAGCGTGGCAATACCCGACAGGTGCTGCAGGTAATTCAGCGCCGTGCGTTCGGCGGCCAGCATGCCGCGCGCATGACCGGTGAGGCCGAGGATCGTGTCGCCGGCCCGCACCCGCTGCCCGTCTTCCGCCTCGACCCGAATGGTGACAGCCGGATCGAGCTGCTGGAACGCCTCGATGGCCATCGGAATGCCGGCGATCACCCCGTCGCGGCGGGCCACCACGGCGCTGCGCACGTGGCGC
>JBEILM010000449.1:0-1352 GCA_040379205.1 Gemmatimonas sp.
GCCCTTGCATCCGCTGCGCTCCCCGTCGCCCTGGTCCTGGGCACCCTGGTAGCCGGATACAGCGTCTATGCAAATGCCGCATACGACGCAGAGCAGGCAAATCTTGAGCTTGCTATCTCCTTTGACGGCACCCTGGCCGCAGCCCAGAAAATGCAGGCGGCGCAGAACGCGGTAGCTGAGGCCCACAAGGGCACAACGGACGCAGTGACGAGGGCGGCCCTGGAACTGGCCGTCCAGACCGGGCAGCTCAAAGACTACGAGGTTGCCGCTGGCGACGCTGCCCGCGCGGTGGTGGATGGGGCAGCCGACGAAAGGCAGGCCCGGCAGGAGCTGAACGCGACGATGGGCGCCCGGCTGGAGATCCTCCGCCGCGCCATCGCAGCCGACGCGACCGACTCCAGCCAGAAGCCCAAGCTGATCCAGCAGGAGCAGCAACTGGCAGCCGCCTACCGGGAGAACATCCGAGAGCTGCGGACGCTGGAGGAAGAGACGGCCCTTCTTTCCGGCGCTGTCGGCACGGCGACTGTCGAGGCCGGGAAGGCAAAAGAAGCGGAGGATGCTGCTACAAAGGCTCGGCAGGCTCACGAAAAGGCCATCCGCGCCCAGGAGGAGGCGCTCCGCAAGCTCTCCCAGGCCATGCAAGCGGAGAATGACGAGGCCGAGCGCACCCAGCGGACCTACCAGGGCGCGATAGACGCAATCAACGGCGTAGAACGGGCACAGAAGCAGGCAGTAGCGACGGAAGGCGAACGTGTAGAGATGAGCTACACGGCGACGCTGGACACCATCGCAGCGGAGGAGCGAAAGGCGCGTGCCGTCGCGAATGGTGCAGCCGCAGAGGAGACTATTCAGCAGGAAGCGGAGCGGGCGCGTGTGGCGGCTCGTGAGTCCTACAACGCCCAACTGGCCGCTCTGGACCAGAAGCGGACCGAGGAAGTAAAAAAGCAGGCGCAAGAGCAACGTAAAATCGAGGAGCAAACCGCCAACGCGCGGATTCAGCTTGCCTCCACCCTCGCCGGGGCTATCGGCACCATCGCCGCAACGGCTGGCGAGCACCTGACCGACGAGCAGAAGCAGGCGGCAGAAGTGGTCTATGCTATCCAGAAGGCCTCCGCGCTGGCTCAAATCGCGCTGAATACGATCCTGGCCGTCTCGCAGGCGTCCACATCGGCACCTGCACCCTACAACGCCATCCCGATGGCCATCGCCGCCACCCAAGGCGCGGCACAGTTTGCGGCCGCCGCCGCGAGCCCCCCGCCCAAGTTCCACGCAGGCACCCTGGACGCAAGCGCGGGGCCCGGCGCGGCTCGGCGCGGTCGGGAGTTCAGCGCCGTTCTGGAGGAGGGGGAGGC
>JBEILM010000450.1:0-1349 GCA_040379205.1 Gemmatimonas sp.
GGGGCCACGACCGACCGGTTCCCCGCAGTGGTCAGGAGTGGGACGAACTAGGGAAACTCTGCAAAGAAAACTGGTTTTTCTTGGCGGCGAACCGCAATATTGGCGCGGCTGAAGCGACCCTTTCCTGCACGGTATGGAGCCCGAGATGAGCGAGCAGCGGACGTTGGCGAGCCTGGTGTACGACAGCAAGCGCAAGGTCACGCGCCGCGAGCGCTTCCTGCAGGAGATGGATCGCGTGATTCCGTGGGCGACGCTCACGGCGCTCGTGGCCCCGCACTACGTCAAGCCGGGCCGCGGCCGCCGGCCGATGCCGCTCGAGACGATGCTGCGTACTTACTTCTTGCAGCAGTGGTTCAATCTGTCCGATCCGCAGGCCGAGGATATGCTCTACGATAGCGAGTCGATGCGCCGGTTCGCGCGCGTGGAACTGGGCGAGGACACGGTCCCGGATGAGTCGACGATCTTGCGGTTCCGCCATCTGCTGGAAGCGCAGCAGCTGACGGCGCGCATGTTCGACGCGGTGCGCGACCTGCTGGTGGATCGTGACGTGCTGATGACCACGGGGACGATCGTGGATGCGACGCTGATCGCCGCCCCGAGCTCGACGAAGAACGCGACGAAGACGCGCGACCCCGAGATGCGGCAGACTCGGAAGGGGAAGTCGTGGTACTTCGGCATGAAGTGCCACATCGGCACCGATCCGCAGGGTTTCGTGCACACGCTGGTGACGACGGATGCGGCGCACTCGGACATCGGGCAGCTGCCGCACTTGGTGCATGGCCTCGAGGACACACTCCACGGCGATAAGGCCTATTGGAAGGAGGCGGACCGAGTCGCCTACGAGGCCGCGGGCGGCCAGTATCTGATCAATCAGCGGGGCGAGCGCACGCCCGAGCGCGATGCGCTCAATCGCGAGCGCTCCCGCATTCGGGCGCGCGGCGAACACGTGTTTCATGTGGTGAAGGTCCTGTGGGGCTTCACGAAGGTGCGCTATCGGGGGCTCATGAAGAACACCGTGCGCGCGCTCGCCTCGTTTGCGCTCGCGAACCTGTTCCTGGCGCGGAAACGCTTGCTCCCGGCGGGCACGTCGTGTCGGCGCGAATGCCGACGGGGGCCCCGCTCGGGCCCGATACGCCCCGTGCGGGGCCGCCAACCACGACGGCGGCGCGCTCGAAGCGCCCAGATTCGTGAACTGCACCGCGAGATTATCCACAGTCCTCACACTGCACACCTGTGCAGAGTTTCCCTGGACAGCGGGAGCTAGACAGCGCGAGCTGGACAGCGCGAGGTAGACAGCGCGAGCTAGACAGCGCGAGCTAGACAGCGCGAGCTGGACAGCGCGAGCTGGA
>JBEILM010000451.1:0-1313 GCA_040379205.1 Gemmatimonas sp.
GAAGATAGGATTTTCAAACGCCATAGGACGCCCCAAGAGAGGGCCGGAAAAGGCTCCCGGCCGGGTCCGCAGAGGGCCGAAGTGCGCAAGTCTGGGCGGACTCAGCGCGCAGTCCGGGCCTCTGCAGGCTCGGGGCTGGCGAGTTGGCAGGTCCTTGAACGTTCACGGCTCGCAGGTTGGGCCCGGCCTCAGGGTTGACCCTGATATTGGCCATGGCTTGCCGACACAGCGCGCAGCGCCACCCCGGCGGCAGGGTGCCCGCAGCCCGCAGCGATAGGTATCCGACGGCGCGGGCGGCTCAAGCAACGAAATGCAGCCCCGCCTCGCGCGCCCTACCCTTGGGCGGCGGCTGCGGATCCAACCCCAGATGGCTCAGGATCTTCTCAATCACCGGCCGCTCGAGGATGGCCGCGATGATCTTGAGCTCCCCGGCGCCGCAGTGTGGGCAGTGCTGCATGTCGATGTCGAAGATGCGCTTGAGAAGCCGCGCCCAGCTGATGCGGTGCGGCCGAGCCTGGACAGGCTCGACTTCGCACGCGGCGGCGGCTGCTGCCTCGGTGGCCGCTGGCGCCTGCGCGGGCGGCCCTTGCGGCACCACTTGTGCCCGCAGCTTCGCGTTGGGTGCCAGCACGCCGTGGTACCGGATCAGATGCAACCGCGGCCGCGGCACCAGCGCGGCCAGCCTCTGCATGAACTCCAGCGGGCTCATGACCAGGTGCGTGGTGCCGTCGCGCCAAGGCGTCTTGAGCTTCAGTTCCACCTGCCCGGCGGCGTTGAGCTGCACCCGTTCGTCCGATAGCGCGGGGCGGGTGATGTAGCGGCACAGCTGCTCCAGCCGCTTGCGGTCGTGCGCTTGCACCCGCACCGCGGCATGCAGGCTGAAGCCGTCGATGTCGGCGCACTGCGGCTGGCGGGCCCGGTCCTCGCGCGGCATCGCGCCACGCAAGGTCAGCACCTTCTGCCCAGCGCGCGGGCCGAAGGCGATGCGGTAAGTGATGGCTGCGGCCTGCAGCGGCCGCAGCGTGCGCGATTCCTCACCTTCGGTATCGGGCTCGGCCAAGTAGATCTGGCCCATGTCCTCGACCAGCACCCCGAGGCGCATGAGCATCTTCATGAGCCGGGCGATGACGCTGCGCAGCAGCACGTGCAGTTCCTCGTCAGTGGGTGCGTCTGCCTCGACAAAGCTGGGCGCGCCATCGGCGCCGCAGCGGTACACCCCGTCCAGCACCAGACAGTGCAGGTGAATGTTCAAGTTCGCAGCCGAGCCGAAGCGCTGGATCAGCGTGACGGCGCCGCCCTGGCCTTCGTCACTC
>JBEILM010000452.1:0-1297 GCA_040379205.1 Gemmatimonas sp.
GCGCCCGCCCGCGGCCCCGCTTGGGAGGTCGCCGTGTAGGTCGCCGTCAGCGTGCCCGCCTCGGGAACGAGCACGCCGCGGAGATCGTTGGCGGGCTGCGTCTTAGCCATTGGGCACCTCGAGGAGCTGGAGCGTCAACGTCAGGTAACCCGTCCCATCCGTCAGAACGTCGCGCACCAGGCAGAGCGCCCCGGACAGGTAGATACCCGAGTCCGTGAGCGCCACGATCATCCCGCGCTCGACGTGGACGTAGGCCACTTCGGGCACGCGGTAGTCTACCGTGCGCGTCGGCAGCGCGTAGGCGGCGGCTTGCCATTCGAGCACGGCGCGGGCCGTCGCGGAATCGTAGACCCAGGCGCTCGACATCGACTGCTCGACCACGATCCCCGTGCGCGCTCGCGCGTAGGTACACGCGGGATGTGCTACCACCGTGCCGTCGAGGGCCTGGTCGGCGTCGGCGCCGTACGTCAGCGCCGCTTGGTAGTTGCCCGTGCGGTAGGAGAGCTGGTATTCAAGGGTGAAGCGGTTCTTCCTGTCGCTGGAGTCGTAGGCGACGCGCCCCGCCCGCGACACGTCGGGATCGGTGTCGGCGTTCAGCCCGAGCACCGCATCGCCGGGGCCGGCGGTGTAGCGCCAAACGATCGGGTAGATTCCCTCCGGCCCGCTCACCAAAGAAACGGGGAGCAACGGCAAGATTTCGTCTTGGATGAGCTGCCACACGCTCACGCGCTCGGTAATGCACCCGTCGAGCTGGTACGTGTCGAGGAGCGGCGCGGCGGCGGCGAAGCGCCCGGCGTCCACCGGAATGGACGTGAGCCCCAGGAGATACCGCAGCACGTCGCCGGCGCTGCGGATCGTGACCCCGTCGCGAACGAGGCCGCCGCCGCCGCCGTTTACCGTCGCCTCGTCGCGCCAGACGACGAACAGCGGGAGCTGGTCCGTCGAGGTGAACGTCGCCTCGAGGTCGACGTAGAGCGCGCCGAACGACACCGTAGGGCCGCCCGTGGTTGTCGCCGGGTCGGGGTCGATGAATACCGTGTACACGTACGAGGAGCTGTATTCGAACGGGTCGGGGCTCGTCGTCGTCAGATACCACGCCGCGAACGCGATGGGGTTGCCACCCAGGTCGAACCCGTTGAACACCCGGAAACGCTTGTCGGCGGCCGTGTATTGGTCGTGGTTGAGGTAGACGTAGTTCGCCGAGACGTGATGCCCGGCGAGAACGCAGATGTTGCCGACGGCCCGGCCTGGGAACGCGCCCCCAACGGCGACGTCGCGGTGATCTGCCCACACGGCC
>JBEILM010000453.1:0-1293 GCA_040379205.1 Gemmatimonas sp.
GATCGCCATTGCTGCCTCGGGTGTGATGGTGCGCCCGCGCTCCCGGTTGTGGATCGTCATTCGGGAAACTCCGAGCAGTGCAGCGACCTCCGAGGGGGTGCCGATGGCTTCGCGGAGTCTCTTGTATTCCTCGGCGGTCATGGCTTGGTGTTGGTCGCTCTCAGTGGCGACGGGGAGAGAGTAAAAATGATTTACGCCCAACGCAAGAACTTTCAGTAAATTATTTTTACACCCGGAAATCACCGGGTCGCTTGGAAGTGCATCGCGTCCCGTCCCCAGAAAGCGCCAGCGGAAAGCCATCCCTCGCGGGCGAACATCTCCATGACCTCTAGCGGCATTGTCGCTTTTTCCGGCCAAGGTGTGCTGTTGCCGTTCCAGTCGGGCGCAAGGTCGATGGCGATGCCGCGAGCGTGGGTCGAGATCCGCGAGCTGCCGCGCATGGGGCGGAAGTTGTAGCACCCTGCGTAATACGCTAGGACGCCCCTGTGCGGGCTCGCCGCGATGACCGCGATGACTTTACCGAGCGAGTGTGCAACGCGCTTGTGGCAGCGGATGCCGGCCACGGCCGCACCGTCATACTGGACGCCGAGTCCAGAAACCGGCAGGCGGACCAAGTAGTCCTCATCTCCCGCGTCGCCATAGAACTTCGTCAGGCTCGCCTCGGCGGGTTCCGGCCACGGGTTAGGCGACGGCATGAGCGAGCGTAAGTATTCCTGGCAAGCGCGGCGGGATTTCGGCCCCCAGTCACCATCAGCTACAAGCGGGAATCCAGCGGCGGAAATCCGCGCCTGCATGGTTTTGATTTCGCTGGGAGTCATGGCGTTAGTATTTGTAGTAAATGTAGGCAATGAGAGACGCGGCGAGCACGAGCATCGCGACGATACCCGGCCACCACGGCGGCGAGTCGGTCGGCTCCATGTCGTAGTTGCTGCTCATGGTAGCGGGTGGCTCTTCACCGTGTCGCTCGGTCTGCGGGTCAGCCTGCGGTGCAGACCGCCGAAGATGGCGACGGCGGAATGATAGACGCCGGAGAGGCGGAATCCGTTTTGGCGGAGGAGCCAATAAAGGGCGTTGTCGGCGTGCTCGCAGGTCCATGGGGCGACGGACTCGAACTGATACATGAAATCATGCACGAAGAACCCGGCCGCGCTGGATTGCGGGGATGGCGTGCCGAGCCGCACCTTGCCGATGATGATGCAGGGCGATGCCCCGTCTGATTGGTAGCCCTCGAAAATGGTCAGGGTGTCGCCGTGAAGCATGCCGAGGATTTCACCGCGCTCTTCAAAGCTCCAC
>JBEILM010000454.1:0-1287 GCA_040379205.1 Gemmatimonas sp.
CTGCTGGTCCATTATTGCTATGGCACAGGGGAAGACGGCATATATCAGTCCGGCATATCGTCGGCTGGAACTGCGATTACCCCCGTGCTCATAGACTTCGACGCGGTAGGGGCATCCTCCGCGTGCCCGGCTGCCCTCCAGCTCCCCGATGGGCGCGTCCTGTTGTATGGCTGGATTCAGGACACCGGCGCCGACGTGGCCACCGTGCGGATGCTGTACAGCGACGACGACGGCACCACCTGGACGCTCGGATCGTCGGGCTGCCTTCCGGCGACCGTGAGCACAGCAGCCGCGACCGGCTACGACACCATGCGGACGCGCGTAGCCTATGCCAACGGGCAGATCCTCATGCTGGCCTGGCTTCGCAACAAAAATACCGCCGCCGCCTACCGCGACGAGCTGCGTCAGTATGCCAGCTCCGACGGCGGCTGCACCTTCTCTCAAATCTGGGCATCCGACCGCACACTGACCGGCGCAAGCCAGGACGGCGGCGGTTTCCCGGATATTGCGGTGGTGGATGGCGCGTTTATCGTGGCATGGTTGGGAACCATTTATTTCAAGCCCGTAGTCGGCCGCCTCGAATCGGCCTATCAGTCGATTGGAGGGACCACGCTTGACGATGTGGCCACAACATCCGAGGCGTGGGGCACCCAAAGCGCCGGGCCTGCGGGCTACTACTTCACAAACGGCGACCTTTTCCTTACAGTAGACGAATCCGGCGCGCTGTACATTTCTGGTCGGCAGCCCACGGTCGGCAATCAATGGATCATCCTGCAATCCACGGACGGCGCCGAAAGTTGGGCCGCTATGGCGCGGTCGTCCATGAGTAGCGGCTACGGCAAGTGGTGGGACGCCTCAGACGCGGACACCTATCCCGCCGACGCCTGCGGCCGATGGCTGCGCGGTCGCATCATGGTGGGCACCTGCCATATCAGCAACCCGGCGAGCTACGATGTGGGCTCCATTTCCCTCATTGCGCTGGGTGGCTATTCAACCGTTACCATGCCCGGATATGACGCCTGGAGGGTGGATAATCGGCAGGTCACTTGGGGTCAGACGTGGCTGCCCTTCGATGAGCCCGGCGACTGCGGGTGGACCCGTACCGTAGCGGGCGCCCCCACCGATTCCATCACAACGGGCCTGCTTGTTCTGGCGGCGGGCGTTGGCCAAACCATCCTGTACAGCGTAGTTCCCGGCGGCACCGTAGCGGGCGGCATAGGTGCAAGCTGGATATTTGACACCACAAGCGGCTCGGCTCGCGTGCGGCTTCGGATGGCAAGCGTCACC
>JBEILM010000455.1:0-1286 GCA_040379205.1 Gemmatimonas sp.
CCCCGGCCTCAGGCGCCGCCGTGTAGCCGCCGATCAGGCCTGGCGCGATCACCGATATGGGGATGCCGATCCCGCTGCAGGCCACCGCACACGTCAGAAACCGTCAGGTCGACTGGACGACATGCGAGATCGAAGCCTGCTGCTCCCCTAGGGAAACTCTGCAAAGAACGCTGCATTTTGGCTCGCCACGCGCAGTATTGGCGCGGCTGAAGCCACCCTTTCCTGCACGGTGTGGAGCCCAAGATGAGCGAGCAGCGGACGTTGGCGAGCCTGGTGTACGACAGCACGCGCACGGTCACGCGCCGCGAGCGCTTCCTGCAGGAGATGGATCGCGTGATGCCCTGGGTCACGCTGATCGCGCTCGTCGCGCTGCACTACGTGAAGCCAGGACGCGGCCGCCGGCCGATGCCGCTGGAGACGATTCGGCGTTTTTACTTCTTGCAGCAGTGGTGCAATCTGTCCGATCCGCAGGCCGAGGATATGCTCTACGATAGCGAGTCGATGCGCCGGTTCGCGCGCGGGGAGCTGGGCGAGGACACGGTCCCGGATGAGTCGACGATCTTGCGGTTCCGCCATCTGCTGGAAGCGCAGCAGCTGACCGCCCAGAGGTTCGACGCCGTGCGCGACCTGCTGGCCGCGCGCGACGTGCTGGTGACGACGGGGACCATTGTCGACGCGACGCTGATCGCGGCCCCGAGCTCGACGAAGAATGCGACGAAAACGCGGGATCCCGAGATGCGACAGACGCGGAAGGGGCAGTCGTGGTACTTCGGGATGACGTGCCACATCGGCACCGATCCGCAGGGCTTCGTCCACACGCTGGTGACGACCGATGCGGCGCACGCGGACATCGGGCCGTTGCCGCACCTGGTGCATGGCCTCGAGGACACACTCCACGGCGACAAGGCCTACTGGAAAGAGGCGGACCGCGTCGCCTACGAAGCCCACGGCGGGCAGTATCTGATCAATCAGCGGGGGGAGCGCCCCCCGGCCCGCGACGCCCTCAACCGCGAGCGCTCCCGCATTCGGGCGCGCGGCGCACACGTGTTTCATGTGGTGAAGGTCCTGTGGGGCTTCACGAAGGTGCGCTACCGGGGGCTCAGGACGAACACCGTGCGCGCCCTCGCCTCGTTTGCGCTCGCCAACCTGTTCCTGGCGCGGAAACGCTTGCTCCCGGCGGGCACGTCGTGTCGGCGCGAATGCCGACGGGGGCCCCGCTCGGGCCCGATACGCCCCGTGCGGGGCCGCCAACCACGACGGCGGCGCGCTCGGCGCGCCTAGATTCG
>JBEILM010000456.1:0-1257 GCA_040379205.1 Gemmatimonas sp.
CCGCGAGTCGCGCAGCGTGATGGCGCCCAGTCCGTACAGCGTCGGGTCGTCGGCCGCCGGGGACACCGGCGGCCGGCGCACGGGCTCTCCGCGCGGCCGACGGCGCCGCTTCTGGAACGACCGGGCGCCCACGACGAGTGCAGGATCGACCTGCCCATAGGCCATGGTCACCAGCAAGGCATGCGGATTAAGGCGCTGCAGCACGGAAAAGAGCGAGGTGACCTGCTCGCGGGTGAGACGATCGGCCTTGCTCACCAGCAGCACCGACGCCGCTTCGATCTGGGCGCGCAGCAATCCGACCGGCGACACGAGGGCCGGCACATCCTCCAGCAACGCTCGGCCGGCGTCGAAGTCGCGCAGCAGGTTGAGACCGTCGACGACCGTCACCATGCTGTCGAGTGACACCCCGCGATGCCGCTGCAACTCCTCGAGCAGGATGTGCGGATGCGACCCGCCGCTCGTCTCGACGAGCAGGTAGTCGAGCGAGCGGTCGGCGGTGAGCCGATCGAGCGCCTCGAGGAACGCCGGCCGCAGAGCGCCGCCCAAGGAGCCGCCGTGCAGGTCGATCACGAGCTCCTCGTGCCCTTCTCGCAGCTCCTTCACCAGATCGGCATCCACCGCCAGATCGCTCAGATCGTTCACGATCACGGCAATGCGGAGATCGGTGCGGTCACGCAGCAAGCGGCGCAGGAGCGTGGTCTTGCCGGCACCGAGGAACCCGGTGAGCACCGTCACCGGCAGTGGCCCATGGCGCCCGCCCCCCGGCACGGTGGACGACAGCGGCGTCATCGCCGGCGCGTGCCGCAGGCGACGACGTCGGCCGACGACCGATAGGAAAAGCCCACCACCACACCGTTGCGCCGTTCGAACACGAGATTGAGCTCGGGGCTGGTGGCCCAGAGCGAACCGTTGCGGTACCAGCCATACGCGAAGCGATCGTCCCCGTTGGCCAGCAGTTGCATCTCGCGCATCGACCCGAACTGCGGGGTGTCCCACACGCCAAACAGCTGATCGCCGCGTTGTTCCACGGTGAACACCGACCGCCGAGGCTGACTGGTGCTGTCGGCCCACTCGAAGTCGTACGTGCCGAGATAGGCGGCAACCTGCGGCGCCGTGACCGTCAACGGCAGCGTAGGCTGCACCGTGATGGGGAGCGCCACACCCTGGGTGCCCCAGCGGAACTCGAGCGTCGCCCCGCGATTGGTGACCTCCGGAAAGGCCCACGTGAGCACCTCGGTGTTGGGCACGTCGAAGGGC
>JBEILM010000457.1:0-1256 GCA_040379205.1 Gemmatimonas sp.
ACTTCCGCTCCCCGTCGAGCAGTAAGCCGCGCACGTACTCGCCCGCGTGCTGCTGCCGCTCGGTACGCCCGAGCAACGGCGTCAGCGTCGCCAGAAAACGACGTAATCGCCCATCAGCAGCGCGCAGGGCCGCAGTGTCCATGCGCCACGGCACGACCAACCCGCGGCGAAGTCAATCGTAACTTAACCCAGTAGTACTAGTGGGCTTATCCGAAATTCTGTGTACGTGCCATAACAGCGTAGGTGGAGGATGGTTACGGCACGCAGAAAGAAGCAGCCCCCGCCGGCCGCCGGGCCCGTCGTCCCGGCGGCGCTGATCGACCAGTTAGCGGCCGCGGTGAAGACCCCGGCGGACTTCCAGGCGGTCTACCGGCGGTTCCAGAAGGCGTTGACCGAGCGCGTGTTGCAGGCCGAGCTGACGCATCATCTCGGGTATCCCCCGGGGGAGTCGCGTGGGCCGGACGGCAACGCGCGCAATGGCACGACGCCCAAGACGGTCCTGACGGACACGGGGCCGTTGGCGCTCGAGATTCCGCGCGATCGACAGAGCACCTTCACGCCGCAGTTCGTCCCCAAGGGCGTCCGGCGCTTGCCGGGCTTCGACGAGACGGTGATCGCCTTGTATGCGCGCGGCCTCACCGTCCGCGCGTTGCAGGCGTATCTCGAGGAGCGCTATCAAGTGCCGGTGTCGCCGGATCTCATCAGCACGGTGACGGCCGGGTCTACGACGAGCTGACGGCGTGGCAGGGCCGCCCGCTCAAGCCGGCGTACGCCGCGGTCGCCTTCGATGCCCTGCGGGGAAGATCCGGGACGAAGGCCTTGTCCTGGACTTAACCCGCTTTCGTGGACACGGGGTTCAAGCTGCTCGCCGGCGGCGAGTCAGGTCCTGCTCGAAGGCGTGGGGTGATACATACCCGAGGGTCGAATGCCTCCGCTTCCGATTGTACCACGTCTCGATAAAGGGCACCAGCGCGCGCACGGCCGTGTCCCGGGTCGCGACGTCGTGGTCGGCCAGGAGTTCCCACTCGAGGGTCGCGAAGAAACTCTCGATCACGGCGTTGACGCTCCTATGTCAAGCACGGCCCCCGGATGGCTCGGACGTCTGCGACGATCAGTGGGAAGAGCTCCCGGACGAGGTACCGCTTGAGGCAGCGCATGATTTCCTTGCGCGACCGCCCTTCGCCCTGTCGACGTTCGGCATAGGCGCCCGGCACCGGGCGCCGCAGGGCCGCGGCCCGGTGGAGCGCCGCCACGAC
>JBEILM010000458.1:0-1234 GCA_040379205.1 Gemmatimonas sp.
CGTTCGGTGTCTTCGTGGAGGGCCATTTCGAGGGCGAGATGCTGGTCACGGGTGCCCTCCTTCCACGAGCCGGAGAAGACACCCTTGCCCGTCCTGATGTACTGCTGAATGAACGCGTCCGCCGAGCCGGCCTCGGCGAGTCGCGTCACGGCTGAACGGACGGTGTCGGCGGAACCGCCTTCTTCGTTGGTGACCGTCAGCAACTTCCCCATGAGGCGCTTCGCCTCGTCACCCGTGACGATGCTGCGCCCCGACTTGTGCAGCACGTTGAGCTGCCAATCGCCGCTCGCGGCAGCACCAGCGCTGACCGCTTCAAGTTTCACGTTGCCGATGTCGGAGCGCCGCAAGGTGACCAGTTCGTTGCGGTAGGGTACGCGCGCCACGCGCTTGAGATGCAATCGGTACAGGTTCCAGTAGTTCAATGCACCAGGGATGACCCCGGCGAGCGGAATGGCGCCATGCAGCGAGGGGTTGATCCACTTGAGCCCCGTGAGCCCAATCATCAGGGCGGCGCTGCCACCGTAGATCGCCCACGTCCTGATTCGACGACGCTGGAGCTCGCCGCCGTACCGCCACGCCGCAAACTCGGGTCGGGTGGGTTGTCCCACCCGCACCAGCTGCAGCCCCTCACTCAGCTTGGCAAGGCCGATGTTGTCGGTGCTCGCCTTGAGGGGCGTGTCGCGATAGAGACGCTCACAGGTCTCGATGGCCTCCCACCGCTCTTCGAGCGGCGAGAGGTTCCACCGTGTGCAGCGAGGGCACACCGCCCACAGCCGCCCGCGTGCCGCGTCGAAGGCGAGCTTGCGCCCCACGGGGAAGTGCTCGACCACCTCATTGGCGCCCAGCGCGCCGTGGCAATAGACACAGGTGGCGTACATGCGCCGAACTTAACACGGAAGCGAGTGCGGACGGTGTGGTGTCCGCCCGGCGGGGTGCGGGCGGACACTGCGCCACGTCAGCCGAACACCAGGCCGCCGTCTACGATGAGGTTCTGCCCGGTCACCGATCGGGCCCACGGGCTCGCGAAGAACAGCACCGTGTCGGCCAGCTCGTCGGGGGTGGTGACCCGCCGCAGCGGCGTGTTGGCTGCAATGAGGTCGAACACCGCGTCGGGGGTGGCGGCGCTGGCATCGGTGGTCCGGAGCAACCCGCCCGACACCATGTTCACGGTAATGCCACGCGGCCCGAGTTCGGCCGCCGCCGTGCGGGTGAACGCCAGCAGGGCGCTCTTGGC
>JBEILM010000459.1:0-1230 GCA_040379205.1 Gemmatimonas sp.
ACGTGCAGGGGTGAGTTTGAGAGGGGAGAGGGGCCGCGTCTCCCCTCTCAAGGGTGACCGCGAACACCGCCGGGGGAACGTACCCCAGCGACGAGTGCGGCCGGTGGTGGTTGTACTCCTGCCGCCATCGCGCCGCCAGCAGCTTGGCGTCGGGCAGCCCGTCGAACACCTCCGCGTTGAGCAGTTCGTCGCGCAGACGGCCATGGAAGCTCTCGGCGTACCCGTTCTCCCACGGGCTGCCCGGGGCGATGTACAGCATCTCGACTCCCGTGATCGTCGCCAGCCGCGTGATCGCCTGGGCGATGAACTCGCCGCCGTTGTCGCTGCGGATGTGCCTGGGAACCCCGCGGGTCCGGAACGCCTCGATCAGCAGGCCGACTACATCAACGGAGTCCATGCCGCGTTCCACCTCCAGCAGCACGCACTCCCGCGTGAACTCATCGACCACGCTCAGCCACTTCAGCGGGCGATCCCGGTCGTCACGATCGTGGATGAAGTCCACGCACCAGACGTGGTTCCTGTGCTCGGCGCGACAACGTGCAATCCCGTTGGCCGAGTGGCCAAGACGCCTGCGTTTGTGCTGCTTTCCCGGCACCCTGAAGCCTTCACGCTTCCAGAGCCGGTGCACGCGTTTGATGTTGATCCGCCAGCCTTCGAGCTTGAGCATCCCGCACATCATGCGGTAGCCGCGGCGTGGGTGCTGCCGCACCAGCTCGTGCAGACGCCGCACCAGGTGCTCGTCACCGTCACGCGGCACCGCGGTGTACCGCTGCGTCGAGCGTGGCTGATCGAGCACACGGCACACCCGACGCTCGGGCTGCTGGAGTTCCGCTTGCACGTGATTCACAACGAACCTCCTTCCGTGCGCCGTTGATGCTTTCCCAGGAAGTTGTTCGCCTCCTTGAGGATCGCCATGTCCAGGGCCTGATCGGCGACCAGCTTCTTCAGCCGCGTGTTCTCGACTTCGAGTTCCTTGAGCCGCCTGGCCTCATCAGACTTCATGCCGCCGTACTGCGCCCGCCAGCGTGCGAAGGTCGGTTCGCTGACGCCCAGGTGCTGGACGATCTGGGCAACCGGGCGGCCGGCGGCCAGCATGGCATCGGCCTCACGCAGCTTCGAGATGATCTGTTCGGGTGTGTGTCGTGTCCGCTTCATCGAGAATCTCCTGGCCGCTTCCGGCGGCCTTCGGGACTCTCATAGTTCGTGGCTCAGGATTCCGGGAGCAGGTCA
>JBEILM010000460.1:0-1229 GCA_040379205.1 Gemmatimonas sp.
CCGCTGGCGTTGTCGAGCGCTCCGTTGAAGATCTGGTCGCCCGCCAGCGTGGTGTCGCGCCCCATGTGATCCCAGTGCGCGGAGTACACCACGTACTCGCCGCGTCGTGCTTCGTCGGCGCCTGGCAGCATGGCCACCACGTTGCGTGACTGCACCGTGGCGAGATCTTGCTGCAGGCGCACCCGGGCGCGCGCACCGAGTGATACCGGTACGAAATCCTTGCGGCGCGCGGCCGCCTTGAGCGCCGCGAAATCCTTCCCCACGGACTGCAGCAGCTCCTCGGCCTTGGGCTGGGTGAGCCACGCCTCGATCTGACTGTGGCTGGCGCCGCCGTCGGCGGATTTGATGTCGAAGGCTTCGCGCGCGAGGTTGTCGAGCGCCGAAAACGGGTAACCGGCGGGGCCCGTCTCGTGAATGATGATCGCACCGGCGGCTCCCTTGGCGGCGGCAATCTCGTACTTGTAGGTCCAGCGGCCGTAGTAGGTCATGGCCGGGCCCTTGAACATGGTGCTGTCGAGCTTCGTGCTGTCACGCGGATCCGGCACCGCCGGATCGTTGATGAGCATCACGAGGATCTTGTTGCGCACATCGACGTTCTTGAAATCGTTCCAGCCATACTCGGGGGCATCGACACCGTAGCCGACGAACACCATCTCGGCGTCGACTTCGATCAGCGGTTGCTCGCGCCGGGAGCGCACGAGGTAGTCGGCCGGATGTGACAGCGGCAGCACACGGCTGCCGATGTGGAACGACGCCTCCGGGTGCGGCACGGCGCGTACAAGGGTGACGTTCTGCACGAAGGAGCCGCCGGGCATGCCGCCCACGAGCCCCAGCTGGCGGAACTGGTTCTCGAGATACCGCACCGTCTTCTCTTCGCCCGGCGAGGCGGGGGCGCGCCCTTCGAGGGAGTCATCGGCGAGGGCGCGGGTGTGCGCCATGAGGTCATCGGCGGTAATGGCCGCGTACCCGGGAGCCAGGGTGGTATCGAGCGCCGCCGCGGTCTCGCCGGCTGTCTTGCCGACGTCGCCGCTGCAGGCCGCCATGAGCAAGGCGGAGAGCGTCAGAGCCGCGTGGCGGATGGCCGCGACGCGGCGCCGGGGCGAACTGGTCGGGCAAGGGGCAGGCATACGCCAATGCTGCGCGGCAGCGGCCGTCGTGTCCAGCCGCCGCGTCAGCCCATGCTGGTTACCTCGACCAGTCGAGCCGCCAGATCCGACCCCTGGCACCCA
>JBEILM010000461.1:0-1210 GCA_040379205.1 Gemmatimonas sp.
ACCTACTCAGAGCTTCAGTCGGCGGTCGCCGACTGGCTGAACCGTTCGGACCTGACCGCCCGCATTCCCGACTTCATCACGCTGGCCGAAACCCGCATCAACCGTGACCTGCGCACACGCGAGCAGCAGGTCATCGCGACGGCCAACGTCGATACGCCCTTTTTCGCCATTCCCGGCGACTTCCTTGAGTTCAAGTCCTTCCGGATCACCGATGCGACTGGCAACGCCTTTGAGCTGATGCTCGCAACCCCGGAGCAGATCAGCGAGGCGCTGACGGAGAGCAGCGTTTCGAGCACCCCGCAGTTCGTGACCATCATCG
Source organism: Gemmatimonas sp. (assembly GCA_040379205.1). Lineage (GTDB taxonomy): Bacteria > Gemmatimonadota > Gemmatimonadetes > Gemmatimonadales > Gemmatimonadaceae > Gemmatimonas. Next base: position 320 of record JBEILM010000461.1, read on the forward strand.
GCGACCAGTTCCAAATCTGGCCCGCGCCCAGCCAGTCCTACGTCGGAACGCTGGCCTATGTGCGGAAGGTTCCGGCTCTTTCGGACGCCGCCCCGACCAACTGGCTCCTGACGAGCGCCCCGGATGTCTACCTCTACGGCTCCCTGATGTCGGCCGGCCCCTTCCTGCGGGACAGCGAAGCGCTGGTGACGTTCAAGACCCTGTTCGACGAGGCCTTGGAGGCCATCCGCGTAGCCGACAAGCCGGTGGTCGGCGTCCTTCGCACCGAGTTCCCGCAGCGCGGCCTGCAGCGCCGTTACAGCATCTACACCGACTTCTGAGGCACCCGATGGCTATCAAGTACGACACGACCACGCGCAACGCTATGCTGGACGCGCTCAATACCCGCATTGGAACCTCCGCCAAGGTGCGGATCTACAACGGGACGCGCCCGGCCAATGTGGGTACGGCCATCACCTCTCAGACCATGCTGGTGGAGCTGACCTGCAACGCGACGGCGTTTGCGGCGGCGGCTGCCAGCGGCGTCCTGACGGCCAATGCGATCAGCAACGGCACGGCGGCGGCGACCGGGACGGCCTCATGGTCCCGAGTGTTCCAGTCCAACGGGACCACGGCGATTGCGGACGCCGATGTGGCGACATCCGGGTCCGACCTGAACCTCAACAACACCTCCATTGCCACGGGACAGACGGTGAGCGTGACCAGCTTCACCATCACGGACGGCAACGGCTGATCAGGCTGAACGGCGCAGCTGGAGGGCGAGTTCATGGCGGCTCTGACAGACCTATCCGACCTGATCAACCGGCAGACCGGCGGCAACAGCGGAACGCCGGAGAACATCTTTTTCCACAAAACGCCCCGAATTGCAGGGGTTGCCGCTGCGGCGCCGAG
>JBEILM010000462.1:0-1208 GCA_040379205.1 Gemmatimonas sp.
ATGTCCACGCCATCCCCGACGCGCCGATGCCCGGTCCTTTCCGCTCTGACCGCACGCCGTGGATCGAGGAAGCGCTGCGCATCGCCGCCGCCCCCGAGACGCGTCTGCTCACCGTACTCGCCAGCATCCAGTCGGGCAAGTCTCTCTTCGCCCGCCTGCTCACCTGCCACATCATCGCCAACGCTCCTGGGCCGACGATGCTCTTGCAGGCCACCGACCCCGAGGCCAAGGACTTCGCCCTGCGTTACCTCCGCCCGGTCTGGAACAACTGTCCGCCCGTCAAGGCACGGCTTTCACTCGAAGACCTCGACCGCTCGACGACGGCGGACTTCGACCGCATGACGCTCTACTGTCGCGGCATCTGGAACGAGGCGAACCTTCAGCGCCTGTCCTTGCGCTACGTCATCGCCGACGAGTGTTGGATGGCTCCGCCCGGACACTTGGCCGAAGCGAGCGCGCGCGTCACGGCGTTCGGCTGGATGGGCAAGCGGGTGTTCATGTCGCAGGGCGGTTCGGCTGGGCAAGAGTTCCATCAGCTGCACGAGACCACCGATCAACGTGACTGGAACATGAGGTGTCCTAAATGCGACCACTTGCAACCGTGGGTCTGGGAGCAGGTAAGGCTGCCACTTGATGCAAAGGCGACAGGCACGTGGGACTTGCATCGGGTGAGCACCGGTACGACTTATGAGTGCGCGTCTTGCCGCACGCTCCTGCCCGACACTAACGCTAGCCGTCTCGAGGCTAACGCGCGTGGTGCCTTTGTTGCCACGGCTGTCTCCGCAAACAGCGGACACATCGGCCTTCACTGGAACAGCCTTGCGACGATGAGCTGGGGCGAGCTCGGCGTGATGTGCCTCAAGGCCAAGGAACAGTTTGACGTCTACGGCAGTGAGGATGCTCGTCGGATCTGGAAACAGAAGAGGCTCGCACTGGCATGGTCCGAGGAGGGCGGAGAGATAGCAAACGTGGCCGAGGCCGCAAACTACAAGATGGGCGACGACTGGGACGCGGAGGCCGTGATCACACCGAAGGCCAAGGTGGCCGACCGCGAGGGCGCACCGACCGGGAGCATCCCTTTCCGCACGATGGGCGTCGACGTTCAGCGCGGCCACTTCTGGGTGGTCGTCCGCCGGTGGTCGAAGACCGGGCATAGCCGCCTTATGGCCTTCGCCCGCATCGACTCATGGGGCAACGTCGAGGCATAC
>JBEILM010000463.1:0-1197 GCA_040379205.1 Gemmatimonas sp.
AAACCAGCAATGATGACAAGTACATGGTTGTAGGCATTGCTCCAAACGGCCATGTCACCTACTACACGTCGCCGTTCCCATCCAAATCGGAGGCTGATGCGCACCGCCGTGAGTTAGTCGCGTTGCACCGCGAACTGCGTGCAAAAACTCGCGCTCGATCAGAAGCACGAACCAAAAAGGTAAAGGCATAAACCATGTCACTGTACGGAATTACGACCACTCTGTCCCACATCCTCGACCGCATCATGGAGTCAGGCGCCGACAGCCCAGAGGTGCAGGCTGAACTCGACGCCACCCTTGACGGCCTCGACAACGCCCTTGAGGATAAGGCCGACGATTACTGCGGCCTGATCCGCGAACTGGAGGTCCGTGCCGACGCCCGTGTCGCCGAGGCCAAGCGCATCCGTGCGCTCGCCGACGCCGACGCCAACCTGGCACAGCGCCTCAAGGACCGCCTCAAGGGCGCGATGGAAACCACCGGACGCCTCAAGCTGACCACGGAGCGGTTCAGCTTGTCGGTGGCTCAGAACGGCGGCAAGCAGCCGCTTGAGATCGACCCCACGGCGGTCGCGGTCATGGATGACGCGCTCGTCGTACTCAAGCGCGAGCCGAACAAGGACGCGATTCGCGCCGCGCTTGAGGCTGGCGAGCAGGTGCCAGGCTGCGCACTGCTCCCCCGCGGCACGAGCCTGCGGGTACGCTGACACGACGTCTCAGTCATTTCTCTCGCCCCCGGCGGAACGCATGATGCGGGAAGCCGGGGGCTTTCTTTCGCCACCAAATAAAACAGGCCCGGCGCCATCACGCCGAGCCTGCCCACCAGCTGGCGGGATTTGGATCAGACGCGGTTGCCGTACTTGCCGCGGAGCAACCAGCCTGCCGCCACGCCGATGACTAGAGCGAGGCCGGCGAACCAGATGTTGCCGAGGAAGTCGGAGAAACCAGATGCGAGGATCATGTGCGACCTTTCTTCACCTTGCGGTATGCGGCGTCGAATGCTGGGTCACGCGCCCGCATAGCCGCCACGAACTCCCGCTCGGACTCCGGGCGGGCAGGGTCTAGCATATCCGCGGCCAACTCGGCCTGCACCATCGTCTTGCGCGGCAGCCAGCCGATGGCAATGCGGATGGCGGTGAACGCACCGGACTGCCACAGAACGAACGCTACGGCCACGCCGGCCACGGCAATACCCCACCA
>JBEILM010000464.1:0-1183 GCA_040379205.1 Gemmatimonas sp.
ACTGAGATGAATAGAAGCCCCGCAACGACTTCGGTCGGTGCGGGGTTTTTGTTTGTTCGACCCTCAGATGGGCAGACGTCCGAGACGTGACGTCAGCGGAGAGCCAGAGGGCGGATGCCCGCACCGGCCGGGATGTGCGAGCACCGATCGGCTCGTCAGTCCAACACCGCCAACCCGTGCTTCTTCACGACCGCCAGCATCTTGAGCGCCACCCCGCTCGGCTTCTTGGCCCCGGTCTCCCACTTTTCCACCGTGCTGGCGCTGGTGTTGAGCCGCCGCGCGAACACGGCCTGACTCACCTTGGCCTGCTCCCGGATTTTCTTGATCTGCGCCGGAGCGAGCGGCTCGGGGGCACTCAGTGCCGCCTCGTCGAACTGGCGCATGGTGGTCTTACCGATGGCGCCGACCCGATGAAGCGCCGACGCGGCCGAATGGATCGCCTCGAAGGCGTCGCTCTTGTACTTAGGCTTGGTCGCCATGACAGATCTCCTCGAGGTCCCTAGCCGTGAGCAGCTCGGTGAGCTGCGCGGCCGTCAGCTTCTCGTACCCTTTGGCGAGCTCCCGGAACCTCGCGAGCTCGGCCGCGTCGATGTTGGGCCGGTCCTTCTTGGCGAAGAGATACGTGAGCACCCAGTGCCGACCACCCTTCGCGAGCACGATACTCCGGTAGAGGTTCCGGCTCACCCGCTTCTTGTACACCCCACCACCCAGGTCGTCACACTGCCCGGCCTGGGCCTGCCTTACGGCGCGGCACAGCTCGTCGTCGCCGATACCGGCTTTCCGGGCGGCTTTGACGAACCACGCTGTCTTGAACACGCGGGAAGCACCGGGCGATCGAGCCATCGATGATAGTGTAGCACCAAGTGCTACACCCAGCAAGACGGGGCCAGACGGCGCGACGTCACGTATGCTGCCCGCCCGGGTCCTCCCCAGAGCGCCCCCAGATGCTTCCCCAGAATTGGCGACAACGGCCCGTTCTGGGTGTCGCGCCTGTCGCACTCTTCCCTCTGCTGTGTCGCGGTTGTCGCGACCAGAATCGCCGCGCTCCGGCTTCGGGAGCAGGAGGTCGCTGGTTCAAATCCAGTCGCCCCGACTGAGATGAATAGAAGCCCCGCAACGACTTCGGTCGGTGCGGGGTTTTTGTTTGTTCGACCCTCAGATGGGCAGACGTCCGAGACGTGAC
>JBEILM010000465.1:0-1170 GCA_040379205.1 Gemmatimonas sp.
GCATACCCACGGCTATCGCGCCGATGTACTGCACGGGCCCCTTGCCCGCGCGCTTCGCATCGCACACGTCATGACGCTGCACGGGTTTGTAGGGGGCAACTGGCGCGACCGGTTGTACGAATCCCTGCAGGTGCGGGCCGCAAGGCATGCGGATGCGATAGTAGCCGTATCGCGTCCGATCGTGGATCGCCTCCGTCAGGCTGGGGTCACCGAACGCGTACTGCTGCTGCGTAACGCCATGGCTCCGGCGCAAAATGCGCTGAATCGTGACGAGGCAAGAGCGGTGCTTGGCATCCCCGAGGTGCCGACGATCGGCTGGGTCGGGCGCGTGAGTCATGAGAAGGGCCCCGACCAGTTCGTGGCGGCACTTGCCAAGGTGCCGTCACCCGTTCACGGGGTGCTGCTCGGCGATGGCCCGGAGCGTGAAGCAGTAATGGCTCAAGCGGCTGCCCTTGGAGTGTCCGGTCGTCTTGTGGCGCCTGGCGCGATGGCCGATGCCCGTCGGTATCTCGCGGCGTTTGATGCGCTCGCTCTCACGTCGCGCACCGAGGGCACGCCGATGGTGTTGTTGGAGGCCATGTCGCAGTCCGTGCCGATCGTGACAACCATGGTCGGGGGCGTTCCAGACATCGTGAGTGAGGCTGAGGCGCTTTGCTGTGTGCCCGGTGACATCGACGGGCTCGCGACGGCATTCGGTGAGGTCGTTTCGAAGGCGGACGCCGCCAGCGCGCGCGCTGCACGCGCGCTGGCGCTGGTCGAGCAGACCTTCGGCCTCGAACCGTGGCTCGATGCATACGAGCGGCTTTACGCCACGGCCGCAGAGAATACCGAGCCAACTTCGTAGCGAATTCTCTCGAGTCGGCTCACGCCACCCACCGCGCGCGCCAGCTCTCGAACATCAGCGACGTCCATACCGACGGCGCATAGCCATCGTGGCCGGCAAGGAAGCGCGTCCACGTCTCACGCACCGTGTTCGTATCCAGTACCGACCCGCTCAGCGCCGACGGCGCAAATCGTTCCTCCGCCCACGGCCGCAGCGGGCCGCGCAGCCACGCGGCCAGCGGCACCGAAAAACCGGTCTTGGGACGCTCGATGAGCGCGCGCGGCACCGACTGGTACAGAATGGACCGGAGCGGCGCCTTCGACTGGCCATCGCGCAGCAGCGCGCCC
>JBEILM010000466.1:0-1151 GCA_040379205.1 Gemmatimonas sp.
CCGCGCCTCCGATGCCCAGTCGGCGCGCCAGTTCCGTTCTTGCGTTTCGTGGCAGGACGCATAGGCGCCGTGCGAGTATCCGCAGCTCGGGCACATCAGAACGGGATCTCGCCGTTGTCGTCCTCGTTGGCCGGCGGCGGCGGCGGCGGGCTTGCGGCCTGGACGCGGGGACGGGCGCCTCCCGAGCGCGGAGGCCAGATGACGCCTTCGCAGCCGGTTTTATCCTTACACTTGAAGTCGGGCGCCTTCGCGTTCATCGCGCCGCTTGCCTTCTTGGGGCGGTTGTCCCACATCGCGCCGCCGCAGATGGGGCATGGCGGGTCGTTGCGGTCGCTGCTCGAGGAGACCTCGGCGGGCGCCGCGTGGCGCTGCTCGGCGTGCGGCGAGGCCGGCCGCTCGGCCGGGCGCTCGTCGCGCCGCGTCGGCTGGGTGGCCGATGCGGAGGCGGCGGCGCCGTCGTCGTCCTCGGAGGACAGGCCGAGCACGGCCGCGTAGCCGTACCGGCGCAGGTAGGACACCACGGAGCCGGCCGCTTGCGCCGTCTCCGCAGCGAGCTTGACGCCGGCCTCGTCGCCGACGAACTCCCCCGACGCGTGCATCAGGAGCGTCGTTACCGTGGTGGTGCCGTCATCGCGCCTGCCGGGGAGCTGAACGACGGCCAAGCCGTGCTTCCCGAGCGCGGCGCGCGAGGCGTCGTGGAGGCTCGCGAGGTCCGCGTACGTGCTGCGGAAGTGTGGATTGAAGGCGTTCTTCTTCGCCGGGCTCATCTCGGCTTGAGCCGAGGCAAGAGCCGCGGCGAGCTTGCCGACGGTGGTAGACATGACGAGAGGCATGGTTACGACTCCAACGTGTAGTGAGCGATGAGCGGCGAGATCGCCGCGATGAGGTAGGCGAGGGGCGGGGGGCCGCCAGCGGGGGACATAGCCCAGGAAGCGAGGGCGTAGAGTTCAGAGAGCATCGGTGGACTCCGTGTGAGCGCGGGAGAGAGGCGGAAGGGGGCGCGTCTGGAGCATGAAACCGGCGGGCACCTCGAGGTCGACGACGTGGATGTCGTCGTGGCCGCACAGCGCCACCGTCAGAGCACGCGCGTTCGCGCACGACTCCTCGTTGTCAGGGATGGCGAAAAACGCCCAGGGGACGCCGCTGTAGTC
>JBEILM010000467.1:0-1145 GCA_040379205.1 Gemmatimonas sp.
GCTTCTCTACAAACTGCTTGAAAAGGCTGTACAAAGACAACTGGAAAGGGCTACGCTAGAGGTAAGGGTATCGAACCAGTCAGCAATCGCACTCTACGAGTACCCCGGGCCCGATCTGGTCGCCTCGGCCATCCCCAACCACACGCGGCTGAAGTGGCACTTCGTGCTCACCCCCGAGCCGGCCGACCGCGCCGCCCTGGAGGCCGCGGTGGTCGAGCGTGCCCGGGCCGCCCGCGCTGCTGCGCAACCGCCGGCCGAGGCCCCATCGACTGAGGCCAAACCCGCCGACGGCAAGCCGGCCGAGGCCGCCCCGGCGGATGCCAAGCCCGCTCAGTAAACCGATTTCCCTCACGCCGCCGGCAGCAGCCCCGCCCGCACCAGCGCCTCGCGGCAGGTCGTCCACCGCTCGGCCTTCAGCAGCGCGTGCAGCTTGCCCTCGGTGCTCGCCGCACCCACGTAGCACTTGAACCGCCGGTGCAGCGGCATGGGCACGCGCGGGCAATCGGGCGCAAAGTCGCGCGGGTGCAGGTACACCACCGTGCCCCGCCCCGCCGCCCGCTCAGCGCTAATGCCCTGGCGGATCATCCACTCCGGCAGCAGCCGCATGTAGCCGCCCCCGCTGTAGCACATCCGCTTGCGCAGCGGCCCCACGCCCACCGGCCCGACCGACATCGGCAGTTCCGGCAGCCTCGCCCCCGCAGGCGTGGTCAGCACGTGCGGGCCGGGCGTGCAGGCGTAGCCGCCATGCCCGCGCGAGCCGGGGAACAGCGACGCGTCATAGGCCACCCCGTGCCGCAGCAGCACGTCAAAGGCCCACTCGGTGCCCGGCGTGATGGAGAACGACGGGGCGCGAAAGCCGGGGATCGGCAGGGCCGGGTCGTTCACCGCCGAGCGAATCGCCGCCAGCGAATCGGCGATGTCGGACGAGAAGACCTCGGGCGAGAGTTCGTACACCTTGCGGTGCCAGAACGAGTGCGTGCCCAGTTCGTGCCCGGCGTCGCGGATGCGCCGCACCAGCCCCGGGTGCCGCTCGGCGATCCACCCCAGCACGAAGAACGTCGCCCGCGTGCGGTGCTGGTCGCAGATCCGCAGGATCAGGTCGGTGTACCGCTCCACCAGCGAGGACTCGGCCGAGAGCTTCGGCC
>JBEILM010000468.1:0-1143 GCA_040379205.1 Gemmatimonas sp.
AGGCCGCGCAGGCCGGCCAGGAGGCGCAAGCGATCGTCGAGGAGCGGCTGCAGGTGCTGCGGTTCTGCCCGCACTGCGCGGGCGCGCACCTCGTGCGCCTCGGGACAGCCCACGGGCTGCAGCGCTACCGGTGCCGGGGCTGCGGCAAGACGTTCAACGCGCTGACGCGCACACCGCTGGCCCGGCTGCGTTGCCGCGAGCGCTGGCTCGACCAGAGCCAGGTGCTGATCGATGGCCTGAGCATCACCCGGGCAGCCGAGCGGCTGGAGGTCGCGCGCAGCACCGCGTTTCGCTGGCGTCACCGCTTCTTGAACCTGCCGCAGCACGTCAGGGCGGGCCAGCTGGCGGGCATCGTCGAGGCCGACGAGACCGGCATCCTCAAGTCCTGCAAGGGCCAGCCCGGGCAGCGCAAGGCGCTCGGTCGCCCTGCGCGGGGCCGCGGCGGGCGCGCCTCCAAGCGCGGCCTGAGCGACGAGCATGACATCGTCCTCGTCGTGCGCGACCGCTCCGGCGCCTGCACCGACCAGATCGTGGCTGGCCAGGACACGGCGCACCTGGCCGCGGAGCTGCAGCCGGTACTGGCCGCCGACGCGGTGCTGTGCACCGACGGCTCGGTGGCGCTGGCCAGCGCCGCACGTCACATCGGCGTGGAGCATCACGCCATCAACCTCAGCGCCGGTCAGCACGCTCTGGGCCCCTGGCACATCAACAACGTCAACGGCTACCACTCCCGGCTGAAGAACTGGCTGCGACGTTTCAACGGCGTGGCCTCGTCCTATCTGAAGCATTACCTCGGCTGGTTCCGCACCCTCGACCTCTCCCGAGCCCCGGCGCTCACCCCGCCGGCGATGCTGGCGCTGGCCGTCGGGGTCTGAGGGCGTCAACACTCAACGCGAATAGCGCCCTGTGATGGTGCTTGATCGAAGGAACACCTGGCCGCGCGCCCCTGTGCCGCCGCAAGCTGGACCGGTTGGGTCTATCGTGAGATGGGCAAGGCGGCGCACCACAAACCTGCCTTTCGCCAATGTCTCCTGATGGCCGAGTCCGTGAGTTCGCGGCTGCTCCCGAGAGCTTACACTCGGCAGGGCGCGGAGCACTCTGCCGCTGCGCACCTCAGATACGACGCCGCTCCGCCCAGCCGAA
>JBEILM010000469.1:0-1138 GCA_040379205.1 Gemmatimonas sp.
AGCAAAAATGTCTTGAGCAGATTGCTGGGGCAACGTGATCAGGGGATGTACCATCACATCAGCAACGGTTGTCTCGGTCAGGTTAATTCCTTGGGCGGCGAGCAGCAGCAGCGCGCCGCGCGCGCGGGGACGAGCGATGGTCGTGGGGTTCATGCTGGGGAGGATTGCGTGGATGCGTTCTAGAAGCGGATCTCGCCGCCGATCGAGAGGGCCCATTCGACGCCCTCGGTGTAGGACCGTCGCGTGACGTCGTCCTCGATGTACTCGGAGCGGTAGACCTCGCGGCGCAGCGCGTTGGTCAGGTTGCGACCGGCGAGCGTCAGGCGGACGTTCTTGCCGAGCGACTGCGTCACCGTGACGCTCGCCTGCTCGTAGCGGGTCTCGTAGGTCGCCGGCACGAAGTACGAGTTGCTCGGGCCGGGTCCCTGCACCAGCGAGTCGCCGGTGACCGTGTAGAAGAACCCGAAGCTCGTCTTGGTGACGTCGACGTCCCAGGTGACGAACGCGTTGTAGAGGAACTCGGGCGCGTTGCTCATGTCGCGCGTGCCCTTGGGCCGGAAGCCCTGCAGCGCCTCGAACTCGTCGAGCTCGGCCTCCGGCCGGCGCACGAAGGCGTCGATCCACGTGGCGTTGGCGCCGACGCCGAGTCCTTCGAGCGGCTTCCACAGCTGGCCGATCTGCTGACGGGCCTCGACCTCGATGCCCTGCAAGTCGCCGCTCGGGTAGTTGACGGCCGTGGTGAAGTTGTACTGCGCGAGCTTCTCGACGTACTCGATCGGGCGCGTGATGTCCTTGCGGAACCAGGACGTCGACAGCAGCGTGCCTTCCTCCGGCACCCAGTCGACGCGCACGTCGAAGTTCTCCACCGCGCTCATCTGCAGGCTCGGGTCGCCGACGAACACCGGGCCGCCGAGGAACTCCTGCTGGAAGATCGGCGTCAGCTCCTTGAAGGTCTGCCGCGCGACCGTCTGGTTGTAGGCGGTGCGGATCGTGACGTCCGGCAGCGGATCGAACACGAGGCTCGCCGAGGGCAGCGTGTCCTGCTGGCTGAAGTCGACGTCGCCGTCGCCGGGCAGCAGCGTCGCGATGCCGAACTGTCCCGGCGGCACCCAGAACGCGCCGGCTTCGGGGGCGTTGA
>JBEILM010000470.1:0-1128 GCA_040379205.1 Gemmatimonas sp.
AGCCGCCGGATGCCGGCCAAAGCGGGGCCGCCGAGAACGTGGGCATTGCCCCCCGCACGAAATCCACGCGCAATAGTCGCTGAACACGTCAGCGGGACGCAAAAACCACGTCCATCCGCCACTTTTTCATCACCCTGCTAGTGCTCGGGCCGGTACCTTCCACTTGACGCACACCTCCGGGGCCCCGTACTCGTACTGAACCTCCCGATCATGCGTCCGTTCGTTGCCGCCGTTTCGATTCTTGCGTTGAGCAGCACTGCCGCGCTCGCGCAGCTGCTGGCCATCGACCTCACCGGCACCTGGGCCTTTGCCGTCGTCACCGAGAACGGCACGGGCACGCCCACGGTCACCATCAAGCAGAAGGGCGATTCGCTCAGCGGCACCTACGAGTCGGGGCGCATGGGCGTCGTTCCCTTCAAGGGCACGGTCAAGGACTCGACGTTCACCTTCGCCCTCAACACCGGCGGTGGGGCAACGCTCACGTTCACGGGGGTGCTGGTGAACGCCACCAGCGTGAAGGGGGACGTCGACTTCGGCGGGCAGGGCGGCGCGACGTTCACCGGCGAGCGCAAGAAGTAGCCGCTGGGGTCGGCCCGCCCGTTTCGCCTCGCGCGCGTCCTGCGCTACGGCTGCAACAGCGGCAGCACGCTGAAGGTCTGGGCCGGCCCGATCGGGGTCACGGTCGGGCCGGTCCGCTTGCTGAGCCGGGCGGAGTAGGTGCCAGTGGGCACACGCGGGGTCTGGCCGCCGCGCAGGAAGGCGGCGATGCCGCCGCCGCCACCGAGGCCGCCGCCAGGAGCGCCGCCCGTCGGCACGCAGGGCTACAGTGCGTTCTGGGTCGGACGCGGGGCGCCCGCTGCGCTGTCCGCCTGCTGACGCATCTGCGGCGGCATCTGCCCGCCGAACTGCTGCCGCATGCGACGCATCTGGGCGCTGTCGGGTGGCACCGGATCGCCATTGAGGTTCCACGCGAACCGCTTGAGCCCCGGCGTGCGATCGAGCTCACTGTTGCGCCACGCCTTGCCGGTGTTGTCGCTGATCGTGAGCACCAGCTTGGTGTCGGCGGGGAGCGAGTCCTTCACATGGTACGTGATCCACGCCCCCACGGGCGGATTGGGGGTGCTGTAG
>JBEILM010000471.1:0-1115 GCA_040379205.1 Gemmatimonas sp.
CAGCGGCACGAACGGCTACTGGTTCAAGGCTCCGGTGCTGCTCAACGACCTGCCGTGGTTCGCCGACCTGAAGCGGAAGGCGATCAGCAGCAGCGCCGGCTTCCACACGGTGAGCGACGAAGACGTGCTCAACGGATTGCGCGCCGCCCACGTGGAAGCGATGCAGTCGTAGCCGCTGCCGGCGCTGCGGCTACTTTCTCCAGATGACGATGGCGCCGCAGTCGTTGTCGAAGCCGATCAGGAACTGCGGGGGCACGAGGCCAGCTCGGTAGATCTCGATGCCCATGATGTCCTTGGGGTACAGCGCGCCATCGATGTCGGCCGCGAACAGCCCGGGAATCGGCACCCCGTTCATCACGACCGTGGGTGAGCAACGGGACGTGAACAGGCCGCGCATCTGGATGCCGACGTCACCCGCGCCGCCGATCCCGTCCACCCACAAGCCGGGCACCATGCGCAGCATGTCCGTGATGAACAGCGGATTGCTGCGCTCGATGTCGGTGGCAGTGATGTAGCGACCCACGCCGCTGCGCGCGCGCTCCATGAACTCCCGCTGCACGCTGTAGACGGCATACCGCGCCGTGACCTTCACGGTGTCGAGTACCGAGCGCAGGGTGGCCAGCGAGAGCTCCACTGGCGCCGCCCCGGTGACCACGTCGATGGTTTGCCGGTCGGGGTAGAAGCCCACGGCTCGCGCCTCGAGGCGCCGGGTCCCTTCGGGCGCACCCACCAGTTCCCACTCGCCGCGGGCATTGCTGCGTGTCTGCGGACCGTTCACGATGCCCACCTGCACATCGGCGATCGGGCGACCGGAGCCGGCATGGCGCACCACGCCGCGCAACCGGCCCTCGCCGACGTGCACCACCCGCGTGGGTAGCGCGAGCGAGTCTCCCACCTCGGGAGTCCGCCCGTCCTGCTCCACTCGCGTCTGCGCGGTGCCCAGGTACAGCTCGTGCCGCCGGAAGCCATCGGCGGCGAGCTGCGTCTCCACGAAATCGGTGCTGTCGGTGCCGCGGCTGGCCACGAGGACCACGGTGCCGGGGCTGGGCACGTGGCAGAAGGCGTACCAGCCGTTGTCGCCGGACGCGACCGTGGTGCGCGGGGTGCGGCGCTGC
>JBEILM010000472.1:0-1114 GCA_040379205.1 Gemmatimonas sp.
AAGTGCTCCACTTGAAGGTTCCGTGACCCCCTTCCCCTTTGTGCCCATGTTCTCCGCTCGCATCCCCGCGCCCGCTGCGCGCGTGCTGGCCTTCGCCGCCGCCCTCGCCGCGCCGTTCTCCGTCATGCAGGCCCAGGCCGGTGCGCCGATCATCGGCCGCTGGGATCTCACGGTACAGGGCCCCGATCGCGTGTATCCCTCGTGGCTCGAGGTGACGCAGTCCGGGCACCGCACGCTGGTGGGGCGCTTCGTAGGTGGCGGTGGCAGCGCGCGACCCATCGCCAAGGTGACGTTCGAGAACAACGTCGTGCGCTTCGCCATTCCGCCGCAGTGGGAGATCGAACCGAACGACATGCGGGTCGAGGCCACGCTGGCCGGCGACAAGCTCACCGGCACGCTCGTCACGCCGGGCGGAGAGACGCACCGGTTCACCGGCGTCCGCGCGCCGCTGCTGCGCCGCACGGCGCCGCCGGTGTGGGAGAAGGAGATCGTGCTCTTCGGCGGCAGCGACATGAACGCGTGGGAAGCGCTGCCCGGCGGTGAGAGCAAGTGGACGGTGGTGAACGGCATTCTCACCAACACCGGCTCGGGCGCCAATCTCGCCACGAAGCAGAAGTTCACCGACTTCCGGCTGCGTCTCGAGTTCCGCTATCCCAAGGGCGGCAACAGCGGCGTGTACCTGCGCGGCCGGCACGAGGTGCAGGTCGAGGACAACGGCAACCTCGAGCCGTCGCCGGTGCACCTGGGCGGCGTGTACGGCTTCCTCGTGGCCAACGAGAACGCGTCCAAGGGCCCGGGGGTCTGGCAGACGTATGACATCACGCTCATCGGACGGCGCGTCACCGTGGTGCTCAACGGCAAGACGGTGATCGCCGATCAGACGATTCCCGGCATCACCGGCGGGGCGCTCGACAGCAACGAAGGCGAGCCCGGCCCGATCTACCTGCAGGGTGACCACACCGCGGTGGAGTACCGCAACATCCGCATCACGCCGGCCAAGGCGCCGTAACCCGGGTCACCGCGTGTCCGCTGCGACGATCGACAGCCTGCTCAAGACCGCGCACGTACTCGGCGCGATCCTGTTCGTGGGCAATGTGATCGTCACCGGCATCTG
>JBEILM010000473.1:0-1111 GCA_040379205.1 Gemmatimonas sp.
GCGGGCGTGCTTCTACGATCCCGACAACCACACGATTTACGCCGCGTTCGCGGCGCACTGGGGCTTCACGTCGTTACCGACGCAGCCGCGGCACCCGCAGGAGAACGGGAAGCAGGAGCGCAGCGGCGGCTACGTGAAGGATAACGCGCTCAAGGGGCGCCGCTTCGACCGCCTCGCCGCGCACAACGCCTTCCTGCAGCAGTGGAATCGCACGGTCGCGCGGCTGCGCATTCACGGGACCACGCGACGACAAGTGTGGACGCACTTCGTCGAGGTCGAGCGCCCGGCGCTGCAGCCGCTGCCGGCGGGGGCGTTTCCGCTCTTTCAGACCGGCGAGCGCACGGTGCATGCCGATGGGCATGTGGAAGTCGCGGGCGCGTTCTATCCGGTCCCCCTCGCGCTGCTGGGCACCCGCGTGCGCGTGCAATGGGATGCGCAACTCGTCCGCGTGTATGCGGGCGACACCCTCGCCACCGTGCATCACGTGGTGCGCGCGGGCACCTACGCGCGTATGCCGGGAGAGGCCGTCGCCTCCACACGGCAACAAGCCTTCGTCGACCGTCTGCTGGGGCAGTGTGAACGCGTGGGCCCCGTCCTGCGCCAATGGGCCGACGGGGCGCTCGCCAGTCGGGGCGTGCGCGCTATCCGGCTCATTCAGGGCGTGCTCCGCCTCACCCGGCAGCATCCCCGGGAGCGCGTCCTCGCGGCGGTCGGCACCGCCCTCGCGCAGCAGCACTTCCGCTATCAGACGATTCGCACCCTGACCGAGGCGGCACCGATCACGGCGCCTCCGCCGCTCACCACCACCGATCCTGCCATCCGCACGATGGACCAATACACCCTCGACCACTTCCTCACATGACGGCCCAACTCACCACGCGACTCCGCACGCTCCGCCTTTCGGGCATGATCGACGCGCTCCCGGCGCGCGTCGCGCAGGCCGAGGCGGCCCCACTGGCGCCACTCGACTTCCTCGAGCTCCTCGTGGAGGATGAACTCACGCGACGGGCGGATCGCCTGATCGCGCGCCGGCTGAAGCAGGCCGGGATCACCACCGTGAAGACGCTCGCCGATTTCGACTGGCGCTTCAATCCGAAGATCCCGAAGGCCC
>JBEILM010000474.1:0-1110 GCA_040379205.1 Gemmatimonas sp.
CTAAATAATTATCTTCCCTTAGCTGAATTTGTAGCCCTTTTTCGGTAATTTCTAGGGAAATAAATTTTAATTTTCTTCCCCGTTGTGCTTGGGTAGCTAACTCTTGACAACTGGGAGAATTGTAGAGATTTAAGTCTCTTAGACAGAGATATTCCTGGGTAGATGATGGGGGAAGGGAGATGATTTGCATCCTCATCTTCGTCGCCCGACCAAGTCCCCGCTCCGCTTGACCCGCCGCCCGCCACCGCGACCATGGCTACCCCGTGACACCGGCCCTCGAACTGCGCGACCTCCACTTCGCCTACGGCCGCGGCGCGTCGGTCCGCGGCGTGTCGCTGACGCTGCACGCCGGCGACTGCTGCGGCTTCCTCGGCCACAACGGCGCCGGCAAGACGACGGTGATGCGGCTGGCGCTGGGCCTGTTGCGCCCGAGCCGCGGCAGCGTGCGCGTGCTCGGCATCGACGCGCTGGCGCAGCCGCGCGCGGCGAAGGCGCAGTGCGGCGCCTTGATCGAGCGCCCGGGCTTCCACCTGCAGGCGACGGCGCGGCAGAACCTGCTGGCGCTCGCGCGGCTGCAGGGCATGACTCGACCGCTCGCCGGCGCCGAGGCCGACCGCGTGCTCGTGCGCACCGGCCTCGTCGACGCCGCGCACCGCGCCGTCGGTTCGTTCTCGATGGGCATGCGCCAGCGCCTGGGCATCGCACAGGCGCTGCTCGGCCGGCCGCGCGTGCTGCTGCTCGACGAGCCGACCAACGGCCTCGACCCCGAGGGCGTCACCGACCTCAAGGCGCTGCTGCGCAGCCTCGCGCGCGACGACGGCGTCGCCGTGCTGGTCAGCAGCCACCAGCTCGCCGAACTCGACGGCCTGTGCAACCGCGTCGCCGTGCTGCGCGAGGGCGAACTCGTCGTCGAAGGCGACCTCGCGGCGCTGCGCGCGCAGTTGCGCACGCGGCACCTGATCGCCGGCGAGCCGCGCGAGCGCGTGCGCGACCGGTTGCGCGGGCTCGACCTCGCCCCCGAAGAACGCGACGACGGCACGTTCGTGGTCGACCTCGGCGCGACGGCCCCCGCCGCAGTCGTGCGCGCGCTCGCCAACGACGTCGACCTGC
>JBEILM010000475.1:0-1109 GCA_040379205.1 Gemmatimonas sp.
ATATGCCGTGACTGCGCTCACAGCGTGAAACGCTTGCCGTACTTGCCCTTCACCCACCAACCGAGGGCGAACCCGGCAACCACGCAAAGAGCGGACCACCACATCGTTCCGAGAGCGTCAGCGAGGAGCATTCTTCTTCCTTTGTTTGGCTTTGCGATAGGCCGCATCGAACTCCGGGTCGGCCCGGAGAGCGGCCACGAACTCCCGATCCCCTTCGGGGCGGGCAGGGTCAAGCATATCTACGGCCAGTTCAGCCTGCGACACCTTCTTGCGGGGCAACCACCCCACGGCCACCCGGATGGCCTGCCCGATTCCGGTCTGCCACAGGAACACCACGATGGCGACGACGAGCGCGGACCCGGCCACCCACGCAATCGCCTGCCCCCACCACGGCGTGACGTTCTGCGTCCCCGGCAGGTAGCCGTGAATCTGCGCCGCTAGCAGGTCGATTCGTTCCGCAGCCTTCACTACCACCTCGTCGCCTGTCTCGTTCCCGTGCAGGAGGAGCATCCGTGCCTCCGTGCGTATCTCATTCGCGCTGCCCGCGATGTTCTGCGTGGCCCCGCACCCCGTCAGCGCGGCGGTGGCAAGCACCGCCACGCGCCTCACCGGGGCTGCTCCATGCGCTCAAGCCGCTTTTCGACCTGCGACACGCGTTCCCCAATCACCCGAATCTGCGCGTTCGCGTCGGCGTTGCGCTCCTTCATTACCGTGATGTCGGCGGCGATGGTGTTTAGGACGCGGCTTTGCGCCTCGTCCTGCTCGCTGCGGCGACCAACGTAAATGAGCGATCCGACGATGAGAACGCACGTTGCGATCAACTGTGCCTTCTCAAGCATGAGCCGCGTCTGCGTAGGGCTATCCGACATGACTTGATCCTATGCGTAGCCAATCACGAACACAATCCCGTTTCCGCCGTTGCCGCCCGTCCCCGTTGCGACGGAGGCACCCCCGCTGCCGCCGCCACCGGAGCCGATGCCGCCGTTGCCACCGTTCACGCTGGTGCCGACGATGCCGTGCGAGCCGCCGCCACCGGACCCCCACAGCGCACCGATGTTGCTGCCGTTGCCGCCGCCTGCCGTGCCTGCCGTGCCGATGTTGCACCGCCG
>JBEILM010000476.1:0-1106 GCA_040379205.1 Gemmatimonas sp.
AGTCTACGGGCACCAGCGGCCAAACGCTTCCTGATTTGCGCGTATCATTACGCGTCTCAGGCGCGCGGCGAGAGCCCATCCACCAGACTGGTGCGATAGGCCTTCCACGCCGGCACGAACCCGATGAGCATGCCGCTCACCTGCACGATCGCGAGATACGTGTACTCGGTGGTGCCCAGTGCCCGAAACGCCAGATGCAGGCCGAAGCGCTGCTCGATCGGCCCCTGGGCAACGGCCAGTCCGCCATACACCAGTGCCACGCCGATCAGGCAGCCGAGGAACGCCAGCATCGTGCTTTCGAGGACGAGCAGGGCGAGAATCGTGCGCGGGCCCGCGCCCACCGCGCGCAGGATCGCCATTTCGCGGCGGCGCGCCTCGAGCGACGAGTACAGCGCCACCAGCATGCCGGTGATGCTGATCGCCACCGCGAAGATCGCGATCACACGCAGCCCCACTTCGGCGCTGCCGATGTTCTGCCACAGCTCCCCGAGCGCGACGCCGGGGATGATGGCGGTGAGCGGCTCCACGAGATCGGTGTTCATCTCGCGCTGCAGCATCAGCGCCTCGAAACGGTTCTTCGTCCCCACGAAGAATGCCGTGATCGGGTCGTCGCCGTGGTCATGCTCGGCTTCTGCGCTGTCAGCCGCTACCGGTGGCGCCACCGCCCGCGCCTTGGCGGCCGCCTGCTCAACCTGCTGCACCACCGCCGGTGGCGGCTCTGCACCCGGCATCACCAGCGGGGTGCCCGGCGGCGGTTCGGCCCCTGGCATCACGAGCGGGGTGCCCGGCGGTGGGCTTGCGCCCGGCATCACCATCGGCGCACCCGGCGGCGGCTCGGCACCCGGCATCGCCATCGGCGTGCCCGCAGGCGGCACGGTGGGAATCGCCGCCGCCCGGCGCTTGTTGGCGGCGATGATCGCCGCCGCACGGTCGGTGGCCTTGTCACGGGCGGCGGGCGCGGTACCGCCGGTACCACCGGGTGTCTCGGCCACCACGGGAGTCGCCGCACCAGCACTCGGCTCCTCCTCGTGCATCGCCTCGATGCCCTCGAGCGTCACATACACCGACCGGTCGATCGGCGTGAAGGTGCGCTCGAGAATGCCCAC
>JBEILM010000477.1:0-1099 GCA_040379205.1 Gemmatimonas sp.
ACAGGAGCTGTCCCCACGCCGTGCGTCGCGCCCGCCACCGATAGCCGGCGGAGAATCCGACGGCCGAGGTGCACACGAGCGCCGACGTCTCGTCGAGCACTCCCGCTGCGGGCTGGCGTAATCTCGACATCTCTTGACGATGTCACCGAACACCCAAAACCGGCCACCGCAGAACACCTGAAATCCGGCCACGGCACGTAGCCACGCCATGACATGCTTCGAGGGACTCCACTCTCGAGGCGGTGATGGGCAACTACCTGCAAATGGCGAAACGACAACAGGTTCTGGCGTTGCTGGACCTCGGCTGGAGCTTTCGACGGATCGAGGCCGAGACCGGCGTCCGGCGCGAGACGATCAGCCGGTACCACGCGGCGGTCGCGGCAAAAGCGGCCAACATGTTCCCCGGCTCCGACGCGGGGTCGGGGCCGACCGCCGAGGGAACAGCGGTGCCGCCCCTAGCAAATGCGGCCGAAGTGTTCCCCGGCTCCTCCGCAAACCCGGCCAAACCGTTCGCCGGCTCGGCGCCGGGGCGCCCCCGAGCGACGGCGGCGGCCTACCGGTCCGAGATCATCGCGAAGCGCGATGCGGGGCTCAGCCTGCAGCGCATCTGGCAGGACCTGGTCGAGGAGTTCGGCTATAGCGCGAGCTACGAGTCGGTGAAACGCTACGTGCGGACGCTGACGCCCACCAAGCGGGCCGTCGGCGTGTATCACCACGCGCCCGGGGCGGAGGCGCAGGTCGATTTCTTTCGGGGCGCGCCGACCCTCGACGCCACCACAGGCGAGTGGCGGCGGCCCTGGGTCTTCCGCATGACGCTGTGTCACTCGCGGCATGGCTACGAAGAGGCGGTCGACGATCAAAAGGTCGAGACCTTCCTGCGGCTGCATGAGCGGGCCTTCCGCGATTTCGGCGGCGTCCCGAAGGTGATTCGCCACGACAATCTGAAGGCGGCGGTCGTGCGGGCGTGCTTCTACGATCCCGACAACCACACGATTTACGCCGCGTTCGCGGCGCACTGGGGCTTCACGTCGTTACCGACGCAGCCGCGGCACCCGCAGGAGAACGGGAAGCAGGAGCGCAGCGGCGGCTACGTGAAGGA
>JBEILM010000478.1:0-1096 GCA_040379205.1 Gemmatimonas sp.
CGCCCTCGGCGATAACGACACCTCCCTCGCGACGACCGCCTTCGTCCAGCAGGACCTCCTGTCGGGCACGGCCAACGCCCGCAACCTCGAGGTCTACGCCCGCAACCAGACCGGCTCGACGCTGGCCGCCGGCACGATCGTCTACATCAACGGCGCCACGGGCACCCGCCCGACCGTCACTCCCGCCCAGGCGAACAACGACGCGAACTCCGCCCAAAACTTCGGCTTCGTCAAGACCAGCATCGCGAACAACGGCTTCGGCTATGTCATCGTCCGCGGCGAACTCGAAAACATCGACACGTCCGCCCTGACCGAAGGCGTGCAGCTCTACCTCTCCCCGACGACCGCCGGCACTTGGACGACCACCAAGCCCTCCGCCCCCCAGCACCTCGTCTACGTCGGCATCTGCGTCCGCGCTCACCCGACTCAGGGCGTCATCCTTGTCGCCGTCCAGAACGGCTACGAGCTACCCGAGCTCCATGACGTAAAGATCACCAGTCCGACGAACGGTCAGGTTCTCAAATACGACTCCGCTCAATCGCTGTGGGTCAACGGCACGGACTCGGCTGGAGTCGCCTGGGGTGGCATCACCGGCACGCTCACCTCGCAGACCGACCTCTCCACGGCGCTGAACGGCAAACTCGACCTCTCCGGCGGCGCGCTCAACGTCAACTCCACGATCGACGCGTCCACGGCTACGACGGCTTCGGTCTTTAGCGGAACGGGTCTCAACGCCGAGCTCTCGGCCAACCCTTCCGAAAACTCTAGCCTGCAATACAGCGGCCTACAAGTTCAGAACGCTGCCGGCACGATGTCGGTGACGCCCGCTGGCCTGACGTTCCCGAACGCCAGCGCGCAGACCGTTGCTTACCCTGGCGCGTCTGGCTTCCTGCTCAAGGCCGACAACCTGAGCGGTCTGGCAGACACCGCCGTGTCTCGCACTAACCTCGGACTGGGCACGATGGCTACGGCCACGGCTGCAGACTACTCGACGACCACGGTGGCGAACGGACTCTACTACCCTCTCTCGGGTAACCCATCCTCGTTCCTCGTCGCGGCTGACATCACCGGCAAGGCCAACCTTGCAAGCCCCTCC
>JBEILM010000479.1:0-1095 GCA_040379205.1 Gemmatimonas sp.
GCGGCCACGGAAGCCGGATGCGGAACTGAAAGAGGCGGCAGAGCGGCGGGCTTTGGGGCGGCGGAAGGTGCGGGAGTGACCCCCGCCCAACTGCGCACCCGGCGCGACCTCCTCTTAGCCGAGGTGGACGTGGTGCAGGCGCGGATCGCCCTGGCAGAGTGCCCGGCGAATCGGCCGGATTTGGCGGAGAGATTTGAGCGAGTGCTGGCCGGGCATAGGGTCCGGTTGGCGGCACTTTCGCAGGGGGCCGATGTCCCCAAGGAGCAATGATGGAAGAAGATTTCTACAAGGTCTGGACGGTTGAGCAGTACAATCAGCAGCCGCGCGGGGAGGGGTGGCTGATCATGGGCGACTCCCATTGGATAGAGGATGGACCGGCGACGGCTGGCGACGAAGAAGAGGCAGCGGTGGAGTGGGGGCGTCGGCACATGCGCGGCGTTGACAGCTCGGATGAGGTGTCCGTTGTGGTGGTGAGTGGCGCCAGGGAGATCAGCGGGTGGGTGCTCACGCGGCGGGTGCGGGTGGAGATCGACGTGGAGGAGTACGAAAGTGAGTAGCCCCATCACCCTCCTTCTCCCCATCGAGCCTATGGGCTGCCCAAGGCCCCGCGCTGTCATCCGGGGCGACCACGCAGGGACGTACACCGACAAGGGCTATCAGAAGTGGCAGGCGCAAGCCGTAGCAGCCATCACCGACCAGCTCGTAGGGCGCGACGTGGCCTGGCTCTCCACCGGCTGCCGTGCCCACATCGAAGCCGTCTTCGCCCGCACCAAGAGCCCGCAGGATGGCTACACGGCGAAGGAGTGGCGCAGTGGCCCTCGCGTGCGTCGTCTCTCCTCTCCCGACGCTGACAACGTCTGGAAAGCGGCGATAGATGCCCTACAAATCGCGCTGCGGGACCGCCTCGCCCAGCCCTTCGACGACAGGGTGGTGGAAGGGGGGAGCGTGGATCGCTGGTACGCGGCAGCCGGTGAGCGGCCGTCGCTGCGGATCGTGCTGTGCCCTCTGGATGCGCCATGAGCATCCCAGCCTACCAGCGCGACACGAAGAAAATCACCCTCCACGGCCGGGAATGCGCCTATGCTCCCGGTCACC
>JBEILM010000480.1:0-1095 GCA_040379205.1 Gemmatimonas sp.
GCCCCGCGTTCCCTCGACGACGCCCTCGCGCTCATGCGTGACCTGCGGGCCCGCTGCGAGTGGGACCGCGTGCAGACGCACCAGTCGTTGCGCCCCTACCTCATCGAGGAAGCGCACGAGGTGGACGACGCCATCGCCGGCGGTGACGACGCGGTCCTGCGCGACGAACTCGGCGACCTGTTGCTACAGGTGCTCTTTCACAGCGTGGTGGCCGAGGAGCGTGGGGCCTTCGGCATGCACGATGTGGCGGGGGCGCTGGTGGCCAAGATGCACGCGCGGCACCCGCACCTGTACGGCGACGGTATCAAGCGCTCCTGGGAGAGCATGAAGGCGCAGAAGACGAAGCGCTCCACGCTCGAGGACGGCCTGCCGGCCGGGCTCCCGTCACTGCACCGCGCGCACCGCCTGCAGGACCGGGCCGCCGGTGTCGGTTTCGACTGGGACAACGCCCTTGGCCCGCTGGCCAAGGTGCGCGAGGAGATCGCGGAGGTCGCGCACCACGTCGACGCCGAGACCGGCGCCGTGCACGATCAGGATGCCCTCGAAGCGGAGTTGGGCGACCTGCTGTTCGCGGTGGTGAACCTGTGCCGCAAGACCGGTGTGCACGGGGCACTCGCGCTCGACCGCACCAATGCGAAGTTCGTGCGGCGGTACGCGCTCATGGAGCAGCTCGCCGCCGCCGATGGAAAGTCGCTGACCACGCTGTCACTCGACGAGCAGGACACGTATTGGGACCGTGTGAAGGCCGCCGAGCGGGCTGAGGAATCGCGCGGCGACGGACATACGCGCGAGAGCTGACAAAGAAGACTGCTTGACACGCCTCGCGCCTTACGGCGCGATCCGCCCCATCAGCCGCGGGAACGGAATGCACTCGCGGATGTGCTCGATGCCGCAGATCCACGCGATCGTACGCTCGAGCCCGAGGCCGAAGCCGGAGTGCGTGAAGGTGCCGTACTTGCGCAGGTCGAGGTACCAGCCGTACGCCTCCACCGGCAGCCCTTCGTGCGTGAGGCGGGCGAGGATCTTGTCGTAATCATCCTCACGCTGCGAGCCACCGATGATCTCGCCGCGCCCCTCGGGCGCCAGCAGATCGGC
>JBEILM010000481.1:0-1095 GCA_040379205.1 Gemmatimonas sp.
CACCCGACAACCATGCGTCAAGCGGCATCCTCGCCGTCCGCCGGCGCAACCTCCCCGCGGCTACCAATGCCCCACCGAACCGCCGCCAACAGGCAAAGCAGTTCGCAGTCCCAGGCGTGATTGTCTTTCTTGCCCTGCGGCATGATCCACATCGGTTTGCCCGTGCGCTTGTCCTTCACGCGAACCTCCGACGCCATCATCTCGATATAAAACGGGTCAGCGTTACGGGGGAAGGTGTGCAGCCGCTTGACCCGCATCCCGTGAAGCAAATCCTTCCCGACCAAGTTCGACCAGGAGATGAGCACGGCGGGCTGACCGGGGAGGCCGGGGACTTGGATGCGCTGCCGCTCGGAGTAAAAGCGGCGGGTCGTCTTCCCGTCCCGATCCGTTACCGCGAAGTCCTCGTTGCCCGAACCGCGGGCGCACTTCCAGCCACGCCGCGCCGTCTCGCGGTAGACCTCGCTCGTATTGTCGCCCGAGTCGACGAGCACCATCGCCTTGTGGACCTGATGCTTTTTGGCAAAGTCCTCCACCCCGGCCCACGTCTCGACCTTGGCAAACCCGTAGAGGCGGCTATGCCCGGACTTGGCCCAGCTGCGGACGACGACCCAGAAGTGGCCGCGCTGAACGTCGACCCCCATCGTGCGGAACGGGATGCTCCCCGTCGGCGCGTCCTTCCCCTCGACGACCTTGCCCTTGCCGGTGATGAAGGCCTCGGAGTCCCAAGCGTCGCCCAGGTTGTACTCGCTCGCCGCCGCGTCAGCCACGATCTCGCCGCCCTCCTCCTGCCAACCCATCGCCAGCCGCTTCTGCTTGAAGATGCGCCGAGGGTCATTGTCGCCGTAGGTGTCCGCGGCCTCCTTGGCCTTGAGCATCATCACGCCCAACTCGCCCCAGCTCATCGTCGCAAGGCTGTTCCAATGCAAGCCGACCTTGCCGTGATAGGCCAACGGGTTCGTCGCCACGAACTCCCCGCGGGCGTTGGCCTCTGCCCTCGTCCCGGCGTTATCGTCTAACAATGTATGACACCCGGCGCATTCGTACTTCGTGCCGTCGGCGACCTCGTTCATGTCCCACGTCCCGCTCGCCTTAGCG
>JBEILM010000482.1:0-1092 GCA_040379205.1 Gemmatimonas sp.
CCGGCGGCGGCTGGCTCGTCATCACGAGTGCCGATGGTTCGCGCGGCATGGACGGCGCCCTGCAGTTCCTCCTGCGGGTCGAGTACGCGATCGCTACCCGGAGCCGGTGAGCCTGCGGCCGCGGGTGGCATGGTGCATGGCGTGATGCCGACATCACGACCACGCCGTCCCGCCAAGCCAAGACCCACGACCGCGTGTGGCCTCTCCCATTATCGGTGCGGGAGGGCAATTCCTGGACGCACCGATGCGCCGCCGGATCGACGATGGCGAACGCACACCCCGCTACGACCGCGCAATCGCAAGGGTCAGCCAGGCAGCTCGCACGGTGATCGCCACGTTCCTGCTCTTCTCGCTCGAGTTTCCGTTCTTTTCCACGACGCCGACCGGATGGCCATGGTGCACCGCATTATTGCCCGTCTCACGCTTGATGCCGCCGTGGTGGCGGCGGCGCTGTTCGTCGGCGCGGGTACCATCATGTGGCCGCGCGCGTGGACGATGCTGGCGGTACTGTGCGCGGTTCGAGGGGTCGGTGCCTGGGCGGTTCATCGGGTACATCCCGCTGTGCTGCGCGAGCGAGTGTCCCTTCCGATGCATGCTGCGCAGTCGCTCACCGATCGCGCGCTCGTCCTTGGTGTGCTGGCGACCGGATTTGTGGGCATACCGCTGCTGGCGGGGCTCGATGTGTGGCACTGGCAGGTGTTCGTCACGCCTCCTCGACTCGTCGCGGGTGCCGGCCTGCTCGCCTTCGCCCTCGGGTGGGCACTCAAGAATGTCGCCCTCCGCGCGAATGCGTTCGCGGTGGCCGAAGTCCGTCTGCAACCCGAGCGAGGGCACACGGTCGCCGATGTCGGTCCGTACCGCGTCGTACGGCATCCCTTCTATGCGGCTGATCCGCTCATCCTCTTTGGTGCCGGGCTGTGGCTGGGCTCCTACGCCGCCACGCTGGCCACCATGCTTCCCCTCGCGTTGATGGTGATCCGATTGCGTCGAGAGGAGCAGGTCCTCGGCCGGGCATTGCCGGGTTATGTGGCATATATGAGGCGAGTACGCTTCCGTCTGGTGCCCGGCTTGTGGTAGCGCCGCCGGCTCACG
>JBEILM010000483.1:0-1092 GCA_040379205.1 Gemmatimonas sp.
CATTGACGCGGATGCCATTGAGACAATGTCACTCGACGACCTTGAGCCGAGCGACCTCAACCGACCAGCCGTCGGTCAAGAGCATGAACACGACACAGGCGACGCACCACGTCGCCGCCGACGACGCGGCGGACGCGGACGTGGCGGACGCGGACGTGGCGAAGGATTTACCGATGCACCGCGAAGCGGCGCGCCACTCTCCGGCTCCGCATATGACGGACCGATCGAGACGATGTCGCTTGCAGATCTTGACGGCGGCGTCCCTGGTGGCGTGCCGGAGTACATGCGCAGCGAACGTCGCGGCTCTGCACAGCCTTCGGGCGCATCGCGACGAGCACTCGGCTCTGGGCCATCACGAATCGCGGACGAGGTTGCTCGATCGCAGCGTGACGGTTCTAGCCGCTCCAACATGTCGGCTGGCATGGAGAGCGAGTCGGTTCCATCCGACGTTGCGGCACTCTTGCGCTCGCAGCTTGAGGCCACTGGTCGCTCTGCTGACAGCGCTCCTGCGTTGAGCGGGAAGGACGCCCCAACAGGTGGGCGCACGCGCGCCAAGGCGAAGCCTGCGGCGAAGAAGCCTGCGGCGAAGAAGCCTGCGGCGAAGAAGCCTGCTGCGAAGGTGGCGCTGGTCAAGAAGCCAGCTGCACGACCAAAGAGCAAGAGGTAAGAGGCGAGCCGAATGGCGAAGGCGGTGTCCGCGCCGGCCAGTCAACCTAACGCAGCCACACGCCCGCCTGCACGCTTCGCAACTCGCGGTCACGATGCGGCCGCGTCGCGTGTCGCGCAGCTTTTAACTGGCGTTCCACCACACGCCCTGCTGATCGTGGGGCCACGTGGTGCGGGGGCGGGAACGCTTGCGCGTGACGTTGCGGCAACACTCCTCTGCATCAGCCCGCAGAGCGGCGGCGCCTGCGGGGAGTGCCGCGCATGCAGGCTGGTGGCGGCTGAGAGCCACGCGGACCTCGCACGAATCTCGCCGAGCGGCGCCGCCGATGAGATCGGCATCACGCCAATTCGCGAGCTCGAGGCGAGCCTCGCCCTCCTCCCTGTAGAGGGTGGGCGCCGCGTCGCGCTCATTGAGCGCGCAGATCG
>JBEILM010000484.1:0-1090 GCA_040379205.1 Gemmatimonas sp.
AGGCCTCGACCTGCTGCACCACCGCTGCCGGCGCACGCCCGCCCGCGAGCTGTTCGGCCAACTTCGATTGCAACGGCTCGACCAGAAAGGTCGCGACCAGGAAGGCGATAAGGTTGCCGATCATGCTGGCCCGCTCCGCCCGCCGCGTAGCGCCCATATCAGGCCGCCCAGTGCCAGGATCGCCGCAGCCGCAGTGGCGGAGCGCGAAGCGACCGCCGCGCCAGCCTCCCCAGTTAGCAGCGCGGGCAACTGCACAAGCGCAGACCCGCCGCCCGCTAATGCCACCATGGCGACCAGCGCGCCGCCGACCGCCGCAGCCACGGGCCATCGACCGGCCAGTGATACCAGCAGCGCGACCACGCCAAGCCCAGCCGGGATCAGCGCCGTCCAGTGCACCGGCGGTGCCGGCAGCAAATAGCCCGCCGCGCCCACCAGCAGCAGCACGGCACCAAAGCCGCGCAGCACCAGCGGCACGCGCGAAGGGGATGGTTCAGTCATAGCGAAACGCCTCCTCTGCCACGGCGCGCATGGCGCGCCGGATGGAGGTCCGACATCGCGATGCGCTGTGCATCGCCAGAGGGGCCCGGACCGATACTTCATCAAATGGTCCGGTGGTCCCGCCATTCAAGAACCGCGCGGCGCCACATGAGCGGTAGGCTCAGGCTGCATGGGCAACCTCCGCCCGCGCTGTGGTCACCGCATCGTAATCGCGCCCATCGCCCGCAAGCGTCACCGGCTGATCCGGATAGAGCATCCGCCAGCGCGCAATCGCCAAATCCACATAGGCGGGCGCGAGTTCCACGCCGCGCACAATGCGGCCCGTGCGTTCGCCGGCAATCAGGGTTGTGCCGCTGCCGGCAAAGGGCTCAAACACCACCTCGCCAGCCTCCGTGTAGGCGCGCATCAGGAAATCCGGCAGCGCGACCGGAAACACCGCCGGATGCTCGGTTTCAAAGCCGCGCCCCGTGGGGCGCGTGATGCGCAGCACCGCGTCAGGAATGCGCATGTCCTGCACCGGCTGCCCGATATGCGTGTAGGCCTTCACTTCACCATCGGCCGCGCGCAGCCCACTGCCCTTGTTCGGCGTACC
>JBEILM010000485.1:0-1090 GCA_040379205.1 Gemmatimonas sp.
GTCAATGGGAGCTGCCTCAGGCTGGCGGTGTTCGAAGGGGAGTATCGCTGGCACTATCATCCGACATCGGACGAGCTCTTCATCGTCGTGGAAGGATGCCTTGCGATTGATCTCGAGGACGGGCGGGAGCTGCGACTTGCGCCCTGGGAGAGTGTGACCATTGCTGCCCGGACGATCCACCGCACGAGAGCGATCGGGCGGACCGTGAATCTCTGTTTCGAAGAGCTGGGCGCGGAGACCGTCTTTGTCGACCGGACGGCATAACGCGAGAATCCGCCCGAGTTGCCGGTCGGGCGTTTCCCGAAGCCACGGTCATAACTGCAGGAGCTGGAGCCACCCGAGGAAGCCGCGAACCGGCCGCTCAGCAACCAACGCGCAAGTCCGTACACCGCCGTCCGTCGAACGCCGCCGCCGACCGGAAGCGCGGGCTGAGAACACTGGCTGCCGCCGCGCCCGTGAAGGGCACCGTGGGGCCCAGCAACGCCACCGTCCTCGTTGAATCGCCCTTGAGCCACCGATCGAACCACGCGCGCGTGTACGCGTGGCTCAGTTCGCGTTGCGCCTCGGTGCCGGGGCCGCCCCACCAGAAGTGCGTCGCGTCCCGGAAGACCACCTGCATCGTGGCCACGCCGGCGGCACGCCAGTGCTCGAACGCCCGCAGCTTGACGTCGGACGGTTCGCCGGGACACGTCTCTGACGCCTGCCCCAGTGCGGGGACCCGCGGGGTGCGGACCGCCGTGCCGGTGAAGGTGCACGCCGGCGACCCCTCGTCCCCCGACTCGCGGACGGCAAGGTTGTCCCACGCCACCAGTGCGTCGACCCGGCGGTCTTCCTCTTGGGTGCGGGTCAGGCTGCGCGCGCCGAGTGACCAGCCGGCGACGCCCACACGCCCGGTGTCGCTGTCCGCACGATACGGATTGGCCGTGGACTGCAGGAAGTCGATGCCGCTGACGGCTGCCGTGTGGTAGGCCGCCGTGCTGGCGCCCGACGACGGCAGCGTCACCACCACCACGTACCCGCTTGCCGCCAGCCGCTCGGCGGCCCAGCTCACGCTCGTGATGTCGGCGCCGCCGCCCGGCAGCAGGGACAC
>JBEILM010000486.1:0-1089 GCA_040379205.1 Gemmatimonas sp.
CGCCGCCAGCGACTTCTCGGCGAAGGCCTGGATCGATTCCTTGGTGAAGGGTCGCCGGGACAGACACATCACGACCGGCTTACCGTCCTCTGTGGTCTGCACCGCTGCCACGAAGGGAACCTTGTTCGGCGATCCCCGGCCCGCCTTGCCGCCGTGGACCTCGCCGCCCAGGTAAGCGTCGTCGATCTCGACGCGGCCGGTGAGTTTGCGCTGAGCCTCCCGCTGAACCATCACCTGCAAGATCTTGTGCTTGAGCAGCCACGCCGTCGGGTACGACACCCCCAGATGCCGCTTGAGCTCCAGTGCAGACACGTTGTTCTTGGCCTGCGTCATCAAGTGCATGGCCAAGAACCAGCTCGGCAGCGGCAGCTTGCTGGACTCGAAGATCGTGCCGCTGACCAGGCTGCACTGGTGGCGGCAGCTGCTGCACTGGAAGTACAGCCGGCCGTGCCGCCGGAACTCGCTGTGCCAGCTCTGCTGACAGCGCGGACAGACGAACCCGTTGGGCCAGCGCCAAGCCCGGACCCGTTCCTCACACTGTTGCACCGACCCGAACCGCTCGAAGAACTCGGGCATCGACAGCCCCTTCTGGTACTGAACCCTGTTCTGCGCCATGACAGACCTCCTGTGTGGAGATCACATGCTCGCGGTCGGGTGGCTCACCACGTGAGCCTGCTCCTCGGTAGGCTGAGGCTTCTTGCTGATCAGGTGCGCAGTTCAGTTCCCGAATCTCTGTTTCGCTTCGGCAACGCAGGGAATGCGAACTCAAGCGCCGCTTCGGTCAAGGCAGGGAAACGCTCCAAGGCCGATGACTGGGCACGTCCAGAGCAAGCTCCGCCGCACTTCGGAGTAGGAAGAACGCCCCTAACGCCAGCAACCCGAGGCCGACCGTCTTCCCGAAGCAATGGCTGCACGCCGGGCACGGCGCAACGCGCCACGCCAAGCAGTCAGTCGGGTGCAGCGGCAGCCGAGTACAGCTCCCGCATCAGGCTTGTCTTCCCTACGGCGACGTCAACAACCGATCGTTGGGCATCCAGCCGTCCCCAGCGCGGAGCGGGCGGCGCCCGTTGGGCTCTCGGCAAAACACGC
>JBEILM010000487.1:0-1083 GCA_040379205.1 Gemmatimonas sp.
CAAACCTGCTCTTTCCGTCATTCGACCAGCCCGACCTCAAGGCGCGGGTGCGCCTGTCGCTCACCACGCCGCGAAGCTGGACGGCGCTGGCCAACGGGGCGGCCATCCGGCGCGACACCAGCGGTGCGTCGGTCACGCATCGGTTCGCGGAGACCAAGCCGCTCAGCAGCTATCTGATCGCGTTCGCGGCGGGGCCATGGGCCGTGCACACGCGCCGCGACGCGCTGCGGGCCGGAGGGCCGGCGGTGCCGATGTCGCTGTATGTCCGCGCCTCGCGCGCCGCGGAAGCGGAAGCGGACACGTTGCTGGCCATGAACGCGCGGGCGCTGCGATGGCTGGGCACCTACTTCGGGGTGCCGTACGCTTTCGACAAGTACGACGCCCTGCTGGCGCCGGCCTTCCCCTTCGGCGGCATGGAGCACCCCGGGGCCGTCTTCTACAACGAAGAGAGCTTCATCTATCGCGAGCGCCCCACCACGGCGCAACTGCTGGGGCGGCAGGCGACCACCTTTCACGAAGTCGCACACCAGTGGTTCGGCGATTACGTGACCATGCGCTGGTTCGACGACCTGTGGCTCAAAGAGGGCTTCGCGACCTTCATGGCGGCGCGCATGCAGGCCGACCTCGAGCCCGCATCGAACGCCTGGAAGACCTTCTACCTCCGCAACAAGCCGGTGGCCTACGGCACCGATGCCACCGCCGGTACGACGCCCGTCTGGCAGGCGCTCGCCAACCTGGATCAGGCGAAGAGCAACTACGGACCCATCGTCTACAACAAGGCCCCGTCGATCCTGCGCCAGTTGGAGTATCTGGTGGGCGCGCAGGCGTTCCGGCGCGGTGTGCAGCGATTTCTGCAGCAGCATCCGTACGGCAACGCCACCTGGCAGGCGCTGCTGGCCGCCATCGGGCGCGCGGCCGGGCGCGACCTGACCGCGTGGGGCGCGCAGTGGATGCTGCGTCCGGGCATGCCGCTCGTGTCGCAGGAGGTGCAGGTACAGCAGGGGCGCATCACCCGATTGGCGCTCGTGCAGCGGCCGGCACAGCCGGCGCTGTCCGGGACAGGCGCGTGGCCGCTCAAGGTGC
>JBEILM010000488.1:0-1080 GCA_040379205.1 Gemmatimonas sp.
CGCCAAGTCGGCCCGAACAAGCAGGGCGCCAAAGGGTCCTACACGGTCTACCGCGTCGCTGAATGAAGCTGCGCAGCCACAGCGGCATGAATGATTGCATTAGCCGGGGATCATCGCGATCCCTGGCGCTTTATTGCCTTGGCTCGCGCGAACCACAGCGCGAAGCGTCCGTCACGCGAAGGGCATGCCGCCCCGTAGGACGGAGATTGAAGATGCAGCAAACGGAAACCGCGAAGCTCAAGGGTCTCGCTGAACACGCCCGGCTGAGCCACGCACATTGGCTCGGCGCAGCACGCAAGGGCGGCGCTGGCAAATACGGCCCGGCCTATTGCATCGAGGGCGCGGGGATATGGCGCCGGAGGCTCGGCGAATTGCTGACGCAAATTCGCAATGCGGAGCCGGCGAAATGAGCGCCGGCGTGCAGCAGCGCTGGGTGGTACTAGGGTCCGATGGGCGGCATGTGTCCCTCGGTCGCACCGAGCCGGGCGAAGCGGAAGTGAATACCGCCAGCGACGCCCTTGCCGCGCAGGGGCTTTCCGGGTGGCTGGCGCGCATGCAGGGCGACTACTACAGCCGGGCCATGGTAACGCTCGAACCACTCCAGCGCATGGGCGCTGCCCATGACGCCGACTGGCAAGCTGCTCTTGCTGCATTCCACGCAGCGCGGCACCGCGCCACACACTGAACCCCTACCAACGCGCGGCGGGAGGTCACCGCAATGGCTGAACTGACATCCTCTACGCGCGAAGCAGCACGACGCCTCGGCGTCAGCGACACCACCATGCACAAGGCCGAGCGCACGGGGCGCATCACGCGGGAGCCCGATGGCCAGTGGGATATCGCCAAGCTGCGGGTGCAAATGCGCGAAACAGCAGACCCGCAGCGCTCCCCACTGAGCGGCAGCGCGGCGGCCGAGGGCACGCCATTCGCCCGGTTGAAAGTCGCGCAACTCGCCCTGAAAGTGGAAGCCCAGCGCCTGGCGCTCGACGAAAGCAAGGGCCGGCTGCTGGATGTCGCGACCGCCAATGCGACGATTGATGAAATCGCCAGCACCATGCGCGACGCGCTGCTGAATTGGCC
>JBEILM010000489.1:0-1077 GCA_040379205.1 Gemmatimonas sp.
CTCCTCGGCCACCCGCGCGGTGGCCTCCTCCAGCCACGGCTCCTCGAAGGCGTGCCCGTGGGCCAGGCGCTCGGCGAAGCTGGCAAGGTGCTTGGCCTCGTGCACCACGGTGCTGCGCAGGGCGCGGCGCCAGTCGTGGGCGCTTTCGTGGGGGGTGGGGACGCGGGCGTAGATGACTTCGTCCTGGTTGCTGCCGGCGAAGGTGGCGCGCGGATAGAAGTTGCAGGCGCTCACATAGGCGGCGGTGCCGGGAGCGGAGTCGTTCACGAACGGCGTGAAGAGCAGCGTGATGCGCCCGTCGCCCCCCATCTGGGTGTCGAGGGCGAGGGGATCGCCCAGATTGGCGGTGATGAGGGGATGAACAGTGCGGTCGTACTCGTCGCCGAAACTGCGATAGCTGTCTTCTAACTGCTTTGTTTGCGGCGTTTTGATGTCTTCGAGAATGCGGATCTTCGAGCCCAGATGAACGACGCGGGCGCGGACGGGGTGGCCGGTGACGCAGCTGTTGAGTAGCGCGGTGATGGATACGGTGTCGCCGACGTTGGTCGGGGCTTTGACGGTGCGGAGACCTTGAGAAGCGAGAGGCCAGACGGGGGGCTGGCGGTGTGGCGTGGTGAGATTGGTGTGGTGGGTATTGGGACTGAACTGCTGGGAGGCAGGGGGAAGGGGGTCAGGGTGGAGGTGGGGGGCGGTGGTGATGCTGCCGATGGTGGTGCTCACCACACCCATGGCGGTGCCGGTGCCATGGCCGCGGAGTTCGGCGGTGACGGGCGCCGAGGGGTTGGTGTTGACGATGGCCACCACGTAGCGGGCGGTGGTGGCGGTCGGGTTTGTGTCGGGGTCGTTGGCGACGAGTTCCAGACAGCGGGCCTGCTCGGGAGCAAGCTGCGGGGCGCGTTCGCCGGGGGCGAGGGCGAGACGGGTGGCGGTGGCGAGCAGCGCCGCCGTGTCCACGCGGGTGGCGCCGAGTGTGAGCTGGAGGGGGAGCCGAGCCACGTCGCCGCAGGCAAAGGCGGTGGCGGGAATGGCGGCCTCGAGGCGCGAGGGCGACGCGGCGCGCACCTCCAGCGGTACGCC
>JBEILM010000490.1:0-1075 GCA_040379205.1 Gemmatimonas sp.
ACGAGCGGGGTGGTGTTGAAGCCAAGGAAGCGCTCGGCACGAGCGTAGTCGGCGGCGGTCAGGACACGTGGTTGCGCGAACGCGGGGGTCGCGACCACCACGCTCACCACGGTCAGAAGGACGGAGCGTCGCATCGGGGGCGGTTGAGGGAGGGAAAACGGACGGAAGGAAGTTGCGCCCGCGGCCCGTGTCGGGGAAAGCCCGGTGGCCGGGGGATTTGGCGCGGCGCATCGTTCACCAACGATGTTGATGCGGGCTGGGGCCGTCCGGAACGAGCCTGCGACGCCTCGCCCTTCACTTCCCTCAGGAGTCGCCTCGATGTCTGCACTCTTTGCCAAGAACGTGGGTACCATCGACCGCGCCGCGCGCGCCCTGCTGGGCATCGGCCTGCTGTCGCTCGCGTTCACTGGGCCCCAGACGGCGTGGGGCTACCTCGGCTTCATTACGCTGCTCACGGCTGCCTTCGGCAGTTGCCCGCTGTACTCGCTCCTGGGCTTCTCCACCTGTCCGGCGCCGCGTCCGACGTAACGCACGCGGCCGCGCGTCACTGCGTGGCCGCGCCGAAATCGCCCGTCACCCGCCCTTCACGATCGCCGCCGCCGTCCGCAGTCCCACCGCCGTAAAGGTGAGCGTGCCATTGCAGCAGCTCGCCGTGGGCTGCGCGGGTGCGCCAGCCACCCACAGGTTCTCGTGGTCGTGCGCGCGCCCCTCACCGTTCACGACGCTCTGCGCCGGATCGGTGCCCATGCGACACCCACCGGTGGGGTGCTCCTGGCCGAGGTCGTTGGCGCTGTTCTCCATACGAAGAATCTCGCCGTTGCCGGCCTTGGCCATGCGGCGGAACAGCTCACGCAGCGATTCTTCCTGCCACTCGCGGAGCGCCGCACTCTCGGGGGCGTCCTTGAACGACAGCCGCGGCATTGGGTCGCCGAAGCGGTTTGTGCGCCCGTCGTCGAGCACCAGCTTGCTCTCGCGGTCGGGGAGCACGTCGTAGTAGCCTCGCACACGCGCCGTGGCACCCCTGGCACGCGTCTGCCAGTCGTTGAGCAGGGCGTCGCCGAACATCACCTCGCCC
>JBEILM010000491.1:0-1071 GCA_040379205.1 Gemmatimonas sp.
CGCTCGTGAAGCTGCCTTTCGACTGGGCCGGTACGGCCGAGGTACGGCTGGGCAAGGACGCGTTGCACGATGTTCGCTTGGCAGCCACGTGGCGGCGACCCACGGTGGACCTGGCGACGGTGCTGAAGAAGTTCGGCGACAAGGTCAAAGACGTACCTCCCATCAAGGGCGCGCCAAAGTCGATCGCGCGGCTGCGCGCCATCGTCGAGTTGCTGCGCAAGAAGGGCCAGCCCTATCCGTTCACCTTCGCCGACGAGCGCCTGGCGTGGCGCCACCAGCAGCCCGGCTCGGCGACCTGGGTGGCACGCGCCCAGCCGGTGCTTCCGGGCTCGCACAACGTGGTGCTGCTGGCGCGCGGGCAGTTGCCGGGCGGTGGTGGTGCGTTCGTACGCAAGCAGCTGGCCAGCTTCGTGGCCGCATGAGCGCTCTGAAGAGACAGCAAGGCAACAAGGAACAAGCGATGTGTCACACCGCTGTTGCCTAAGCTGCTGCGGACTTGCGGAAGCACTCCGTGGCCGCTGGACGGTGCATAGCGGGTCGGGGCAGACGGGCGGCCGCGATTCTTGGCGGCGGCGGCGCCGAACGTCCTTGACCGTATCAACGCTTCGCTTCTCAATGCCCGTTCTAGGGATCTAGCACGCGGAGGCGGCGGCAGATGCCGCCAAGGCTGTTCTCCTCTCCTCGCTTGCTATTGCCCACAATGCTATCGTCGGACTCATCGCCGAGGAAGTATCCGCCTATCTCTGCGCACCAGGGCGCGACGTTTCGCGTTACGGTGCCGGGCTGCTGACGGCTATCGAGGACGACAGTTGGTACCTTCACCGCCGCCAAGCGGCCATGGCCCGCGATCAGCACGCCATCCTCGTCCACCAGCAGCGGGTTGGTGAAGCCGAAGGCCTGCATGCTGGCCATGATCTGCGCGAGCTGCGCTGCGTCATGCACGCGCGCATTGCCGGCATGCGGGCGCAGCGAGGCGATCGCGCGGAGTTGGATCCGCTCGGCCATCCAGGGAAGCGTCATGGGGGGTATCCGGGAAGGGGTGGGCGATGATGCGCGGCGCTATGCGCCGAG
>JBEILM010000492.1:0-1058 GCA_040379205.1 Gemmatimonas sp.
CCAGGTACCGGCAAAACGCTGCTCGCCAAGGCGGTGGCCGGCGAGGCCGGGGTGCCCTTCTTCTCCATGAGCGCCGCCGAGTTCGTGGAGATGATCGTGGGGGTGGGCGCGGCGCGGGTGCGCGACCTGTTCAAGCAAGCGCGCGAGCATGCCCCGGCCATCATCTTCATCGACGAACTGGACACGGTGGGACGGGCCCGCGGGCAGTTCTCCCTCGGGGGGACGAGCGAACAGGAACAGACGCTCAATCAGATCCTCACCGAAATGGACGGCTTCTCCAGCCGACAGGGCATCATCGTGCTGGCCGCCACCAACCAGCCCGACCTGCTCGACAAGGCGCTCCTGCGCCCCGGCCGCTTTGACCGGCGCGTGGTGGTGAACCTCCCCGACAAGACGGGGCGCGAAGCCATTCTCCGGGTGCACACCCGCGGCGTGCCGCTCGCGCCCGATGTGAGTCTCGCCCATCTCGCAGCCGACACGCCGGGGCTCTCCGGCGCCGACATCCGCAACCTGGTCAACGAAGCCGCCCTGCTGGCCGCGCGCCGGGAGCAGGAGCATGTCACGCAGAAGGACTTTGGCGACGCGCTCGAGAAGATCATCCTCGGCCCCGAGCGGCCGCTGCTGCTCGGCCCCGACGATCGTGAGCGCATCGCCTATCACGAAGGCGGGCATGCCATCCTCGGCCTGGTGGTGCCCGGTGCCGATCCCGTGCAGCGCGTGTCCATCGTCCCGCGCGGCCAGGCGCTGGGCGTGACCTATCAGCGCCCCGACCGCGATCGGTACAACTACCCCGAGGGCTATCTGCGCGCCCGCATCATTGGCACACTGGGTGGCCGCGCGGCGGAGGAACTCGTATACGGCACCCGCACCAGCGGCGCCGAAAACGACATCGAGCAGGTCACCCAGCTGGCCCGCAACATGGTCACGCGCTGGGGCATGAGCGATCAGCTCGGCATGGTGCAACTCGCCCCGCGAGAGAATCCCTATCTGGGCACGGTGGCCGGCTTCCAGGGGCCGCACCCCTACAGCGAACAGACGGCGCAGACCATCGACGCCGA
>JBEILM010000493.1:0-1058 GCA_040379205.1 Gemmatimonas sp.
CGGATGGTGGCAGTTGTTCGTGAGCGGCGGCGCCATGCGCCCGCCGCCGTGGATCAGCCCGCCGTTCAGGTAGACCTCGAAGCTCGAGCAGACCCGCTCGATGGCCAGCGAAAGCAGGCTGCCGTCCACGGGCACGGTAGGGCGCTCGAAGGTGACCCGGTACCAGACGATCCCGTCGAAACCCGGGCGCGTGCGCGACCACTCGTCGGGCAAGGCCACCGGCAGCACCGGCGCGCCCGCCGCCGGCGCCGTCCCCAGGGCATCGCCGGACTGCGTGAGCGCCGAGCGCACGTGCAACGTCTGCGCGGCGACCGGCCCCCAGGCAAGCAGGGTCGCGGGCAGCAACAAGGCCGCGATCCAGCGCCGAAACAGGGACAGGTCGCCAAGCATCGTGGCCGCGATTCTTGCAGTGCCGGCGCTGCCGCGGGGCCTGACGGCGGGCTGGCAAGGCGCGACTCGCTGCCAGAATGCCGACTCCTGGAGAACCCGTTGATCCGCCGCCACACCTTCGCCCCCGCCGACAACCGCCGCCTCTCCCACCTCTGCGGCCCGCTGGACGGCCACCTGCGCGAAGTCGAGGCCGCGCTGGGCGTGACGCTGACCCGCCGCGACGCGACGCTGCGCATCGAGGGCCCGCGCGAGGCGGTCGAGCGCACGGTGGCGCTGCTGGACGGCCTGTACGAGCAGGCCGACCGGCCGCTCGGCGAGCGCACGCTGCAGCTGGCGCTGAAGTCGGCGCAGAGCGCGGCCACGCCGCCCCCCGGTGCGGCCGCCGCGTCCGGTGCTGCCGCTGCTGCGGCCGACGACGCGCCACCGGTGCTGCACACCCGCCATGCCGACCTCTGCGGCCGCACGCCGAACCAGGTGCGCTACCTGCGCCAGATGCTGTCGCACGACATCACGTTCGGCACCGGCCCGGCCGGCACCGGCAAGACCTACTCTGGGGAAACGCCACCCCCTAACTCAAACCATCCTGACCATGCTGGATTCTCAACGCGAGGATCGTAATACTGGCTCCACACCTTTCGGTCATGGCCGATCACAAACAATGTCACCCC
>JBEILM010000494.1:0-1058 GCA_040379205.1 Gemmatimonas sp.
CCGGCACCGTGCCGAATACCTGCATCTGCCTGGACGCCAGATAGGCCGCCGTGGCACGTCCGATGCCGGAGGTGACACCGGTGATGAGCACGACCGGCGACATCAGGGCACCACACTGGCGAAGTCATCGGCAGCGTCCCGAAGGTCCGCGACGAAACGATTGACGGCGTCCTGTAACGGGTAGCTGGCTCGCACGATGGGCCGTAGCAGGAAGTGCTTCACTACCACCTCTTCATAGATGTCGATGGTCGTCACAGCGTCACCCGCCGGTGTGAAGCGGACCAGCCAGCGGCCGCGAAAGCCTCTGCCCCGGAAGTCGGCTTCGAACAGCGAGTTGGGCACCCGGCGGACCTGCTCGTACTCGACAGGCGGCGAGTCGTTCGCTAGCTCCCGCCAGCGCGTATCGGACAGGATCTCCACGCCCTTGAGGTCGCTTCGGAACGACTGGCGGCGGTCCTCCGCGATGACGGCGAACAGCTGATCGATCGGTGCCGGGATGGTGGCTGTCGAGGTGGCGACGGCCACCCGCCGTGGCATGACCGCGCCGGCGATGCCGTAGGCGATAGCCGGCACGGCGACAATCGCGATGGTGCATGCGACCATCATGAACTCTCAGGAGGATTAGGGGACGGCGGGCGGAGGCTTATTGCGCCGGGGATCAGGCCGCGGGGATCGCCTGCCGAGGTGCCGAGGGCGGGTGTGGGCTCTGCATGGGAAACGTCGCCCGGCCTCTCGTCCGGCTCTGCAGGCATCCGCTCGGGGACAGGCTTCACGAGATCGGGGTCTCCAAGCAGAATTCCCCGCAAGCCGTTATCCACCAGATGGACAGCGCCTTAGGCGCGAAGGTACCGCGTCGCCGGTTATCTCGCAAGGTTCCCGCGTCACCGCGCCTGCGACCGCAGCGGGATAGTTGGTATGAAGCGGCGGCTGGACCTTCACGGTACCGTGGAGAGACCCGCTGCTCCACCACTCGCCACGCGCTCACCGTCTGCCGACGGGGCGCATACCGGGAGGCCAGTCACCATGGAGGTCAGAGGCCTGGATCTGCCCAAGCGCGA
>JBEILM010000495.1:0-1049 GCA_040379205.1 Gemmatimonas sp.
AAGTGCCGATCCGGGTTCCGCGCGTGCGCAACCGGGCCACGAACACGGAGGTGCCGTTGGCCACCTATGCGCAGTTGCAGACACCGCGTGGCCAGGATGTCGGCTTGTTCCGGCGGGTGCTCGGGGGGCTCTCCTGTCGCGACTACGAAGCCGCCGCAGAAGCCGTCCCGGAGGCCTTCGGCTTGACCACGTCGAGCGTGTCGCGCCGCTTCGTGCGCGCCAGCGCGAAGGCGCTCCAGACCCTCCACGAGCGGCGCCATGATGATCACGACTGGCTGGTGCTCCTGCTCGACGGCAAGTCGTTCGCCGACGACCAGGTGGTCATCGCCCTCGGCGTCACCACGACGGGAGAAAAGCGCATTCTGGGCCTCGTGCAGACTGCGACCGAGAACAAGCGGGTGTGCGCGGCCTTCCTGCGCGAGCTGGTCGACCGCGGCTTCCAGACGCCCGCCGGGCTGCTGGTGGTGCTGGACGGCGCCAAGGGCCTGAGCGCTGCCGTGCGCGACGTGTTCGGCGAGCAGGTGCCGATCCAGCGCTGCCAGTGGCACAAGCGGGAGAACGTGCTGAGCTACCTGCCGAAGACCCAGCACGCGCTCTGGCGTCGCAAGTTGCAGGCGGCGTATGCCAAGTCCACCTTCGCCGAGGCCCAGCGCGCCTTGCGGCTGCTCGTCAAGGAACTCCAGCAGCACAACGCGTCCGCCGCGCGGAGTCTTGAAGAAGGACTCGACGAAACCTTGACCCTGCATCGCTTGGCGGTGTTCACGAAACTCGGTATCAGTTTCAAGACGACCAACCTGATCGAGAGTGTGATGGCCCGTGTCGAAGCGAAGGTGCACCGCGTCACGCACTGGAGAACGAGTGATCAGAAGCAACGCTGGTGTGCCGCTACGCTCCTCGAGATCGAAAAGCAGTTTCGCAAAGTGAAGGGCCACCAACACCTCGGCTTGCTCCAGGCCGCGCTGCGTGGCAAACTCTCCTCACCCATCGCTGCCGCCTGAGCAGCATCCCTGAGGCACCAGCCAAGTTTCAACTAGCCTCGGGACATTCCC
>JBEILM010000496.1:0-1048 GCA_040379205.1 Gemmatimonas sp.
CGCCTGCGAGATGTGCAGTGGCCTCGGCACCACCCGCAGCGTGAGCGAGGAGCTCATCCTCGGCGACCCGAGCATTTCGATCCTCGAGGGTGTGGTGCTGCCGTGGGGTGAACCCGACGGCTACATGCGCAAGGTCATCCTGCCGGGGCTGGCAAAGCAGCTCGGGTTCGATCTGCACGCGTCGTGGGGGAAGATCCCGGCCAAGGTGCGCCAGCAACTCCTGTACGGCGTGGGTGACGCGCCACCCCGGGCCCGCAGCGCGGTGAAGAAGGCCGCCAAGGGCGCGGCAGCCAAGGCGGCCGCAAAGACCACCGCCGAAAGCACCTGGGAAGGCATCGTGGCCCATGTGCAGCGCCGCTACGACGAAAGCAGCTCCGACGGCGTGCGCCTCGAACTCGACGCGTACATGGTGGCGGCGGCCTGCCCGGCGTGTGCCGGTCGCCGCCTGCGCCCCGAGTCGCTCTCGGTCACCGTGCACGGCCTGAACATCGGAGAGGTGGTGGAGCGGAGCGTCGCCGGTGCGCTGGCGTTCTTCGACAGCGTGCCGGTGCGCAGCCCGGGCCATCCGGGGCTCGACGCCGGCATCGCGGGGCCCATTCTCAAGGAGGTGCGCGAGCGCCTGCGCTTCCTGGTCGACGTGGGACTCGACTACCTCACGCTCAATCGCAGCGCCGAGTCGCTCTCGGGCGGTGAGGCACAGCGCATCCGTCTGGCCACCCAGATCGGCTCGCGGCTCGTGGGGGTGCTGTACATCCTCGACGAGCCCAGCATCGGGCTGCATCAGCGTGACAACGGTCGCCTGCTGGCCACGCTCAAGCAGCTGCGCGACCTCGGCAACACCGTCATCGTCGTCGAACACGACGAGGAGACCATTCTCGAGGCCGATCATCTCATCGACCTCGGGCCCGGCGCCGGGAAGCACGGTGGCGAGGTCATCGCCGACGGCACCGTGCAGGACGTGATGGACAATCCGGCGTCGATCACCGGCGCCTACCTGCGCGGCACGCGGCGCATTGACGTACCGGTGCGTCGTCGCGAGCGCGATCCG
>JBEILM010000497.1:0-1044 GCA_040379205.1 Gemmatimonas sp.
CGCCGACACGCCGGGGTTGGCATCGGTGTCCACCTTGGCCACCAGCACGCGCCCCTTCTGACGCCGAGCGAAGTCGGCGAAGACCGGGGCCATCATCTTGCAGGGGCCGCACCAGTCGGCGTAGAAGTCGACCAGCACCGGTACGGTGCTCCTGCCGACCACCGTGTCGAAGTTGGCGTCGGTCAGCACCACGGGGGCGTCGAGGGCGAGCGCGGTCTGGCAGGCGCCGCAGGTGGCCCGCGCGTCGGCGCGGGCCACTTCCACCCGGTTGAGTTTGCCGCAGGCACCGCACGGCACGATGGCGTGCCGGGCGGTGGTGTCGGGAGCGGTCATCGGAATCCTCGTGTGTTACGGTACCGGAAAGTTAGCGGGTCGCCCTGGCGTTGGCGGATGCCGGGCGGCACCCGAACCACCCGAACTTCGCGAACAGCTTTTCAGGCAGGCAGAAGTTGGTGTAGCTCGACTGGAGCAGGTTGAGCCCTACGAACGCGGTGAAGCAGAAGAACTTTTCCGAGACCACGAAGCCCAGGGCTACCGACAGCACCACAACGATGCCGGCCATGCGGCGGATGATCCTGTCGTTGCACATCAGTCGGGCGTCTCCGTAGGCAGCGGGGAATCGGCCAGAGGCGGCGCGTTCTTGCGCAGCTCCCAGTAGAGCAGGGGGACCACCACCATCGTGAGCAGCGTGGCCACCACGGCCCCGCTCATCAGCGCCACGGCGAGCCCCTGGAAGATCGGGTCGAGCACCATCACCAGACCGCCCACCACCACGGCCGCAGCCGTCAGGGCGATCGGGCGGAAGCGCACCGCGCCGGCTTCGAGGACGGCATCCACCAGCTTCCGGCCTCGCGCTTCCTCGAGCTGGATGAAGTCCACCAGCAGGATGGAGTTGCGCACGATGATGCCGGCCAGCGCGATCATGCCGATCATGCTCGTGGCGGTGAAGAACGCGCCACCAATCGCGTGCCCCGGCAGAATGCCGATGAGCGTGAGCGGAATGGGCGCCATGATCACCAGGGGAATGGTGAAGCTCTGGAACCA
>JBEILM010000498.1:0-1036 GCA_040379205.1 Gemmatimonas sp.
GCCCGCCCGACCGCCGACGAACACGCGCCCTTTTACCTGACCTACATCGATGCCGCCGCGGCGGCGATGACCGCTGCCGGCAGCGGCGACATCGTGGCGTTGCTGGCGTCGCAGCCGGCGGCCTTTCGAGCGCTGCTGCACGACGCCCCACCGTCGGCTGCGGGCTTTGCCTATGCCCCGGGCAAGTGGACGCTGGCCGAGTCGCTGGTGCATGTGAACGACACGGAGCGGGTGTTCAGCTATCGCCTGGTGCGCATTGCCCGTGGCGACAGGACCGCGCTGGCGGGCTTCGAGCAGGACGACTGGGTGCCGGCGAGCCGGGCCGGCCAACGCACCCTCGACGACATTGTCAGCGAACTCGAGGCGGTACGCGCGTCGACGCTGGCGCTGGTGCGGTCGCTCGACGAGGAGGCGCTCATGCAGGTCGGCACCGCCAGCGGCAAGACGGTGTCGGCGCGGGCGCTGGTGTGGATGCTGGCGGGACACATGGCGCATCACCTGGTGCTGACGCGGGAGAAGTACTTGAGCAGGTGACGGCGGGACGGCGCGAGCCAGGGGGCGCGAGCTGACGAGCGCGAGCCAACGGGCGCCGGAAATAGGACGGATTGGCTAGATTCGGGACTGCGGCGCGCCGTCGATCGGCGCGCGCGGCCCCTCGACCGAGTCCCCGGAGCGCTTCGTGTCCGCTGCGTCACCCCTTGCTGGTTCGCCGTCCGCTTCGTCGCCCGAGACCGTGCGTCTCGCCATCGACACCGTTCGCACCCTGGCCATGGACGCGGTGCAGGCCGCGGAGTCGGGGCACCCCGGCACCCCCATGGCGCTCGCGCCGCTGGCGTACGCCCTGTATGCCAAGCATCTGCGGCACGACCCGTCGGCGCCCGACTGGGTCGACCGCGACCGGTTCGTGCTGTCGGTGGGGCACGCGTCCATGCTGCTGTACGGTACGCTGTACCTGGCCGGCTACGACCTCCCGCTCGAGGAGATCCGGAACTTCCGTCAGTGGGAGAGCCTGACGCCGGGGCACCCCGAAGTGCAC
>JBEILM010000499.1:0-1036 GCA_040379205.1 Gemmatimonas sp.
GGCCTGTACACCGATGGCCGCTGGAACAGTGTGTCCGTGCTCGACACCGCCGACGGCACCGTGAAGCTCGGCAACGCGCCGCTCCGTGCCCTGCGCGACGGCACGTACCTCGCCGGCGGTCAGCGCCTGCGCCTGGCCATGGCCGCCGATGGGCGCACGCGCACCCTGCGCACCGTCACCAGCGACGGCGATTCGGTGGTGCACACGTGGCGCACCGAGTCCGCGTCGAAGCCGACGGCTGCGGAACTTGGCGCCTACACGGGCCGTTACCGCAACGATGAAATCGGCGTGACCTTCACGGTGGCGGTGTCCGACGGACGACTCACGGTACGTCCGCGCCAGCAGGCCACCGATACGCTCACCGCTACCTATCGCGATGCCTTCGAGGGGGGCGGACAGGCCGTCTGGTTCACGCGCGACAAGCGCGGACGGGTCACCGGCATGCACTTCGGCGCCTCGCGGGTGTGGGACTTCGTGTCGGAGCGGGTGCCGTGAGCCGCTGCGATCCTTCGCCGGCGGTACTGATCACCGGTGCCGCCACCGGCATCGGCGCGGCGTGTGCGCTGGCCTTCGCCCGCGCCGGGTGGCGAGTGGGTGTTGCCACATTGCCCGCCACGCGGGCCGATGCCGACGCGGTGGCCGCCAGGTGCGAGGCGCTGAACCAGCACGCGCTGGTCATCGAGCTGGACGTCACCGACGACGCGAGCTGCCGGAGCGCGGCACAGACCTTCGAGCAGCACATGGGGCGCCTCGACGGGCTGGTGAATTGCGCCGGTGTCACGCGCTTCATTCCGCACGGCGACCTCGACGCGCTGCCCTCCAGCGAATTCGCACGCACCAACGACGTGAACGTGCTTGGCACCTTCCAGATGATCCGCGCCTGTCGCGCAGGGCTCGAGCGCAGCGGCCGCGGGGCGATCGTGAACTATTCGTCCATCGCCGGGATCTCCGGTGTGGGCTCGTCGGTGGCGTATGCCGCGAGCAAGGGCGCGGTGAGTACACTCACGCTCTCGATGGCCCGCGCGCTGGCGCCGCA
>JBEILM010000500.1:0-1034 GCA_040379205.1 Gemmatimonas sp.
CGTGGTGGCCATGCTGCCAGGCGCCGACGAAGCACGACGCGGCGAGTACGTGGTGTACTCCGCGCACTGGGATCACATGGGGCGCGACACCACGCTGGCGGGCGACCAGATCTTCAACGGAGCGCTCGACAACGCCAGCGGTGTGGCGCAGCTGCTGGCGCTGGCCAAGGGCTTCACGGCCCTCAGCGCCAGGCCGCCGCGATCGATCATGTTCGCGGCCGTGACGGCCGAAGAGAAGGGGCTGCTGGGCGCCAAGTACTTCGCCGCGAACCCGCCGGTGCCGCTCACGAAGATGCTCGCCAACATCAACATGGACGGCATCAACCAGTGGGGACGCACGAGTGATGTGACCGTGATCGGGCTCGGCAACAGCACACTCGACGACGTGCTCGCCGACGTGCTGCGCCCTGCCGGGCGCACGCTGTCGCCGGATGCCGAGCCGGAGAAGGGCTTCTTCTACCGCTCCGACCACTTCGAGTTCGCCAAGCAGGGCGTGCCGGCGTTGTACACCGACGCCGGCACACGATACCTCGGCAGGGACGCGGCGTACGGCCAGCAGAAGCGCGACGAGTACACCACCCGCGACTACCATCGTCCGAGCGATGAGATCAAGCCCGACTGGGACCTGAGCGGCGCCGTGGAGGACACGCGTGTCCTGCTCGCCGTGGGCTATCGCGTGGCCAGCGACGCCACGTGGCCCACCTGGAAACCCGGCACGGAGTTCAAGGCACGGCGGGACAGCATGCTGGCGCGCTGACGCGCGCCAGTGCCGGCCGGCTTACCGTTCGTCGAGGTGAGCCTCGACGAACCACAGCTGCTTGTCCGCCTCGCCGGTGATGCGGGTCAGCAGATCGGCGGTGATGTCGTCGTCGGCTGCGGCCGCCTCCTTGATATCGGCGCGCGCCGCATTCGCGCAGAAGGCGAGCGCTTCGGCGATGATGTGCACCCACTCGCCGGACTGCTCGACATTGGCCGGGCAGCGCGGCAGCTCGCTCCGCTCGGCGACCGCCTGCACCGTGCCTTCGGCCACCACG
>JBEILM010000501.1:0-1032 GCA_040379205.1 Gemmatimonas sp.
CGGCGTCGCTCCACCACGTGGCTACAGGCCTGCGTCCCGCTGGTGGATTATGCGCGTTCGGCGCATGGTCGGGGTTGCGCTGGGAGCGGATCGCGTCCATGCTTGTGTCTCTTACCACGGAGAACAAGCATGGAACGCGAACTTTGGCGATCGGTCATCTGGGCCTTAAAGCGTCTGCCACGTAGGCGGCCCATCAGAGGATTATATGACAATCGTGCCGTGCTGGCCGTCGCGCTGTGGGCGGCGATGCACGATCGATCGATCTCGTGGGCCTGCCAGCAATCCAACTGGCCCGTGCAGGCGTGGCGCCGGAGTCTGCCGGACCAGTCCACGATGAGCCGGCGTCTGCGTGATCCCGCACTGCTGGAAGATCTGGAGCGCCTCGTCGCCATTGTCCAACGCCGTAACCCGGGTTGTGGCTCCATCCTGATCGTCGACGGCAAGCCGCTGGCGGTTTCGGAGTTCACAGCCGATTCGGAAGCGGTAACCGGATGGGGTGCCGGGC
Organism: Gemmatimonas sp.; assembly: GCA_040379205.1. GTDB lineage: Bacteria > Gemmatimonadota > Gemmatimonadetes > Gemmatimonadales > Gemmatimonadaceae > Gemmatimonas. Next base: position 506 of record JBEILM010000501.1, read on the forward strand.
GACATGCCAAGGGATACAAGCTCCATGCGCTCATCGACGATGCACGCCGGTTGCTCGCTTGGGACGTGCGTCCGATGAAGGACTCCGAACAGGGCGTGGCGTGTGAGCTCGTGATACGGGCCGCGGCACGCGGCGTGCTGCCGCGCGGCGCGACGCTGCTGGGCGATGCGAACTACGACTCACGCCACCTGTACAAAGCAGCAGCCGATGCGGGCATCCGTCTCATCGCTCCGCGTCGCACACCGGGAGCAGGTGTCGGACAGTACCCGCCGAGTCACGAGCACAGGCTCGCAGCGATCGCTCTGCTCGAGCATGACCAGGCAGAAGCAAACGCGTTCAAACAGCGTCGAGCCGGGATCGAGCGGTACTTCGGCACGCTGGCCACTGTTGGCGGGGGGTTGCACGCGCTGCCCGCATGGGTCCGTCACATGCACCGAGTACGAACTTGGGTCGGTGCCAAACTCGTCCTTTTCACCGCCAGATCCGACGCCAGACGATCGGTTGCTGCATAATCCACCGCTGGGACG
>JBEILM010000502.1:0-1022 GCA_040379205.1 Gemmatimonas sp.
CACATGCTGTCGGCCCGGGCCGGGCGGTTTATCGTGTATCGTTTCGGTTGTGAATTGCTCGTACGTTAGGCACTGCAGTTCTTAAGTAGACTAGGTCATGTACACACAACTGTCACTTTTGTTACCACATGAGACGATGGTCCGGTCCCACATGCTGTCGGCCCGGGCCGGGCGGAACCCGAGCCGGGGCCACCGTCGTCGCAATCGGCGTCGGATGCCCAGTTGCACGTCTCGGCGCACATGGGCGAAGAGGCGGGAAGCGCGGGCCGCAGTCGGCGCAGTCCGCATACTCGGCGCCGGGGCCGCCGTCGTTGGAGAGGGAGTCGGTCGAGGTGTAGAGACGCGCCCGTTGGCGCGCCCCCCGAAGGGAACGCAAAAGAAGTCACTCGACGCCGCCGTCGCGTGACGAGCGACGGCGTCGAGTAACCACCATGTCGTGGCGTACGGCAGCTTGCCAGCCGCCTGACCTGCCACCATTTGAGGATGCCCGGGTTCGCGCGCCGCGTCCGCGGGTGCACTGCCAACGGCCGCTGCCGCCCGCCACAGCCGCGCGGCAGCGCGGCAGCGGGCGCCCGCCGCTGCAGCGCGCGACGAGCATCGTGAACACGATGCAGATCGCACATGGAGGCGCCGCAGATCGCACATGGAAGCGGCGCAGATGGGGCGATCTGCGGCGCAGATGGGGCGAATGTGCGGCGCAGATGGGTTTCATCTGCGTCGCAGATGTGGGGATTTGCGGCGCAGATTGGACGGTTTTTCGGCGCAGATTCGACGTCATCTGCGGCAAAGTCTTCTCTGAACCCGAAGACTTCTCTGACCGACCCTTCCTACCAGTTTCCCTACCACTCGCGAGCCGGAGCTGTTTGTGGAAATGAGTCGTGATTGTGGAAAATTCAGTCAAATTTCGTCTAAATTCTCGTCGATCGGCCCTTGCTGATCCCCACGTGAGAAATGTTCAAAATTGCTGTGGGAATTCGGTGCAACAGCAATCTAACTTGCTCAACCAGCCCTCGTCCGCTCGA
>JBEILM010000503.1:0-1014 GCA_040379205.1 Gemmatimonas sp.
CATCTCGCACATTCGCGACGAAGCCGATCTGGCCATGGACGCCATGCGCGAGGCCATTGCCATTGGCGAGCAGGGTCAGGTACCGGTGCAGATCACGCACATCAAGTTGGGCACCGTGGGCGTGTGGGGGCAGGCCAACGAGGCGATCGCCATGGTGGACGCCGCGCGCCGGCGCGGGGTGGATGTGACCGCCGACGCGTACCCGTATCTCGCGTGGCAGTCCACGCCGCGCGTGCTCATTCCCAACAAGCGCTACACCGACTCGGCCAGCGTGCGTCGCGGGCTGGATGACATTGGCGGTGCGAAGAACGTGCAGATCACCCGCTGGGGGGCGCACCCCGAGTTCGTGGGGAAGCGGCTCGACGAGGCGGCCCGCCGCCTGGGGGTGAGCGACATCGAGGCCTACATCCGCTTTCAGGGGGATGAGGAATCGGGGATGATTGGCCACGCCATGACCGAGGCGGACCTGCGCGCGTTCTACCGGCAGCCGTGGGTCATGGTGGCGAGTGACGGGGGCATTGCCAACAACCATCCGCGCGGCGCGGGCACCTTTCCGCGGGTACTGGGGCGGCTCGTGCGCGAGCAGCAGTGGATGACGCTGACCGAGGCGATTCACAAGATGTCGGGCATGCCGGCGGCACGATTGGGGCTGCGTGACCGTGGCACCCTCGCGCCGGGGATGAAGGCCGACCTCGTGCTCTTCGATCCGGCCACCGTGATCGATCGCGCCACCTTCGAGCAGCCGCGCGCGCTGTCCACCGGCATGCAGCGCGTGTGGGTGAACGGCGCGCTCGTGTGGACAGGCACGGCGGTTACCGAGGCACGACCGGGGCGGGTGCTGGCGCGGCCGTAACCGCGGCACGGGGGCCCCTACCCACAGGGGGCGGGAACCGGTACCGACCGATTCCCGCCCTCGGCATGCGGTGCGCGAGGACGCGCCGCGCCGGTCAGTACGCCGGGTGCTGTGTCAACTGCGCGGGTCGTGGACGACGCCGATGAAGAGCACCGTGCCGG
>JBEILM010000504.1:0-1009 GCA_040379205.1 Gemmatimonas sp.
CAGGCGCCTGACGAGTTGATATCGACTGGTCGGGTGAACCCTTCCCTGCGCCTTGGCCTCGCAGTGTCGATCCACCGCTGCCGGCGACTGGTGTGCCGGCGAGGGCTGCTATGCAGCGCCTCCGGTCACTCAGCGGACTGCCCTCGAGTGGCTGCAGCTGTTTAGGTTTGTTCGACACCTGCCCGTGCGACGCCACGGCGCTGCGCGTGGCGCAGACCTGAGGGCAGGTGTTGGACAAACCTCGGGGGAGGAAACCGCGGGACATGCTGTGGTGCTCCGAAGTCGCTGCGGCCCTATGGCGATAGTGGCGCCGTGTCGCCTTCGGATGTGGCCTGGGTAGGCACTTGAAGCGCCTTCAGGCCGTCGTTACGGCCGTCAGTGATGACGTCGGGCCATCGCGGCGAGCCCGATTCAGCTGGTGGGCGAGCGGCCAGGCAGTGGCAAGGCAAGGCAGGCCCTGCCGAGGTCCATGAGCGCACGGTCGGCCAACTGCGCAAGAGCAGCAAGTGAGAAGTCATGGCGTGCCCCCTGGACCCGGTGGCGCACGAATCGACTCGCCGCGCATGAAGGTCTGCAAGATGAGCATGGCGTGGCCGCAGTGCCGGCAGACGAAGGCCGGTGGCGCGGTAGACGGCAACTCGCCTGCTTGCCCATCGGTCCTGGCCAGGGCTGCGGCAACGGGGATGACGTGCAACAACTCCCGCGCCAGCGCCAGGCTGGTCTTGCGTGCGCCATTGGCCAACAAGCCGTAATGCCGGATGCGGTGGAAGCCACCGGGCAGCACATGCAGCAGGAAGCGACGCATGAACTCCTCGGGCGCCAGCGTCATGGTCTTGTGGCGTGTCTGGCCCTTGGCGTCCGCCTTGACGCGGTAGTCCTTCCACTTGAAGGTGACGCCGCGTTCGTCCAGAGCGAGCAGCCGGCTGTTGGAGATGGCCACCCGGTGCGTGTAGCGCGACAGATAGGCCAGCACCGCCTGCGGCCCTGCAAACGGGCGCTTGGCGTAGAC
>JBEILM010000505.1:0-1008 GCA_040379205.1 Gemmatimonas sp.
ACGCAAGGTCGCTCGAGGGCCTGACGGCCGTGCATTACGATTGGAGCGAGGATGCCCGCTAGTCCGTACTGGTGCTGCTGCGCGAGCGCGACTTGCGACTGCGAGCTGCGCGACACCGTCTACGGGCAGACCACGAATACGGGATGCTGCCACCTGGACGATGAGCTCATTCTGTGGAGCTACCGCCCAGGCTTCTCAAACGAGGTCTGGCTGCAGTGCTCGAACAACAAGCAGGTGCACTACCGAACGACCTGGGCAAGCTGCGACCCGATTGTGGCGCTCTATAAGTTCTACGGCTGCTTCTATCGCGTTGCCTACCCGCCGTTCGGTGGAGGCGCCGAGGGTCTGTGCAGCCTTCCGCGCGGCTGCAGCTTCGCCGGTTGCTCGGGCCCGCCGCCGAGCGGCACGACCGGCTGCGAGCCTGGCGGCGTCGATTGGCCTGCGGCAACCGATCCATGCTGCGCAGGCGCTGGCGTCGGTTGCCAGTGCCAAACGACCTGGCTCACGAACCGCATGCGGTTCATCATGCAAGACGCCGATGCGCGGTACCCGAGCCCGTGCAAGTGGCTCGACGAGGTCACCTGCTACAACAACGGCAACGCGACCTGCTCGCAGGGATCGCTCTACAACCAGTTTCTCGGCGTGGTGTACTTCGAGCGGCACTGGAAGATCCCAGACGGCGTGTTCTCTAAGGATTTCTGCGCGCCTGGAAACCGGATCTACATCCCCCCCTGCGATAACTGCACGGAGGATTACGATCCAAATCCCTCGACGGCGGTGCCGTATTGGATTGCATACGCAGGCGCAGGCGTGCCGCTGTTCGTCTGCGATCTGGACGATGCGCTCGCGCACGGAACTATCACCGTCGCCGAGTATGCGTCGCTGTACGGCGACCTCACCACGGGCGTGCAGCCCGACCAGGCGATCCTCTGCAAGATGCGCGACTACTTCACGCCGGGCGACTGGCGGGACGAGCAGGTCGCGGCATGGGGCCAGCTGAACACGCGG
>JBEILM010000506.1:0-1006 GCA_040379205.1 Gemmatimonas sp.
CCCTGCTGTACACCAGTCTCCTCCCCGACGGGAAGAGACCAAGGTCGCGTCGGCACGAGGCCCGCGGAGGGCCCCGCAGGAAAGCTCCCAAGTGAGCAATTCTTCTTGGTACTTCTGAGCAATTTCACATTGGTGATGACACACGGCTCCACCTGCGGCCCCGGCGTATCGCGGGCGGGGACGCCCGGCCAAGCGACCGCCGGCCACGCAGCTCCCCCCGAGCCACTCGCTCGACCAGCTCGCGGCCGCCTTGCCGGCGCGCGCGTGGCGAACGATCACGTGGCGCCAGGGGACCAGGGGGAGCATGCGCTCCCGGTTTGCGCGGACCGTCTTGTGGCTGGCGCACGGGGGGAGCCGTCGGGGCCCGCTGCCCACGGCGGCGGTCGAACTGCTCATCGAGTGGCCGACCGACACCGAGGCCCCCACGACGTACTGGTTCGCCGATCTCCGTGGGGAGCAGCTGGGGCTGCGGCGGTTCGTGCGCCTCGCCAAGGGTCGCTGGCGCATTGAACAGGATTACCGCGAACTCAAGGACGAACTCGGGCTGGACCACTTCGAGGGGCGTTCGTGGCCGGGGTGGCATCATCACGTGACGCTCGCCTCGATGGCGTACGCGTTTCTGGTCCTCGAAGGCCTTCGCAGAAAAAACGCCGCGCGTCACCCTCCCCGCACTCCGCCGACAGCTCCAAGCCCTCCTGATTCGCTGGGGGCCTGGTGTCCGACCTGCCGGCGGGCATGGAATGATTCTTCCTGACTTAACCTAGTAGCATTAGTCCCACGTGCCGGAAGCGTCCCATCGCTGCTCCTCGAACAGGTTGACACCCTCTCCAGCTCGCGTACTCCACCTAAAGTGCTCGACGAGTCGTAAGCGCCCGTCGGTCAGGCGCGTCAGTTCACATCGCGAGGTTCCCGCGTGTAACTCTCCTGAAGCTTCCCGCTGCACAAATCTGAACTGCACGTTCGCGCCAACGAGCGTGCCGGCCAAGCACCCGCGCACAACGCTGCC
>JBEILM010000507.1:0-1002 GCA_040379205.1 Gemmatimonas sp.
ACGAGGAGCAGAAGGATCGCGCCATTGAGCCAATTGCGCACCGCGATCAACGCGTCGATGCGTTGCCAGCTCCTTTCCAGTTCTTCCAGCGAAACGACGGCATTCATGTCGTGGGGGGCGTCGTGTGTTGCATCGTGCGACGCGTGCGCCCGGCTCCCCGTAACCGGGCTGCAGGGCGGGCTGAACGCCTCGTGCGGTCCGTCCCCAGGCTGCCGCCGACCATGCCGGCGCCGCGTGTGAGGACCACGGGCCTTGTGATAGGTTGGGGCGGTTCGCCCCCGGTTCGACCAATTCCCGCCAGGCAGGGAGCTCTCCGTGCGCGTCAGAGACATCATGACCACCAAGGTGTTCACCATCCAAGCGGGCAAGCACCTGCGCGCTGTCGAAGAGATCATGAAGTGGGCACATGTGCGGCATGTCCCGGTGGTGGATGACCATGGGCGGCTGGTCGGCGTTGTCAGCCATCGGGATCTCATGCGCGCCGCCGTTTCAACCCTGCAGGTCCGGATCAGCGAGGTCGAGCGCATGCAGCACAACGCCACCATCGAAGTGCGCCAGATCATGCAGGCGCCCACGGCCACGATCAGGCTGGACGAACGGGTGCAGCGCGCGGCTCACCTCATGCGGTCCCTGAGAATCGGGTGCCTCCCGGTGCTCGAGGACCAGCACCTCGTGGGCATCGTGACGGAGGCGGACCTGCTGCAAATCGTCGAGGAGTCGCCGGACGCCGCGCTGGCCCCACGGCCCGCGCTCGGGTAGGCGGTCGGCGTGCGCTCCGGTGGGCCGGCCAGTGCCCCGCCCTATCGCACCATCCGCAGCACGTTGGTGCGCAACGCCGCCGGGGCCGTGGTGACGGGATCGTTCAGGTAGAACTCGTATGCCGGGCCCACCGGCTGCCGGCTCTGGGCCACCAGCCACTGCTGCAAGGCGTCGTGCGCGGCCCCGATGTGGTCGTAGGGCCCCGTGTAGGCGCACACCGCGGCCGGACCGGCCGGCAGCGTC